>JAZDCY010000006.1:0-4078 GCA_036679645.1 Gemmatimonadota bacterium | reverse complement strand
CTCCACACATAACCCAGCAGCGCGAGCGGCGTGGCCGCGGCCAGGAGAACCAGCGCCCGACGGGTGGGCAGCATTACGACGACGGCACCTCGACCTGCTCGAGGATGGACTTGAGCGCGGCGTCGGGCGACACACCTTCCAACTCGAGTTCCGGCGCCACCGCCACCCTATGACGCAGCGCAGCGGGCGCCAACTGCTTTACGTCATCCGGAATCACATAGTCCCGGCCCTCGAGAAGAGCGAGCACGCGAGACGTCTTGAGGAGAGCTATTCCCGCACGCGGGCTGGCGCCCAACGTGAGCGATGCCGCCTCCCGCGTCGCCCTGACGACCGCCGTGATATAAGCGGTGATGCTCTGCTCCACTCGCACCGCACGCGCGGCAGCCCTGAGGCCCTCTAGCACGTGCGCATCGGCAACCGCGTCCACACCGTACGTCTCGGGTTGATCGGCTTCGAACCCTTCGAGGTATCGCCCGAGGATGCCCTGCTCGACCTCGGCGGCGGGGTAGTCGATGAGCACTTTGAGCATGAACCGATCAAGCTCCGCCTCAGGCAGAGGATAGGTCCCCTCGAACTCGATCGGGTTCTGTGTCGCGAACACCGTAAACGTGGAGGACAGCGAGTGGCTGACGCCGTCCACCGTCACCGTGCGCTCTTGCATTGCCTCGAGCAGCGCAGCCTGGGTCTTGGCCGGCGCGCGGTTGATCTCGTCCGCGAGCACTAGATCGTGAAAGATCGGTCCTTCACGGAACACGAACTCTCCCACCCCCGCCCCCGCCCCGGAGAGCACGGACACACCCGTCACATCGCTCGGCATGAGATCGGGAGTGAATTGGATGCGACCGAACGAAACGCTCAACGCACGCGCGAGCGTGCGCACGAGTAACGTCTTGGCCGTGCCGGGCATGCCTTCGAGCAACACGTGCCCTCCCGCCGCTAGCGCCAACAGGCAATCACGTGTCACCGTTTCCTGCCCGAGCACGACACGCCGCAGCGCACCTAGGATGTCTTGGAACTGCTCTCCGGTCGCAGTGCTTCCCACACGTCCTCCACGGCATGTGCGGCGGTCAGCACCCTGTCCTGATCGCCACGGTTCGAAAACGACTCCGCCAGCCTACCCACCGCTGCCTTCGCACGAGGCGTTCGTGCGGAGAGTGCGAGCGCGTCGAGCCAGTTGCGTGTGCCGACGCTCGCGCGCCGGCGCCCGCTCAGCCGGCCGAGCCGACGTTGGAGACCGCCGGCAATGAGACCCACGGCCGTCTCCGAGGCCGTGGCGCGCTCTAGGCCTACTGCCAACGCGTCGAGGTGCTCGAGCGACGACCGTCGTCGCCGCTCGATTACGCTCAGCGCCGGCCCAAAGCGGATCCCGATCACGACGAGCCCAACGAGACCCGCCAGGCTGAGATGCAGCATTGCCCATCCGGCCGGCGCGCGCCGTACCCAGGCCCACGTCGCGCCGAGCAGCGACGGGTGGGTCCCAAAGCCATGATCGTATTCGTCGACCACGAGGCGAGTGGGGTGCTCGGCCAGCAACAATGGGAGCAGTACTTCCCCCACCTGCGTTTCCCTGAGCGTCTCATTCGTCAGATAACTCGCATCGGCGATCAGCAACACCTTGCCACCGGCTTCGAGCGACCCGAGTGCCACGACCGGCGCGCCGTTGTCGTTCTGGAGCATGACGTCCGCCTTTCCCATCCTCAGCCCGTCACATCGCCGTTCCACCGCCGTGCGTTCGGCCCGGTCTTCGGTGCGTGCTGCTTTGCGGGTGTTCCAATCGATGCGTGCCCCACTCTTCGGCAGTCGGTCGTCGCGCATCGCGACCAACCTGCGAGTGCTCACGACACGCCACCCAAGGCACGTCGCCACCCGCGATCGTCCCGCGATCACGATTGCGCCACCTCGTTCCAGCCAGTCCAACGCCGCCATCACATCACTCTCTCGCAGCGCGTCGCCCCCAACACCACCACCCAGTCCCAGCAACGCGAGCCACTCTCCGGCTGCTGCACCCGCGACTGGTATGCGGGAAATCGGGCGCACCCACTCGACGACGGGAACACCGAGCCGTTGCATCGCGTCCGCCAAGCCTGCCGCGCCATTCGGCCCGGACAGATGCGCCGAGAGCCGCGGATCGCGCAGCTCGCGGGGCGAGTGGCGCTGACCGGCCAGGGCCACTGCGAACAGGACCAGCGTGAACGCGCCCAGCAACACCCAGGTGCGCTTAGCCCTGTCCATGAGCCATCACTTCCCGCGCACGACGATCGAACTCCGCGAGCGCGCGCGGGTCCAGCCGGCGCCCACCGAAGAGGTGATCGTAGAGCCAGCGCACGGTCCCCACGAAGACTTCCTTACCGCCGGGACCAAGCCGGGCTTCCTGCACGTACTCCGCGGGCGTTTTCGACGGGTGGGCCCGTATCACCTTCTTCCGGTCCAGCCAGCAGACGAGCGCCGCAAAGCGACACGCCAACGAGTCGCTGTAATGGCCGGCACCCTCCAGTCGCTTGGCTTCCCGCAGATACCACGCTGCGTCCCGCACGTCCGGGGCGCGCACCGCGCGCTCCCTGCCATCTTCATCCCGACGGCGGAAAGCGATCACGGTGAGATAGACGAGATGTGTGATGATCACGATGAGGAGAACGACCAGCCCGACGACCAGGGCGTAGTACGCGCCCGGATGTGTCGTTTCCAACCGGACGAACCAGTCCATCACGTCCAACCACATTTCGAGAATCCACGCCCAGAAGCTCGGGCGCACGTCCCATTGGTACTGCTCGCCCCGAAACACCTCGTCCAGCACCGCACGCACCGAGTCCTGGCTTGGCGGCGATCCCGCAATGCGAATCACGCGGGGACCTCGTACTCGCCGGTCAGCTCGCGGTTCAACAACTCGAGGTCAAACGCCTCCTTCCGCACGCGCAGGTCGTAGTAGTAGAGCGTGAATGTGCAGACGACGATTGGATACACGAGCAGCCCAACGAGCTGGCCGGCCACGACGAACAGCATCGCGAGCGATGGAACCGCGCCGGCGAGGAAACCGGCCGCCATGACGGGGAGGTAGAATAGGAACAACACGACGATGCCCAGGAGAAACGCTTTGCCCCGGTACCCTTTGGTGAGGTCCCACGCGCGCCCCACCGAACCGGCGCCTCCCTTCGACTCGAGCACGACGACCTGGGAAACCACCGACAGTGCACACGCGGCGACGATCCCCGGAATGATGAACAAGAAGGTGCCCACGATGATGAGGAAGTATTTGACGATCCCGGCGACGAACAGGGCCCACGCCTTTCCCAGCGCATACGTGAGGGAATCCCACAGTGCCGCCTCGCGCCCCAGGTACGCGCTGCTCACTGCGCCACCCTGCACGACCGAGGAGATGCTGAGGAGAGAAGGCACGCCCTGGGTCACGATCGCGATGGCGATGAGCACCGGGAACCTGGAGCGGTAGATCGCGACCGCGCCGTCGATCAACTCTCCCACCGACATGGGCCGAAGTTCGTAGTGCGTCATGGGGCCTCCCGGGTGTGCGATGGCCAACAGAGCGGTGGGACGATAAGATGGAGCGCTGATGCCGGTCACGCGAGCACAGAGCCAACCGACCCTTACGCGGCGCATCTCGATCGAGACCCCCGAGCACGTGGTGCTCGAGCTGGAGCTGGCGGGGTTCGGGTCGCGCGTCGCGGCCGCACTGCTCGACACGCTGATCCAGGTCGGGCTGCTCCTGCTCATCGTACTCGTCCTGGTGCTCGGCGGCGGCGGCTCGGTCGCGGGCGACGTGGTCGGCGGGTGGGTCAGCGCGATCATCATCGCGTTGTGGTTCGCCGCCCTGTGGGGGTATTTCACGCTGTTCGAGGGATTAGGCGGAGGCCGGACCCCGGGGAAGCGGCGCTTGGGCATCCGGGTCGTCATGGATACCGGTCATCCGGTCACCTTCGGGGCCGCTGCCATCCGCAATCTGCTCCGCATAGCCGACGCCCAGCCATTCAATCTCTATCTCGTCGGCCTGCCGTTTCTGTTTTTTCAGCGCCACCACCGGCGGCTGGGAGATCTCGTCGCGGGAACCATCGTCGTCTACGACCGG
>JAZDCY010000059.1:0-2240 GCA_036679645.1 Gemmatimonadota bacterium | reverse complement strand
TGCTGCGTGGTGGTGTCATGGGCGCGCATCCGGTAACCCCGGACTGACGCCCCGGGTTGCACACTGCGAGCGAGACCGCCTGTTTTATTCACGCGCCCGGCCCCGCGCAAGGCGGGGAACCGGGAGATGGAGCGGTCGTAAGTGATGCAGCCAACAGAGGAGGAGCCGTGAAATTGGTGCGATGGTCTGCGGTGAAGGTGCTTTTTCTCGCGTTTTGCGCGACGCCGGTAGTAGCCCAGGAGGTCGGCCCCGCCAACGGATCGTTGGTGATCGTGGGTGGTGCCATGCGCGATCCCGCGATTGTCCAACGGTTCCTCGATTTGGCCGGTGGTCCGGATGCCCCAATCGTCGTGATTCCCACAGCCGGCGGTGGTGACACGTACGATCAGTTCTGGCGGGGGCTCCGGCCGTTCAAGGCGCAGGGTGCGACACACCTCACCGTGTTGCACACGACCGACCGGGATATCGCGAATACGGAGGAGTTCGTGGCTGCCATAAGGGGGGCGCGCGCCGTGTGGTTTGGCGGCGGGCGTCAATGGCGCTTGGCCGATGCCTATCTGAACACTCGGGTCCACGAAGAACTCCGGGCGTTGTTGCAGCGCGGCGGTGTGATCGGCGGCTCATCGGCAGGGGCGACCATTCAGGGGTCGTACCTCGTGCGGGGCGACTCGCGGACCAACACGGTCATGATGGGCGATCACCAGGACAGTTCGATCTCATCGAGGTCATCGAGGCGCACCCCGAGCTTCTGGGAATCGGTATCGACGAGAACACCGCGATCGTAGTGCGCGGAGACCGGTTCGAGGTAATGGGGCAGGGTTACGTCGCCATCTATGACCACGAGCGGCAAATCGACTCGGGTGGCCACTTCTATTTCCTTGCTCCCGGCGATCAGTTCGATCTCAATACCCGGGAAGCATTTCGCATGACGCGCACCCCCCGTGCGCTCGACCGTGTGGAGGTACGCCGATGGTAACGATGCCGCACACCGGTGTTACTGATTACCGGCAGGTGTCGCGGGCTCGGGAAGACGAAAGACGTCCTTGGGCGGCTTGAGGGGGCGGAGCAACCAGAACGGTCGCCGTGTACCGTCCGGCGAATGCGTGGACGCCGGGCGCGTCTTGTCGAGCCAGGACCGGTAGATCTCGTGTGCCTTTGCGGTATCGACCCGCACGTCACCCGGTCGGTCATCGGGTTCTGCCTTCCGTACCCGCACCGCCTGATGCCAGCAGTGCTGTCCCGAGACCGGATCTGGGTGTACGGGGAACGTGAGGTTCTGATGAATGCCGACATCGGTCCACCAGATGCGCAGGGTGTCAGCGTCGGTCGACGAGTAAGGTGACGCGCCGGCGGTCCGGCGCAGACCCCATTGCGTGCCTTCGTGTTGCAGATCGACCGTGGCCGTGAGTTGGCGCTGGCCCGTCGCGCCAATGCGCCAACGGCCCATGTGATGACTGCATGCGACGACTCCAGGTCGAATACCCTCCGTCACCCATGCCTTTACGACATAGTGTCCAATAGCCGTCTCCACGCGCACGAGGTCCCCTGTCACGACGGCGAGCCGCGCGGCATCGCTCGGGTGCAGCCACAGGGGGTTGGTGTGCGCAATCTCGTCCAGCCATTTGGCGTTGTCGCGCTGCAGATTTGCGGGATGCACATGACTCCGGACGTAGACTGGCAGGGCAAACTCCCGCCATCCCCACTCCGCTAGCGTCGCCGAATAGAACTCCAGCCGGCCGCTCGGAGTGGGGAAGCCGCGGAGAACTTGACCGTCCACGCGCACGCCGACGGGTCGGCGCCCGGCGTTATCCGCTTCCGGCGTTGGCTGCGGCACGATGTTCGGCGACGGCGGTGTGACAGTGCGCGTGTAGACGCGGCCGAGCGGGGTTTCCCCGATGTCCTCGAGCTCGTCGGGCGCGACCTCCTGTTCGTGTAGTGCGCCGACACCCGACTCCACCTCGAACGCCCCATAACGACGCATGTACGCAAGCGGTGTGAGCCCCTCCGCGCGCGCACGTTCGGGAAGTCCGGGGACCGAGTGCTCGAAGGCGTACGCGTAGTACTCGTCGATCCCGAGGCGCTCCCCGGGACGGTCGCGTGATTCGACATACTGGCGAATGCCGAGGGATCCATCCGGATCGATACGCCAGGTGAGATCTATCCAGAATTCGTTCTCCTCCCACACCTCCCCGACGTTCACCTCGCGCGTATCGCTGATAGTCTCGCCCTGTCGTTCCCGG
>JAZDCY010000058.1:0-3092 GCA_036679645.1 Gemmatimonadota bacterium | reverse complement strand
GGAACCGCTTACCTTGGCGCGCGACATGGCTGACCACACGCTTGTCGTGACAAACCCGCCGCAAAGCGGCGTCGACGTGGAGCGTACTGCCTCCTACCTCGGTCTCACCGCCGAACAGGTCCGCTCCAAAGCCAACTATCACATCCCCGAGATCTGGGCGGCCGACACCGATCCTCCTCGCATGGAAGACGCGGCGGCGCACCTGCGTGAGGCGGGGTGCAAGGTTGTCGTTTTGTCCGCCGAGGAACTGGTGAACGTGCCGCCGCAACGACGCGTCCGATCGTTCTCCTTCACCGATGACGGGATGGTCGCTCACGTCGATGGAGCCGATATCCCGGTACCGTACGATGAAGACATGGTCGGTGTGTTCTACCGCCCGCGCGAAGCAGCTGCCGCGCGCACGTCCGGGCCCAAGCGGACGAGTGGGTTCTTGACGTTGCGTGATCGTCTGACGGAATCCGTCTCCGGGCCACACGTGTTTGACGAGGCCGAGACTACCCCGTTCTTCGATATCTATGTGGGTGGTGCCGCGCCGACCCGGATCTCCGTCGTCCAGAACGCGGTCAGCTTTGCCGGTCTGGGGCGCCTTCAGCCACGTGCGGCCGCAAACATGGAGCTGCTCGTCGAACGCTGCGAGGACCGCTTCAGCCACGGCAAGGTCGATCGACGGCTCGAGGGGATGCGACTACGGCTGGACCGGCTGATGAAGCGGGCCAGTCTCACGGAACAGCGGCGAGGCTACTCGTTTGCCAGTCCAAAGCTGGCGGAACTGCTGAGCCGGATGTCTCCCACCATGGAAGGCATCACACAGCCCGAGTTGTCCGCGCGGCTCGCGTACCTGACCCGCTCGCATACGACCTGAGACGGCTGGCGGTGCCGGTCAATCTGACGCGTCGACGACTCACGCCGAACCGCGTTCGGGAAAGAGGGCCTGCAGCCCGTCGGCTGACGCCTTGCACACACCCCGTTCGGTAATCAGCCCGGTGACAAGGCGCGCAGGCGTTACGTCGAAGCCGTAGTTCGAGGCCGGACTGCCAGACGGCGTCACCTGGACCGACGTGACGTCGCCCTCCACCGTAATACCCCGCACGTGCGTGACCTCAGTGGTGTCCCGTTCCTCGATCGGAATGGCAGCGCCATCGGTGAGCCGCCAGTCGATCGAAGGGCTCGGCACGGCCGCGTAGAACGGGATTCCGTTATCGTGTGCCGCGAGCGCCTTGAGGTAGGTCCCGATCTTGTTGCAGACGTCACCGATTGCCGTGGTCCGGTCTGTTCCCGTAATGCATATATCCACGAGCCCGCGTTGCAGCAGATGACCGGCGGCGTTGTCGGCGATCACCGTGTGGGGGATCTCCTCGTGTCCCAGCTCCCAGGCAGTGAGCGAGGCGCCTTGGTTACGTGGCCGGGTTTCGCTGACCCACACATGCAGCTCGATGCCCCGCTCATGGGCGAGGTATATGGGTGCGGTTGCCGTACCCCAGTCGACGGTGGCGAGCCAACCGGCATTGCAGTGGGTGAGGATCTGGACTGGTCGATGCGTTGCGCGCCGGGCAAGGTCCTCCAACAGCCCCACGCCGTGTGTGGCGATACCGCGGTTGATGCGTATGTCTTCCTCGCAATACGCGGCCGCCCGCTTGCTGGCGGTAGCCGCGCGCTCCGCTACCGGCACCGATCGCAGCAGAGTCACCATCTCGTCCACGGCCGCGCGCAGATTCACGGCGGTGGGTCGCGTGCCGAGGAGCGTTGTGGCCGCACGCTCGAGTGATTCGTTGGACGGATCGCGAGCCATCGCGAGCCAGATTCCGAAGCCCGCTGTTGCTCCAATCAACGGTGCTCCCCGGACGCGCATCTCGCGAATGGCCTCGGCGGTTTGCTCGAGCGTCTCGAGGCGCCGCACGTCGACCTCGTGTGGCAACAGCGTTTGATCGATGATATCGGCGGCGCAGCCGTCTGCTGCCAGCGCAATCGAGCGCTGCGGCTTCCCGTTCACGCGCATTGTTGTGTCCGCTGCCCCCTGAGCTTGCTCTTCGATGCTGGAGCGCTAAGATGACGGGCGGCTGTGCCCGCCGCCACCAGGCTACTATGATAAGCGATCCATGACAGATTGCGCCGCGTCCCACGTATGGACGTTCCAGTTGGACCGGGAATTCGGACATCGGGACATCACGCCCGAGTTGATCGCGTTCGTTGCCGAAACGGGAGTCGAGACGGGCACGCTCGTGGTACAGCTTGCGGGATCGACGGGCGCGATCACGACGATCGAATACGAATCTGGCGCACTCGCCGATCTGCGGCAGGCCCTCGAGGTGATCGCACCGCGCGATGCCAACTACGAACACAATGCCCGGTGGGGTGACGGCAATGGATTCTCGCACGTCCGCTCCGCACTCCTCAAGACGAGCCTCGCCATCCCGATTGTGGACGCCCGGCTCGTGCTCGGCACGTGGCAGCAGGTGGTGGTGTTGAACCTGGACAACCGGGATCGGTCACGGGATGTCGTGGCAGTGGTGACGGGAGCATTGCGCGGTGCGCGGTGAGCGGTCCATGGCTTCCCGCCCTCCCGCCCTCCCGCCTTCTCTCAGGGGACCAACATGGCGACGAGTAGACGAGAATTCCTGAAGTTTGGTGCCGGACTAGGTGGTGCGGCGGGAATGGGGTTGCTGGCACGTCCGGCTCGCGCCGAGGCTCCCATTCCGCGGGCGGAGAAATCACTCCGGATTCTGATACTCGGCGGCACGAGCTTCATCGGTCCCTACCAGGTGCAGTATGCGCTGGCACGCGGTCACCGGGTGACCCTCTTCAACCGCGGCAGGACTAACCCACACCTGTTTCCCGAGGTCGAAAAGCTGCGTGGCGATCGCAATGACGACCTGACGGCGCTCGAGGGCGGGACATGGGATGCCGTGTTGGACAACTCCGCAACGCGTCCGCGCTGGGTACGGCAGTCCGCAGGGCTCTTACGGAACTCGGTGGAGCGTTACCTGTATGTCTCGTCCATCTCGGTCTTCTCGGATTTCAGTGCCGTCGGTATGGACGAGAGTGGACCGCTGGCCACGCTCGAGGATCCCACGGCCGAAGAAATAACCGGCCAG
>JAZDCY010000057.1:0-39556 GCA_036679645.1 Gemmatimonadota bacterium | reverse complement strand
GTACCTCGTACTCAACCACCGGCCGCTCGGCCACGAGCGTGTTCGGTTTGGGACAGATGAGCCGGCCCTCGGCACGCCGTTTCAGTCTCAGCAAGAGAGGATCTGTCCCCGCCGGCACTGGCTGGGTGGCGCCGGAGCCCCGCACGGTCAGCCGGGGCTCTGGGACCCCCAGCGCGCTCACAAGCTGGGCTGCGGAGTCAGCTCGGGAAGCGGGCAGTTGCCAGTTGTCCCGAAACCGGTCGCCCCGGATGGGACGGGGATCGGCATACCCGGCGACCTCGACGGAGCACTCGGGCCGTTCCGTGAGCGTCTGGGCCGGGCGTCGCGCCAGCGCGAGTGGGTTCTGGACAACCGGTATCGGACGCTCGTCTTCCACGCGCTGCATGGTCTCCAGACGGCTGCCGCCGAGCGGACGGGCTGTGAAGCGCCAGGGGACGGGGAGATGAACCTGTGTGACTCTGCCGCCACGCGGTACGAGTTGGAAGTTGATACGTGGGGTCGTCCAGCCGTCGGCGTCGAACGCGACCAGGTCTTCAGTTGGGCCCTGTCGCGGGAGCCCATAGGCTGCCGGCACGGTGCTTCGGTCGAGCCGGAAGACGTGACGCCCGGGCCGGAGGTTGCGGAACGAGAACTTGCCCTCGGTGTCGGTACTTGCAACCTCTCCGTCGTCAGTCCAAACATCCACGCCCTCAACGCCCGGCTCGCCGGCATCCTGTCCGCCATCACCATCCAGGTCGACCCACACCTTCCCGATCGCGGCGCGGGTCTCCATGGGCCAGCTTCTGCGCACACGCAGCCACGCCACCACATCCTCCGACCGGACGAACTCCCCCTCGGCAGTGGCGTACGCAGTGTTGCCGATGACGTCACTCTCGGCGGAGACGACGGCCACCGCGTAGCGGACCGTATGCCGGGCGCGCGGGGCCAGCGGACCGGCAATGAACAGCGTCAGGCGGCGCCCGTCGACCTGGACCGAGTCTGCGCCGAGTACGCTCCCTCTCGCGTATCTCGCTCCTTCGGGGAGCCTATCGTGAACGCGCAGATCGGAGATTGGCGCGGATCCCGTGTTTTCCAACACCAGCGTATAGGGTGCGGTCTCGCCGATGCCCACCTCCAACACATCCGCCGACTTTTCGAGTGAGAGCTGTGTGCTGAACACGCCTACCAACTGAACGCCTGCGGCGACAGCCGCCTCTGTTCTGGAGTTGAGTGCCAGGAGCAGCGCCATATTCCGCACGTACACGGTATCGCGCACCTGTTCGCTCACACGCGCGGTGAGCATAACGCTCGACGAGTCGCCCGGCGCCATATCGCCCAGGTTCCATGTCAGGATCTGACCGGCGACTTGCGCTGTCGGTTGGGAGGAAACGAACTCGAGTCCGACCGGCAGCGTGTCGATCAGTTCGACATTCCGCGCGATTGCCGCGCCCGAGGCGTTGCTGTAGCGGATCGTGTAGCGTACCTCCTCTCCGATCCGCGCCAGGCTGGGACCGCTGAGCGCCTTCTCGACAAAGAGGTCTGGAAAGACGAGCGTTGTCTCGACGGTGTTCGAGCCGACCGAGTCCCTCCCGGCGATCGTTTCATAGGTCGCCGCGGCCGTATTGGACAGGACGGTCTGTGCCTGGAGCCGCGTAGACGCGAGCACGGCCGCAGCCAGCGCACACGACTCGAGGGTGCGACGCGCGAAAACGCGAGACCACGTCTGCCGCCCGCGGTGTGACATCAGCTCACCCGCACCTGGAACGTGACGGTTCCGCTGTCCCCGCCAAAGACCGTGCCGGGTCGGAAGACGACGCGATTGGCGACAACATCGAAGAAGCCGGCGTCGTCGCCGTCGGTGTCGGTCAGTGGCGCGGCGTTCCATCGCATGGTGCCGGGCACGTAGGACGTACCCAACGGGATTGGATCGGTGATGACGAGGCTGTCGGCCTTACCCGATCCGACGACGGCGTAGCTGATCGTATAGGTCAGGATATCGCCGGTCGTGGCGCTCGGTCGGTCGACGACTTTGCTCAGGGTAACGACGATCCCGACGTCGCGGATGGTCAAGACGTTCTGCAGGGCATCGGATGCGGCCCCGTCGGTCGTACTCATCGCCGTGACGGCGATGGTATCCACCGTACCGCGGACGGCAGCCGTTCCCGGGACGTCGACCGCCAGGAGCAACGGCGCGGCCTCGCCCATGGAGAGAGTGATAGGACCGACGATCTGCGGATCACCTGCATCCAGCGCGCCGTCAGCGTTCGCGTCCAGGTGCACGCGGGTAGGCCAACCCACCCGCGAGGTGGCACCGACCATTACACTGTCGGTGGCGTTACCGATATTCGTGACTGTGTGACTGAATACGACCGTAGTTCCGGGGTCACCGATGGTCGAGCGCGGCGCCTCGATGTCCACGCCCGCCGCTTGTGCGACGATCAAGACGAGCGTGTTGGACTCGGCGGTGTACTGAAGCCCGCTCGGGTCCTCGTAGCTGACCAGCGCCCGAGAACTGATTTGTGTGCCGGCCGGGGTCTGCGCCCCCGCCGATGGCGCGATGAGCGCCAGAGCGACGAGCGCGCAGAGGACCCGGCCGATCACGTGACCGGAACAGTGCCCCTGCGCCGCCTCGCCGTGCAGTACGGCGAACGACTGCATGGGAGACTCACCGCGCCTAGTTGACCTGAACCCGGATCCAGAAGAACCTGCTTGCGGCGGGCGCTAATGTTCCGGACAGATCTGCATCCACGTCGTTCCCAGCGTTCACGATGGTCCAACCGGCGGCGTCGGGACTGTTGGACACGTACGCCACTTCCGCCGGTAGGAGGTCATCGATGTGAACGGTGGATGCGTTCGCGTCGCCGGCATTGGTGACCGTAATCCGGTACTGCATGAACTCACCCGGAACGACCGTACCGGCACCAATGGGCGTCACCTGGTCGTCGCGAAACGCGTCCTTGGCAATCGTGATCGACGGGCGAATCACCGTGAGATCGGCGAACCCGTCATCGAAGATCGTGCTGTTCGTGACGGAGCGAGCCCGCAAGCTCAGGGTGTCGGTGCTGCCGGCTGGTACGTCGGCGACCGAATACACGACGTCGATGGTCGTCGACACGCCGGACGCCAGGTTGATTTGCGTGCTGTCTCCGGCCACCGCGTTCACCGACACGATGCTGATCACCGCCGAACCGGGGCTTGACGCCAGTAGATCGAAGTCTTCCGGCCCGTTACCGTTGTTCTGCACGGTGAAGGTGAAGGTGTAGTTCGTGCCGTTGCTTGGCAGCTGCTGCACGTTCTGCGCACCGTCCGGCGTCACCGCCGCAGCGATCGTCTCGCCTGGAGTGATCGTGGTGGCGTCGAAGTCCGACACAGCCGGTGTACGCCGCGACGCGGCCGTCATGGTGTAGACGGTCGGCTGACCACCCTGTCCTGCCGCCACGTCGTAGACCACCTTGATGGCGATGCTGGCGCCCTGCGCGATCGCCACGCTGGACAGCGCGGTGTTCAGAGCCGCCAGCGAGGCGTACGTGGTCACGCCGTACCGATAGCCGGTAACGGTGATGATCCCGCCAACCGAGATCGATTCCGAGATCGTCACGCTATCGGTGCCGTTCCCGATGTTCTGCACCGTTAACGTGAGCGTGTCCGCAGTGCTGGGCGACGCCGGGTTCACCGCGGCCGCCGCCGCGATCACGTCGATACCAGCCTGGAATCCGACCGTGACGCTCACGTTCGCGATGACCGGGGTGTACGAATTGCTGTTGGCGTCGGTCCAGTTCACCGTCGCCGTGTTCGTGATGACGGTGCCCTCCGGCGTCTGCGCCCGCGCAGTCGTCCCGGCCAGGGCCGCGATAATGCCGGCCAACGCCAGGGTGCGGACCCATCTCTGTAGTCTCGACATGCTTGTCTCCCCCTACGCCTGCGTTATCGACTCGGAAGGGAAGCCTGCCCGTTGCCCGGCTCCTCGATAGACGTCTGTAGTACAGGGACTGCCTGAGGCAGCTCCGCCCGGAATTCCGCGAGCACGTGCGCGTCGGGTTGCACCCAGCCCGTCACGCGCCAACGGACGTCCGTGTATCGCTCCGGCGGCGCCGGTTTCTGCACCCGCTCGCCGTCGATGATCTCCTCGATCATGGGCTGCACCAAGAACGACGCTCCGCCGTCGATCGAGTACTCGATCACGATGTCGTCCCGATCGGAGGCCGCGGACCCGGCCACGTACCGCAACCCGCCCGGAAGCGGGTCCCTGAACTCAACCCTGCGCACGGGTGCGCCGGTGACGTTCGTGAACACCAGCCGGTAGTGCACGATGTCCCCGGGAAAGAGCGCGTTCGGATCGCCTCCCCGTTCCGCGAGCGCCTGGTGGCGGGCGTCGCCTGCCATGATGTTTTCCGCCGTAATCGCGAGTGCTTCGGCACCCTCCCCGTTCTGTGCAACGGCGGGCGCGCCCCACAGCGCGGCAGCGGTCGTTGCCACAACCCACACCTGTCGCCAGCTCCTCATTGCTCGATCTCCTTTGTTTCGGATCCGGCCGCAATCCGCATCGCGCCGTCGGCATATCGATCGGTCCGCGTCTGCTGCCATCCGAAGGGCGTTTCGCACCTGGGGCAGACAACCCAGTTCCCTAAGAAGTCACCCGGTGCGTACCGGTCGTTGCTGTCGCAATTCGGGCAGCTCAGAACCACTAGTATCTCCACGTTGCTGTTGTCGTCGAACCTGCCTGAGTGCAGGGGCTGTGCCACACTCCAGGCCTGTGCCACATGGACACGTAAGTAGCAGTACTGCAGCTACTTATGGTGCTTGGAGGGAGTGGCTCGCGATGGCTCAGTTTTGTGATCGCGTTACCCGACGGTAACGCTTCTGGTAACGCAGTACGGTGTGGCGACTGGGTCGCTGGAGTGGATCGGGGCGGTACGCGTAGCTACTTGATTCGGGCGCCGAACTCCACGTTGCCGGTGTTGTCCGGAGCGACATGGCTCAAGTCGTTCTGGAGGGACCAGCGGATGTGGGTGACGCACGCGTCGTAGCCCGCGGGTGCGGCGCAGCCGGTGCTGACGGGGGTGTAGGTCCAGGTGCTTCCGCCGTCGTTGGAGTACTCCACGGTGACCGTGATTCCGGACGGCAAGTTGTTCACGATGCTGCTAACCTGAAACTGGACCTCGACGGCCAGCGAGTCGATGATCACCAAGTTGACAGCGTCATCGCTCCCATCGTTGGTGATGGTGACGGTGTAGGTGAGATTGGTGCCTGGTAGCTGGGTTCCACTAGGGTTCACCGCCTTGGCAGTGGCCACGTTGGGCTTGATGACTTGGACGAACACCCAGCCGGAGTCGCTGACGGAGTTGTCGGTTACGGAACGTCCCTCGAGATACAGGGAATCGAGCGTGCCGGCAGCAACGTTGGCCACGCTGTACCACACGAAGGCGTTGTCGCTGCCGCTGACCGCGACGCTGGCCATGCGGGCGCTGTCGGGCACGGCTGGCGCCCCGGTTACGTTGGGCCCGGTGATCGAGTCGACGGTCAGGAAGGTGGCGAGGGTGTCACCGGGAAAGCCTAGGAGGTCGAATTCTTCGGTGGCGTTGGAGTTGTTGGTGACGCTGAAGGCGTATGAGGACGGAGTGCCGTTGGACGGCAGCACAGAGAGGGTGTCGCTCCCGTCGGGGGTCACGCTGACCGCATAGGTCTCGGTCAGAGCGTACACGTCGTACGCGTTCAGCACCGTCCCGTTATACAGGACGCGGAACTCATACCAGTGGCCCGCGGCGGCCGCCTGGGCCCTCACTGTGTACTGCAGCTCCGTGTAGATGTCGGTGCCCGCGTATCCGTCGGTCAGGCCGTTGTTATCGTCCGAGAACTCGCCGTCGACGGCAGTGAAGCCCGCGGGCGCCGTGCCGTTGCCGAACTCCGCGGTCGTGACCACCACACCGTTGGACTTGCTGAACGTGTGCGTCGCATCCGTCTCCCACACAGGGCTGTCGCCGGCGCCCAAAGCAAACACGTTGAGCCACGAGCCGGCTCCGTCCTCGCGCACCTGCAGCACCCAATCGCCGCTGGCGGCTCCCAAGGTCATGGAGACCTGGATACCCAGGACGTAGGTCGTCCCGATCAGCATATCCAGCGGCACGTCGTCGCCTTTCGACGTGAAGCTCGTTACGTCCTCCGACCAGGCGTACCCGGTCTGCGTGACGATGTCGCCGATCGTGGCTGCGCTCGGCACGTTGGAGAGCGCGCTCTCGTTCGGGATTTCGTCCGAGGTCTTGATCGCGAAGTAATACGTGGTGCCCGAGCTGAGCCCCGTGACCGTGAACGACTCGGCACTGCCCGCGACCTGCGGGGAAGGCTCTCCGCTTGCCTGCGTGGCTGACGCCCAATTGGCCTCGGTGATCGTGCTCGTGGAGTAGCGGACGTCGTAGGAGCTGGCGGTGCCCGCGCTGCCGTCATCGCCGGGGGCCGTCCAGCTGAGGACGACCGATGACGAGGTCACGACGCCGGTGGCCAGGTCGGTGACGGCGGCCGGAGTGCTCGTGTCGATCACCTGCTCGCTACCCAGCGTGATGAAGGAGCCGGGAGAATTCTGGTTGTTGTAGGATGTCTGGACCCAATTGGCGGAGCGAACGAGGTTGGACACTCGCACCTCGTCCAGGTCGCCGGTCCAGTAATTGCCGCCGTTGCGGGCGCCGATGAAGTTGGCCCCGTCCACCCCCACGTTGCCGCCCGTGATCGTTCCCAGGCCGGACTGGCCGTTCCGGTAAAGGGTTCCGGTGGTGGCGGTAGAGGTCCACGTGAGGTGGGTCCACACCCCGTTTGTGATGCTCAGGGACGCTGCCTGGGGATTGCCGGCGCTCCCAGTGCTAGTTCGGATCTCGATGTGGTCGGTGTGCCAGTAGAGCATGATCTGCCGGCTGGCGCACCCGCTGGCGCCCTGGATGAAGATCCGCTCATAGTTGCCCGGAGAGTTGGGCTTCACCCAGAACTCCACCGTCCAACTCGACAACACGAGGCAGCCGGTTCCCAGTGAGATGTCATCGTTGACGCCGTCGAAGCTCTGACCGTCCGCAATCTTCCCGGTGGTGTCCGTAGAGCCCTGGTTGGTCCCGTTGGCGTTGCCCGTGGCGTCCAGGAAGTCGTCGTGGAGGTGCCAGACTCCTTTATAGTTGACGTCCCACACGTTGGAGACGTCCTGCTGGTCCGGGGCGGAGGCGTAACCATAGTACATGTAGATGACGCTGTCCGCCGCGGACGACAGACCCGGCATCTTCACCCACGCCGCCAGCTCGCCCGTGCCTCCGTCGAACTTCTCGATCTGGTGGGACAGCTTCGAGGTGCCGTCCGACGACGTGAAGAGGATGTCGAAGCCGTCGTCCCGTGCGTCGGCGGCCAGATCGCCGTCCGAGCCCAGGAAGACCAGCATAGGGAAGTTCGTCACAGTGCCGCTCACGTTGGTGCGATCCACCGTGATGGACCTCCGGTACTGCCAGTTGGGGCTGTACCACCCCTGGGCGGACGCTTGTGTGCTCAGGAGGACCAGCCCGAGCGCCGCCAGCCCGAGCGACGAAACGAAAGTACGAGGGCGGTAGCGGATCGAGACGCGCGGCACAGGGCTCATGGGATCTGACCGGGATTCCGAGATTCTTGAGCTGCCGCCAGAGTTGCTTGGGAGAGATCCCCCGGCACTCCGCGGCGCGCTGAAGCTCGGAGTGCTGGTCCAGGGTGCGCTCGATGTAGCGCCGCTCCACCGCCTCCGCACAGGGTGGGACTATTCGAGCAGTCCATACCTCTTTCGCTTCGCCCACAGGCTCTTCCGAGAGATGCCGAGGATCTCGGCGGCCTGCTCCACCGATGGCTCACCGTCATCCATGGTCCGGCGGATGTATTCCTTCTCCACGTGGGCCAGCGTCAGATCTTTCGGGATCTGGAACGCGTCCCTGCTATCAGCCGGCGCGGCGGTAACATCGAGCGTGCCCATCTTGGGAAGGTCGGCGGCGTCGAGCACGGCCCGGTCGGTGAAAACCATCGCCCGCTCGATGACATTCCGCAGCTCCCTCACGTTGCCCGGCCAGTCCCGCTGCTGAAAGACTTCGAGAGCCTCCGGGCTGATGGAGCTGACCTCCTTGCGGAACTCCCGCCTGAAAACCTCTCGGAAGTGATGAGCCAGAAGGGGGATATCCTCCTTGACCTCCCGGAGCGGCGGGAGGGTATGAGTCGCCACACTGACCCGGTAGTACAGATCGTTGCGGAACAGTCCGTTACGCACCGCCTCCTCCAGGTCGCGGTTCGTGGCCGTTATGAGCCGCAGGTTGACCTCGATTTCCTCGGTAGCGCCCACCCGTCGGAATCGTCGGGACTCCAGAAAGTTGAGCAGTTTGGCCTGAAGCTCCGGGGAGAGATCGGCGATCTCGTCGAGGAAGAGGGTCCCGGCATCGGCCACCTCGATCAACCCGCGCTTCGACTCGCGGGCGCCGGTAAACGCTCCCTTCTGGTAGCCGAACAGCTCTGATTCCAGGAGCTGCGACGGGAGCGCCGAGCAGTTGACTTCGACGAATCGTCCGGTGGAATGTGGACTCGAGTAATGAATTGCGCGGGCGACCAGATTCTTGCCAGTCCCGCTTTCGCCGAGGAGCAGGACCGTCGGGCGGGGGATGTCGGCGATCCGGCTGACGAAGTGCCGTACCTCCTCGATCTTGGGGTGCTTACCGAGGATCGCCTGCGGGGCAAACTCCTTCATGCGCTTACGCTTGACGCGCGCGACCTCTCCCTTTGTCGGGCGTGCCTCGAGGGCGTGTCTGAGCAGGGTCGTGGCCATCCGTGGTTCTTCCTCCCTATCTAGTCATTGCAAATATCGGCGCCAGATGTCGCTTTCTGAACCTGGCCTGCTGCCAAAACGCGACTCCACCGTGTTCCGACTTGCAGGACCGAACGTCGACGCGGGCATGAACGAGCGCCGTCGTCTCTTTCGCTGACCCCAAGAGTCATGGTGAGGGAGGATGAGCGGTCCTTCACGGTCGCCTCACGAAGGTTTGGGCGCACACCTCGCATAATCCCGAGAGTATTAGTAGGCAATACGCGCGTCGACCGTCGGCTCGCCCTGGCGATCTGGGTCGGTCCGCTCCAACAGAATTATGGAGAGATTCATGTCATATACAGCAGCGAAACTTGGACTCCTGGCGTCGGTGGCCGTTCTGGCAACCGGCGCAGCCGGTTGTTTGCCCGCGGAAGCTTCCGGTATGCGCAACGTCGAGTTTACGGATTTCGGCTCGGTCAAGACGCCGACGAACCCCGCATTCGTTGCGCAGGTGCAACCGGCCTCAACCGCACCGATCAAGGAGTTTCGTATCCCGATCACCCACGAGACGATCGAGATCTCGGACGGTGTGACGTACACCGGATGGACGTTCGGCGGTACGGTGCCGGGTCCAGTAATTCGCGTGCGCGAGGGTGACTTGGTGCGCATCCAACTCGCGAACGAGTCGCCGATGCCTCACTCGATCGACTTCCACTCCGCTCGGATTCCGTGGAACGAAGCATACCGTTCCATCAACCCGGGTGAAGAGCTTCAATTCGAGTTTACGGCCAGGGATCCCGGCGTCTACCTCGTCCACTGCGGTACGCCCCCGGTCACCATGCACATCATGCAGGGGATGTATCTGGCGATCATAGTGGATCCCCGTGAAGGGTGGGGCACCGAGGCCGACAAGGAGTTCGTCCTGATCCAGAGCGAGTTCTACACGCAGGCCACTGACGGGGCGGGAACCCAGCCGAATTTCGCTGCCGCGCGGGCCAAGGACGCGACGTACGTTGTCTTCAACGGTCGCGCCTTCCAGTACAAGAGCAACCCGCTACGCGTCGACCTTGGCGACCGCGTTCGGCTGTTCGTTGTGGCTGCGGGCCCATCGTTCCACAGCGATTTCCACGTCGTGGGTGCCATCTTCGATCGGGTCTACCCGGACGGCAATCCCGACAACGTCCTGGAGAGCGTGCAGACGTACACGATCCCGGCGGGCGGTGGCGCGGTATTCGAGACGGTGTTCGAGCAAGGTGCCAGCGGCGTCGGACTCTACCCGTTCGTGACCCACGCCTTTGCCGACGCCGAGAAGGGCGCGGTTGGGCTGATTCAGGTTGGGGAGCCGGTCTTGGCTACCCACTAGCCGAGCGGAGCCTCAGGCTTGCGCGCCTGCGGTGCTTAGCCGAGTCGTCCCTTCGCGACGTCTCGGACTTCACCCGTTTCGAAATAGGCATAGTTCTTCTTGATGTAACTGGCCCACTTTTCCGGCACATCCTCTTCCGGGAAGATCGCGGTCACAGGGCACTCCGGCTCGCACGCCCCGCAGTCAATGCACTCGTCGGGGTGAATGTAGAGCTGGTCCGGCCCTTCGTAGATGCAGTCGACCGGGCACACATCGACGCAGCCTCGATCGAGAACGTTGATACACGACTCGGCAATGATGTACGTCATGGTTTCTCAGTAGCTGCGGGTAACGGTTCTCTGAGGTACGTCAACTTGGATCTCCTAACCTTCGACCGACAACGACGGGATGGGTTGGCACGTTTCGCCCAGCGAATCGTCCATCGGGCAACTTCAACCGGGCGGCACGTGGATTGATGCTCGTCGTACGGCAAGTGGCTCTGTTCCTCCGTAGACAGAGCGCAGGAAAACCCCCATGTTCCTGCCTTATCGTTGCCAACTCACCAACAATATAGTAGCGTAACGAAACTATTGTGCTTGTCAAGTTAGTCTCGAAACGCTACTATTTTCGCATGAGCAAGGGACCCAAGTGAGCGCACGGGACGTCGCTGAGTTGGTAGCTCAGCTCGGGCGAATCGCCCATGGCATTGGCTACGCGGACGGGCTCACGCCCGCCCAGTGGAGTGCGCTGCGATACCTGTCGCGGGCCAACCGGTTCTCGCGCACGGTGTCGGCGTTCGCGGAGTTCCATGCCACAACCCGGGGCACGGCATCGCAGACGGTCAAGGGCCTGGTCGCCCGGGGCTACCTCAGCCGAACCCGCTCGCGGCACGACGGACGCAGCTCCAGCCTGGAGATAACCGACAACGCGAGGGCCGTTCTCGCGCGCGACCCCTGTGAGGCTCTCGTGCGCGCCGCGAGTGCGTTGCCCGCGGGCGCCCGCACCCGGTTAGCCACCGGCCTCGAGCGACTACTTGGTCACCTGGTGCAAGGACGCCGCAGACGGCCGTTTGGCGTCTGTACATCCTGCGCGCACCTGGAAGCAGAATCCTGCTTGCGGGACGGAGAGCCCCGTCTTGAATGCGGCTATTTCGGCGAACTGCTCGAAGAGACCGAGCTAGCGCAGATCTGTATCAACTTTCAGCCGGGCAAGGAATCGGCCATGAAGCGCGCCTTCAGATGTCAAGTATGAGAGATTCTCGATACGACCCAGCCATGGTTCAACCGATGCGAGACGAGCTCACGCAGATAGGCTTCGATGAACTGTTGACACCCGAGTCCGTGGACGAAGCCCTCTCTGCAGGAACTGTCACAGCAGGAGCGGCTGTACCAACGCTGAGTGGTGCGAAAGGAAGTTCACCTTTGGTCCTGTTTCATATGGAGTCTGTGAAGCCTGTCATAACCGGGATTTCATGGGAGCGAACGCCGACATGCGGCAGGAGTGCGTTGACTGTACGTCATGCCATTACTCCGAGCCACCAGACATGCGCAAGCACTAACCCATGGCCGTATTCCCGCGGGATACCCTGGCCGAAGGATCTTGGAATGCGGGCACAGATCGGGGCTCTTATGCGTCGGTTGGCGTCATCGTCTTCGAGCGCTGCTGTTCGTCCATGAGAACCACCATCCCCATGCCCTCAGGCCGGACTACAAGTGCAACGCGGGCCGTGCCGTCCGGCGCGGTAAGCTGGACCTGCGGCATCTCGTTCCACGAGATCCCCACGATCACGCGCGTTTGGCCGTCGGCATCGAGCAATCTCAAGGACGGAGCGTCGGAATCTTTCTCACAGGCAAGCGCTGCACGAAGGCGACCGTGCCGGTCAACCAGTTCCAATCGCTCGGTTCGCAAGGTCTTGTCCACCGTTGCCCCCTTTGTTGAGCAAGGATACCTGTCCGTGATCAAACACCATGAGTATTTAGGAATGACATGAAAACGCGCGCACGGGCGGCTCTACGTCCCGTACTGTTGTCCTCCGACCCCGGCGATTGTTAGATAACGTCATGCCCAACTCAATCACGATTGCCGCCGAACCAATGAATGACGCCCGGTATCGATTCCGGGTCAGCGAACCCGTCCACCCCACGGCTCCCGAGACGGGGGCCCACCGTTTCGTGTCCCCCGGTGATGCCGCTGGCGTTCCTGTTGCCGAAGCCGTGCTGGGCGTCCCAGGCATCGTGGAGGTCGTGCTCGCGGATCACGTCGTCGAGGTGGAGAAGAACCCGTCGTTCCAGTGGTGCGATCTGGAAGAACAGGTGCAGTATGCCATCACGGCGGCCGTGTCAGGGATGGAGGCCGCGCCGGCAGGCGAGGGGTCGCTGGAGCCGGAGATGGACGATGACATGATGTATGACATGGTGTGCAGGACGCCACCGTCGTGTTGCGCATGCAGGGCGGGTGCCAGGGGTGCGGCATGGCCAACGTAACCCTGCGACAGGGAATAGAGGGCAGCCTGAAACGGGTCCTGCCGGCCCTTCGGGGGATTCAGGACATCACCGATCATTCCGGCGGAACGAATCCCTATTTCAGCTCTGAGAAAAAGTAACCGTGGATGCGCCCGCCCGGGCACGCCTACTGCTCCTGCTACCGACCACGACCTATCGGGCCGACGCATTCGTCGCAGCCGCCAAGGATCTCGGGTGGGATCTGACTGTGGCGTCCGAGCTGCCTAGCTCGTTTCAGGACCAACACCCCGCCGACCTGATCACGTTGCCGCTGGATAGCCCGCCGGCGGCCGCAGAGAAAGTCCGCGCGTTCGCGCAGCGGTACCCACTCTCTGCCGTGGTGGGTGTAGACGATGATACGGCGGTATTGGCGGCCGTCCTCTCCCAGGCCCTCGGTCTTCCCGCGAATCCACTCGCGGCGGTCGAGGCCGCCAGGAGCAAGGCACGGCAACGGCACGTGCTTTGTGAGCGGGGTGTGCCCGTGCCGGAATTCCGGCTCGTTGCTCTAGATGGCGACCAGAGCCAGATCGCTGCCGAGGTACCATACCCATGTGTCCTCAAGCCCGTCGCGTTGTCGGCCAGCCGAGGCGTTATTCGGGCAAATACGTCCGAGGAGTTCGCGGTGGCACATGCCAGACTGCGAGGAATTCTCGAGACGGCCGGTGCCGACGACCGCGAGTATCTAGTGGAGCGCTATGTACCGGGACCGGAGTTCGCCATCGAGGGCTTGCTCATAGACGGGGCGCTTCAGGTCCTGGCACTGTTCGACAAGCCCGATCCTCTCGAGGGCCCGTACTTCGAGGAGACCATCTATGTAACGCCGTCGCGTCTGCCACGTCACCAGCAGGACAGGTTGGTGAACTGCGCCCAACGCACCGCGGCAGCGCTCGGCCTGGTTCACGGACCGGTCCACGTCGAGTTGCGCTTGAACGACCACGGTCCTTGGCTGATCGAGTTGGCAGCCCGCCCCATCGGCGGCAAGTGTGGGCGGGTACTACGATTCGGAGATCGGAGTCAGTATTCACTTGAATACGTGATCCTGGGCCACGCCACGAGACCCCTGATTGGGGTGCCCCCTCGGGAGGGCTGTGCGGCGGGAGTCATGATGATTCCGACCCCGACCGCCGGAATCCTGGAGGAGGTAGGTGGGGTCGAAGAGGCCCGAGAGCAACCCGGGATCGAAGACGTGGTCATCACCGCCCATCGGGGCATGGAACTGGTCCCCCTGCCCGAGGGATCGCGCTACCTTGGATTCATCTTTGCCAGGGGCGAGACTCCCCAGCAAGTGGAGGCGGACCTCCGGCGGGCTCACCAGCGACTCGACATACGTGTGGGAAGTACGGAGTGACGCTGTCTTCCGGTCACCCCTTCTCCAGATCGCTCGGCCGCTCAGCTTGGGGCGCGGTGTGGAGACCCACGCATGTGGTTGATGCGTACTCAGGATGGTAGCTGGGTGAGCGCCGATTTCACCTCGGCCAAACTGGTTAGAGGAGTCTGGCAGGCGAAGCCGCGGCAGATATAGAGGGCGGCCTTGCCGTTCACCAGGCCCTTTCCCTCGAGGAGCGGGAGCCCCTCGGCGCCGTCCCGCGCCGTAGGATCGTAGATGGCCTGGATGCGGTTGGGTAAGTAGTGCTTCGCCACTTCGCGGCGCAGTGCCTCGAGATCAGCCGTGCCTTTCTTGCCTACGAGCGCCAGCTCCACGGGTCCCTCCAAGAGGAAGTCAACCACGCGGAGGCTCTCGGCGAAGCCGCGCGGATAGCGGGCAATCATGCTACCGTAAGCCTCGAGCGCACGCATGGCGGCGCTGCGTAGATCGTTGCGATCCAAGTGATACGAGAGCCGCGCGAGAGCCGACGCCGCGATCGCGTTGCCGGGGGGCGTCGCGCCATCGGCACCGTCGCGGTAGCGCACGATGAGCGTTTCGTGATCGCGGTCGGTGTTGTAGAAGGCCCCGCTCTCTTCGTCGAGAAAATCGTTGAGGACGCGTTCGAGCAGCCGCTCCGCTTCCCGCAGATACTTGACCTCGCCCCCGGCTTCGTAGAGATCGATCAGGCCCTGACCGAGGTACGCGTAGTCCTCCAGGTACGCGTTCAGGTGCGCTTTGCCCGCCCGATACGTGCGTAACAGCCCACCGTCTGTGCGTGTCAGCGTCGCCAAGATGAAGTCGGCTGCGCGCTCCGCGGCCTCTAGGTAACGGTTCTCCCCCAGCACACTATATCCGTTCGCCAGCCCGGTGATCATCAGGCCGTTCCACGCCGTCAAGATCTTGTCGTCGAGACCCGGTGCCACCCGTTTCGAGCGCGCTTCGTACACCTTGGGCACAGCCTCGTCCAGGCTGATTTGGAGCTCCTCCGCGGTGATCCCCAATGCCTGGGCCACGGTTTCGAGCGAACGGGGGATGTTGGGAATGCTCTTCCCGTCCCAGTTGCCACCTGGCGTGATGTCGTAGTAGGCGTTGAAGCGGTGCGCTTCCTGTTCCTCCAAGACTTCGGCGATCTGGCCGGGCGTCCAGACGAAGAACTTGCCCTCTTCCCCCTCGGAGTCGGCGTCCGTGGAGGAGTAGATGCCGCCCTCAGCCGATATCATCTCGCGCAGAATGTAGTCGAGCGTTGCCGTGGCTGTGCGACGATAGAAGGGATCGCCGGTGACCTGGTAGGTCTCCAAATAGGTCCTCGTCAGCAGCGCGTTGTCGTAGAGCATCTTCTCGAAGTGTGGGACGAGCCATTGCCTGTCGGTGGAATAGCGCGCGAACCCACCGCCGATCTGGTCGTACAAGCCGCCCCGCGCCATGGCGTCCAGGGTCGTTCGAACCATCAATAGCGTACGAGGATCACCGAAGCGTTGGTGGAGCCGCAGCAAGAGCGATAGGGCCGTAGCGGGCGGGAACTTGGGCGCGGCACCAAAACCACCGAACGTGAAGTCGAAGTGTTCTGCGTACTGGACGAGCGCCAGTCGAAGCTCCGCCTCACCCACGGCGAGTGCTGGACCCGAGACCCTCTGTTGGCGGAGATGCTCCACGAGTTGGGTCGCGCTCTTGCGCAGCTTTTCACGGTCCTCGCGCCACGCGGTGGCGATGCTCGTGAGCAGGGTTGCGAAACCGGGTCGCCCGAATCCGTCCGCGGGCGGGAAGTAGGTACCCGCGAAGACGGGCTCGAGGTCGGGTGTCAAGAATACCGTCATTGGCCAGCCGCCCTGACCATGATTCATCGTCAGCGTCGCCGCCATGTAAATGTCGTCGAGATCTGGTCGCTCCTCTCGGTCGACCTTGATGTTGACGTAGTGCTCGTTCATGAGTGCTGCGATCGCGTCGTTCTCGAACGACTCGCGCTCCATAACGTGGCACCAGTGGCACGCGGAATACCCAATCGACAGAAGAATGAGCCGATCCTCTTGCTTGGCCCGTTCGCGGGCTTCCTCGCCCCACGCGTACCATTCCACAGGATTGTGGGCGTGTTGGAGCAGGTATGGGCTGGTCTCGTGGATGAGACGGTTGGTGTGTTTCTGAGACGCGGTCGTATCCGTCATGGTCGTGGCCGATGTAGTCGGTCAATTCAATACCGTCAATCGGGACCGTAAGACCTGGAGACAGGAATTGCAACCGGCAACGAGCCAGATCTCCGGCGGGGGGAAAGAGAAACCACCCGATGAGCCTGAGCGGTCACGCGCTGCGGTCCGGGTGCTCGCGCACGGAGGGGCGTGTGTCGGCGTCACGGACGTGCGTCCCCGGCACCTAGGTTCCGTGCGGCGGTGTTCTCGGGACGTTACACTCCACGCATGGGGTTTCTGGACACTAGCGCCTTACGTCGCTTCGCGGCGGATAGGATGCAGAAGGTGAACCGCCACGCGCACCTTCGGCCCCGGCGGCGTTGCTTGGTCCGCGCCCGACGAGGCGCACGGGGTGGAGAACCTCAGCAAAGTGAGGCTCGTGGTACTCGTATCGATGGCGCCCAACCCGAACCTCCCCTAGCTCAACGGCCCGAGGTTCACTCCCAGCCGTTGGTGCTCCATCGCTCTCTGGGTGCAACAAGCCGAGAACGTAGACCGTGCATCTTCTGAGGGGTAGTGCCATACGATGGTGTGACAGAGGGCGGTCATCTGGTACTACGATGTTGACATGTACTCAACCGGGAAGTGCTCGATGAACAATGAACGCCTACGTGGCCCGTGGCTCGCGCTCGTCGCACTGGGACTCGTTTGGCCCGGCTCGCTCGACGCGCAGGATCGTCCCGACCTCGCCCGGATGCCGTGGCCACCCGTCGCCACCTTTTCCATCCTCGGCTACGACCCCGAAACGGGCGAGGTCGGCGGAGCCGTTCAGTCCCGCGTTTTCTCGGTCGGGAACGGCGTGCTCTGGGCCGAGGCTGGTGTGGGCGTGGTCGCGACGCAGGCATGGGTCGATGTCTCGTACGGTCCGCAGGGGCTCCGACTTCTGAGGCAGGCAATGACGCCTCGTGACATCGTAGAGCGAATTCTGGCGGATGACCCCGACCCTCTCCCCGAACGCTGGCCCGAGGCGGGACGCCAGTTCTCGGTCATGGATGCGACGGGCAATGTCGCCACGCATACGGGGCCCCGGGCTAGCGAATGGGCGGGCCATGTGATCGGTGAGTTTTGCTCGGCCCAGGGCAACATCTTGGCCGGGCCGGAGGTGGTAGCTGAGATGGTGCGCGCGTTCGAAGCGACCGAAGGCCATTTGTCACTGCGGTTGCTTGCGGCGCTCGAGGCGGGTCAGGCGGCAGGCGGGGACCGACGAGGCATGCAATCCGCCGCCATGCTCATCGTCAAGGAAGACGGCGGCGTATGGCTCAACAATGATGTCGTGCTACAACTCCAGGTCGATGATCACGACCAACCAATCGCCGAATTGCGCCGACTCGTGGAAATTGCCGAGCGGCAACGGTCGCGAATGCAGCGGCGGTGAGCGCGTCTACGGCCAGATGCCTCGTTCGAGCGTGGCGCTGGCAACTCTGCGGATGGCCAAAACGTAGGCGGCCATGCGCAGGTCGACCGGTGTGAGCTTGGAGCCGTTGTCACCGTTCCGTTCCCGTTCCGTCTCCAACTCGGCGAGTGAACTGTTGACCTCCTGCTGCTTGTCTATCACGGCGTCTGTCGCGCGCCGCATCTTCTTCAGCAGCTTCGTGTTCACCTGTTCGAGATCCCATTGCTCGTTCTCGATGTTCTGCACCCACTCGAAGTAGCTGACCGTGACACCGCCCGCATTTGCGAGGATGTCCGGCATGACGGGAATACCGCGACTGAACAGAATGCGATCGCCGGCGGGGGTGGTCGGGCCGTTTGCGGCCTCGATGATGATTCGTGCGCGTATAGTGTGTGCGTTGTCTTCCCGAATCTGATTCTCGAGCGCCGCCGGTATGAGGACATCGCATTCGGCAGCGAGAAGTTCTTCGTTCGAGATATCCTTGGTGCCCGGGAGGCCCACGACCGATCCGGTCTGCTGCTTGTGCGCCCGCGCCGCGGTGAGGTCGATACCTTCCGCGCAGGTAATGGCGCCCCGTGAATCGCTCACCGCTATGATGCGGGCGCCGTCGCCCTCGAATAGCTCGGCCGCAATCGAGCCGGCGTTCCCGAACCCCTGGATGACTACCGTCGCGCCCTGAAGCGTATCGAGGCCGTCGACGATTCCCCGTTCGAGCGCGCGCCGCGTGGCAAAAAGACATCCGCGCGCAGTGGCTTCGCGCCGCCCGAGCGACCCACCGATATCGACGGGTTTACCCGTCACCACCGGAAGGTTGTTCGCGCCGGCGTGCATCATGTCGAACGTGTCGTATATCCTCGACATCGTCCCGGCATTCGTATTGACGTCCGGCGCCGGAATATCAGTGTGCGGCCCGATGTTGTCGCCCAGTGCCGCGATGAACCGCCTGGTGACCTTGCGGATGTCAGATTCCGGGAACTCCTTGGGATTGAAGGCGACCCCACCCTTGGCTCCGCCAAAGGGAACGTCGATCACCGCGCACTTCCACGTCATCCAGCACGCAAGCGCCCGCACTTCGTCCGCCGTCACATCCTGATGATAGCGGATGCCACCCTTGCCCGGACCGCGCACACTGTTGTGGAGGCAGCGGTACCCCACGAAGTTCAGTACGGTGCCATCCGATGTCTCGATGGGGAATTCCACAACTAGCATGCGCGCCGGACGCTTGAGGAATTCGGCCACCCCTTGGGGAAGGTCCGGCATATAGCGCGCGGCCGCATCGAACTGCTGTTGCGCAATGTGAAACGGATTGAGATCTTCGCCAGTCTTGCCGATTGCTGAAGAATTGTGAGGGGACATCGTCTCTAGTTCGGGTCGAGTTATGGTAGACATGAGCTGCGCCACCTTCGTGAACGGTCGTTACGTCAGCCGCACGATAACTTACTCTCAAATCCCTGTCAGTGCTAACCTTACGGGGCCACCTCACATGAACGTGCCCAGAATCGCAGGAAAATCCGGGCCACCCATTTGCCGATGTGGCCCGGGACAGGGCCCATGAGTGCCCTGAGCGGGCGCGTTGCCATCGTGACGGGCGCGTCGAGCGGAATCGGTGAAGCCACGGCGCGACTGCTGGCGCGCGCGGGAGCTGCTGTGGTCCTCGCCGCTCGCCGGGAGGATCGGCTGAGCGCGCTGCGCGACCGCATCGTCGGGGAAGGAGGTCGTGCGTTGGCGGTCCAGACCGATGTCGCGCGGCGAGTGGAAGTGGAGTGTATGGTTGGCCTCGCGGCGGACATGTTCGAGCGGATCGATATCCTGGTGAACAACGCTGGCATCATGCCGCTCTCACCCGTGCGCGAGGCCCGGGTGGAGGACTGGGACCGCATGATCGATGTGAACATCAAGGGCCTACTTTACTGCACGGCGGAAGTCCTGCCGTACATGATCGAGCGGGGCTGCGGGCACATTGTCAACGTGGGATCGGTGGCCGGCCGCCGCCCGTTCCCAGGCGGGACCGTGTACGCAGCAACGAAATACGCCGTTCGTGCCATATCCGCAGGGCTGAGACTCGAACTCTCGCCGACCATGAACATCCGGGTTACCGACATCGAGCCCGGGGTCGTCGCTACCGAACTCACCGACACGATCCCCAATGTGGAGATTCGCGACCGATTCAAAACGACTTGGGCCGAGCGGACCCCGCTCGAAGCGGAGGACGTCGCCCACGCAATCGTCTATGCGGTCAGCCAACCGTCGCGGGTGAATGTGAACGAGCTGTTGGTGCGCCCTACGGAGCAGGAGACCTGATTCGAGGAGGTGGGCCAAAAAGCCTGTTGCATGGGCGCAACAGTCACCCGGCCGATGTCCGAATAGGCACCCCTCACCCCAGCCTCATCGAGGGCACAATATTCGCCCTCCCTATCACTAGATAGGCTCGCTCCGCGGGATTCGCGTCGGCCCGTGGCTGGTTGGCAACGCTCGACACCTGATTACGCACGTGAGACCACTCGGGACCCCTCCCGGCCCCACGGCAGCTACTACCCCACGGCGCACCTCGCGCCGCGTCATCGCCGGCCTCCTCTCGGCGGTGTCGGCCGTGCTGTTGTCCACCTGCAAGCTCGACGAACTCGTGACCACACCCGACTTGGGGTCGCTCGTAATCTCGGAGGCGATCCTCCTCGATTCCGCGGCCGTTGGTAGCGCACAGCTGCGCCAGGTAACGCTCGAAATCGACAACCAGGGCCCTGGGTCGATCTCGTGGACCGCCTCGCGTGCGCGCGGCAGTACCTGGCTGGCCCTGTCGGCGACGAGCGGGTCAACTCCAATGGCGGTCACCCTCACCTTCAATCCGGCGGGGCTCGCCGTCGCCGACTACAACGACACGTTGATCATCGACGTGCCGAGTTCCGGCCGTGATCCGGTCCGGGTCCCGGTGCGGTTCCACATCACGCCCTGCTCGGTCTCGCCTGCGGTGGTCGATGGCGTGGCAACCGATTCCCTCGGACAAGCCGACTGTGAGGCACCACACCGCCCGGATCGATTTGGGAAGCTGTTCCGTTTGGCAGCGGTGGGTGGGGACTCCATCACCGTCACCGTCCGGTCTTCCGATTTCGACCCGTTCCTCACGGTGGACAGCGCGACGGCGGCGGCAGCTCCACCGCTGGCGCAGACAGATGATTGCCTCGGTACGACACCCGACGCCTGCTTTGTCTACCTGCTCCTTCCGCGAAGCGGGAACTACCTCCTCGAAGTCAGCTCGTCCGACGCGCGCGCGACCGGCACCTTCTCACTCGAAGTGACACGACCGCGCCCACCGGCCGATCCCATCACACCGCAACAGCTTGCCAGCGACAGCACCACAGTCCTGACCGTCGGCGCGTCGATCCTGGAAACCAGCGCGGTCTTCCGCGCCGTGGTAACCGATCCCGATACGACCGATCAGATCCGCCTCGAGGTGGAGGTCGTGCCCATCGGTACCCCCTTCACGAATCCGGCGGCGGCGGCTGAGGGACTTCGTTCGTCTCCTCTGGTGATACCGCGGTCGTGCGAGTGGACGGCCTTGCCGACGATACGCCCTTCCACTGGCGTGCCCGCGCGATCGACCGCACGGGACGCGCGAGCGCGTGGATACCGTTCGGCGGGAACTCGGAAGGTGTCACAGATTTTCAGGTGGCGATTCCCGAGGCCCCACTCACCACGGCATCGCTGGGACAACGCAAGAGCGATCAGGTCACCGTCATCGCGGTGGGAGGTACCACAGACGAGGCGACCATCGTTCTCCAGGGGACGTTGGCAGATCCGGATCCGGGCGACTTGCTGCGCCTCGAGGTCGAGATCCAGCCGATAGGAGCACCCTTCACCCAGATCGTGAGCAGTGCGAGTCAGCTCGTTCCGCCGGGCGTACCGGCGCTTGCGACGGTCACGGGACTCAGCGACAACACCAACTACCACTGGCAGGCGCGCACGGTCGACGAGACCGGCCGCAGCGGCCCCTGGGTCTCCTTCGGCGCGAATCCCGAGAGCGCTACCGATTTCTTCGTTGCCGTCCCGTCTGTGCCAGACGTGCCGTCGGGTCTCGAGCAGTTCCAGACAGATAGTACGTCGCTCATCGCACTAGGCGCGTCCACGGGTGAGAACGCCGTGGTGGTCGGTGCGATGCTGACGGATCCGGATCCTGGCGATCGGATTCGGCTGGAGGTCGAGATACTACCTTTGGGCCAGGCCTTCACTCGAGTACCCACCGCGAGCGGCACACTCGGCCCGGGTAGCACGACGGCGTTCGTGCGCGTCCCGGGCCTGAACGATGATACGGACTATCACTGGCAGGCGCGCGCCGTCGACAGTCTCGGGAACGCCAGCGCGTGGGCGCCGTTCGGTGCGAATTCTGAGTCGGCGACAGACCTGCGGGTTGCGGTTCCCGCCAGCCAGTTGGTCTTCACGACACAGCCCAATAACACTCCGGCGGGGGCGGTCATAACACCGCCGATCGTCGTCGAGGCACACGAGCCCGGCGGGGGAGTGGATACCGCCTTTGCCGGCACGATTACGATTGCGATTGCGCCTGGTACTGGTGTCCCGGGAGCGACGCTCGGCGGGACGCTTGCCGTCGCCGGCGCCAACGGCGTGGCGACGTTCGTCGACCTGACGATTAACGTCGCGGGCAGCGGCTTTGCCTTGCGGGCCAGCGCCGCCGGTCTGCCGGATGCCTCGAGCAGCGCGTTTTCGATCACGGCAGGTCTCGCGACGCAACTGGCCGTGTTGACACAACCATCGGGCGCAGCGCAGAGCGGTCAACCCTTTGCCGTCCAACCGCGCGTCGAACTCCGCGACGTCAACGGCAACCCGGTGAACCAGCCGGGCGTCACGCTGACCGCCGAGATCGCAACGGGTCCGCTCGGCGGCGTCCTTGCCTCGACGACCGCCAGCACCGACGCGGCGGGGATCGCCACCTTTGGCGCTCTCACGCTGAGCGGGCCGGTCGGCACGTACACGATCAGGTTCTCCGTTCCCAACCTCACGGCGGTGATCTCAAATGCGGTGGTCCTGAGCCCTGGGACCGCGACGCATCTCACCATCACTACCCAACCGTCCGGAACTGTTGCGAACGGCGTCGTGTTCGCGTCACAGCCCGTTCTGCAGTTGCGTGACGCAGCGGAGAACGCCGTTGGTCAGAGCGGAGTCGTCGTAACCGCGGCGCTCGCGACAGGCGCCGGAACGTTGGGCGGTACCCTAACCGTCACGACCGACGCGAGCGGGGTCGCGGCGTTCACGGACCTGCGCGTCACCGGCGTCACGGGCATTCGCACGCTGCAATTCTCCGCGGTGGGTGTGGCACCAGACCCGGTTTCCACCGGGATAGACGTCGTGGCGGGTGCCGCAGCCCAGATTGCCATGAACGACGGCAATAACCAGTCGGCCATCGTGGGCACGTCCGTCGCGACGCCCCCGTCAGTGCTGATCACCGACATCAGCGGAAACCCCGTGTCCGGTGTCCAGGTCACGTTCGCCGCGGCCCCCGGGAACGGAGCAGTCACGCCCCCGACGCCTGTTACCTCGGGAATCACTGGAATCGCGAGCGCGACGTCATGGACGTTGAGCGCAGTCGCCGGCACGAACACGCTGACCGCGACGTCGTTTGGTTTGGCGGGTAGCCCGGTTGTCTTCACGGCAATGGCGACCGCCGGATCTGCCGGCGGACTGGCGATCGTGACACAGCCACCCTCGTCGGCGCAGAGTGGCGTGATTCTCACCACGCAGCCGGCCGTCCAGATCCAGGATGCCGGCGGGAACCCCGTCAGTCAGGGCGGCGTGGTCGTCACCGCCGTGATCGCCTCTGGTCCGGGAGGTACGCTCGGTGGCGCGCTCACCGCCTCAACGGACGCCTTCGGCATCGCGACGTTCTCCGATCTCTCCATCTCGGGACCCGTTGGCACGTACACGCTCAGATTCACCGCGCCCTCCCTCACGCCGGCCACGTCCGGCACAACTACGCTGAGTCCCGGTGCCGCGGCCCAGCTGTTTCTCACTACCCAGCCGTCGAGCGCGGCGCAGAGCGGCGTGACGTTCCCGCAGCAGCCCGTGGTTCAGATACAGGACGCCGCGGGGAATGCCGTGAGCCAGAGCGGTGTCCTCGTGACGGCGGCCGTCGAGACGGGCGGGGGCGCGCTCGGCGGTACTGCGACCGCAACGACGAACGCCGGCGGCACAGCCGCGTTCACCGATCTCGGTCTCTCGGGCACCATCGGCGTCCGCACGTTGCGCTTCACGGCACCACTGCTCGCCCAGGCGACGTCCGATCCGATCACCGTGGGCGCCGGACCGGTTAACCAGTTGACGATCACCACGCAGCCGTCGGCGGACGCGCAAAGCGGTGTGCTGTTCTTGCAGCAACCGGTCATCCAGTTGCGTGACGCGAGCGGGAACGCCGTGAGCCAGGCCGGTGTGCAGGTCGTTGCGACGATCGAGTCCGGCGCTGGAACGCTGGGTGGCACGCTGAGCCTGCTCACCAATGCAAGTGGTGTCGCGGCGTTCACCGACCTGCTCATTACGGGAATCGCCGGCACTCGAACACTTGGCTTCGCAGCCACCTCGTTGACCGGCGCGACCTCGGGGACGATTACCGTGGGCGCGGGTGCCGCGACGCAGTTGACGTTGACGACGCAGCCGTCGGCGGCGGGGCAGAGCGGGATCGTGTTGGGGCAACAGCCAGTGGTACAGCTACGGGACGCGAGCGCCAACCCCGTGAGCCAGGCTGGTGTGGTGGTCACGGCGACGATCGCCACGGATCCCGGCGGTACTCCAGGCCTCACTAGTGCTACAGCCACAACGAACGCGAGTGGTGTGGCGACGTTCGCGGGGCTCACGGTGACGGGCGCGATCGGCGGCTACACGCTGACGTTCGGTGCGCCGAGTTTGACGGGGGCGACCTCGGGGACGATCACGCTTGCGGCGGGTACGGCGGCGCAGCTGAGCCTGACGACGCAGCCAGGGGCGGCTGGCCAGAGCGGGCTGGCGCTGTCGGCACAGCCGGTGGTGCAGGTGCGCGATGGGACGGGGAATGCGGTGAGCGCGCTGGGGGTCGTGGTGACGGCGACGATCGCGAGCGACCCCGGGGGCACGCCGACTCTAGCGAACGCGACGGGGACGACGAACGCGAGCGGGGTGGCGACCTTTACGGGGTTGACGGTGACGGGTCTGACCGGGGCGTACACGCTGTCGTTTGACGCACCGAGTGTGACAGGCGTGACATCGAACACGGTGACGCTGAGTGCGGGGGATGCAGCGCAGTTGACGCTCACGACGCAGCCCTCGGCGGGTGCAGAGAGCGGTGTGCCGCTCGTCCAGCAGCCGGTGGTGCAACTGCGTGATGGGGCGGGGAACGCGGTGAGCCAGTCGGGCGTAGTGGTCACGGCGGCGCTAGCCACTGGTGGGGGCGCCTTGGGCGGGACGTTGATGGCGACGACGTCGGTGAGTGGGGTGGCAACGTTCACGGATTTGACTATCACTGGAACCAGCGGACCGCGGACGTTGGGCTTCACGGCGCCGACGCTGACAGGAGTGACGTCAGGCACGGTAACGTTGGGCGCGGGGGCGGCGACGGCTGTGGTGATCACGGTGCAACCGTCGGGCAGCGTGCAGAACGCGATTGTGTTTGCGCAGCAGCCGAGCGTGCAGTTGCAGGACGCCAGCGGGAACGCGGTCAGCCAGTCGGGGGTGGTGGTTACCGCCGCCATCGCGACGGGCGGTGGAGCGTTGGGTACCACGCTCACGGCGACGACCAACGCCAGCGGTGTGGCCGCCTTCACTGACCTCGCGATTACCGGCACGATTGGCTCACGTACGCTGAGTTTCAGCGCGCCCTCGCTGACGGGGGCGACATCCAACGCAATCGCCGTGAGCGCCGGAGTAGGCGCGCAGCTATCGCTCACGGCGCAGCCGTCCGCAGCAGCACAGAGCGGCGTCGTGTTCACACAGCAGCCGTTTGTCCAACTGCAGGATGTCTCCGGCAATCCGGTGAGTCAGAGCGGCGTGCTGGTGACAGCTGCAATCGCCACGGGTGGCGGGACGTTGAACGGGAACCCCTCGACGACGACCGACGCCAATGGCACCGCGGCCTTTACTGATCTAGCCATCACCGGCCCCACGGGCGACTACACGCTGCAGTTTACGTCTGCTCCGCTCACCCCGGTAACGTCGAATACCATCACCCTCGGTGCGGGTGCAGGCTCGCAACTGGCCATCACCACGCAACCGTCGGCGAGTGCGCAGAGTGGTATCGTCTTCGGTCTCCAGCCGGCAATCCAACTCCAAGACGGTAGCGGCAACGCCGTGGCCCAGGCGGGTGTGGGTGTGATAACGGCGATCCTGACCGGGAGTGGTACTCTGGGCGGCACCCTGACGGCGACGACGAATGCGAGTGGGGTGGCGACGTTCACGGATCTTCAGATCACCGGGTTGATCGGAGCTCGGACGGTGATCTTCGCCGCCGCCGGGTTCCAGTCGGTGACGTCGGGAACGGTGACGATAACTCCGGGCACGGCTGCGCAATTGACATTGACCACGCAGCCGTCGGCGACGGCACAGAGCGGCGTCGCGTTTGCCCAGCAGCCGGTAGTGCAGCTGCGGGACGGGGCCGGCAACGCCGTGAGCCAGACCGGGACCGTCGTAACGGTCGCGCTGGCGTTGGGCTCGGGGACGTTGGACGGGACGCTCACGGCAACGACTAGCCCGAGCGGGGTGGCAACGTTCACTGATGTCGGCGTTACGGGGACGATCGGCCCGCGCACGTTGAGCTTCACGGCCCCGACGCTGACGGGCGCCACCTCGAACACGGTCAATCTGGTGGCGGGAGCAGCGGCGCAACTGGCGATCATCACGCAGCCCTCGGCGACAGCGCAGAGCGGGATCGTACTTGGCCAACAGCCGGTGATCCAACTGCAAGATGGTGCCGGCAACCCGGTAAGCTCAGCCGGAGTGGTCGTTGCCGCCGCGATTGCCACTGGCGGCGGCACCCTCGGTGGTACGCTCAACGCGAGCACCAACGCTGCTGGTACGGCGACCTTCACCAATTTGACGCTAACTGGTACCATCGGCTCACGGACGCTGAGCTTTAGCGCTCCGACCCTCACCGGGATATCCTCCGCCGCCGTGTCGCTCACTGCCGGCACCCCGACCCAACTCTCAATCACAGCGCAGCCGTCGGCGGCGGTCCAGAGCGCCATTCCGTTCCCCGCACAGCCGACCATTCAGCTGCGAGATGGGAGCGGCAACCCCGCGAGTCAAGCGGGAATCATCGTCACGGCGGCAATCGCTACCGGTGGCGGCGCACTTGGTGGCGCCCTCACTGCCACAACCAATGCTTCCGGTATCGCGACGTTTGTCGATCTCACGATCACGGGGACCATCGGGTTACGGACGTTGACCTTCACGGCGCCCACCCTTACCGGTGCCACTTCCGCAGCCATCACTGTTTCTGCGGGTACTGCGGCCGCGTTGTCGATGACGACGCAACCGTCCAGTACGGTTCAGAGCGGCGTCGCGTTCCCCCAGCAACCGGTTGTGCAGCTGCGTGACGGAGCCGGCAACGCGGTGAGTCAGACGGGTGTGATCGTGACAGCATCGATCGCCTCCGGAGTGGGTGTTCTCGGCGGCACGCTCACGGCAACGACCAATGCGAGTGGGGTGGCGAGCTTCACGAATCTGCGCATCACCGGGACCGTCGGGGTGCGTACGCTCAGCTTCATAGCTGCGACACTGTCCGCCGCGACCTCAGGCAACGTCGACGTCACGCCCGGGGTAGCGAGCCAACTCACACTCACGACCCAGCCGTCGGCCGCCGGACAGAGTGGCCTGCCGCTCTCCGAGCAGCCGGTGGTACAGTTGCGGGATGCGAGCGGTAACGCGGTTAACCAGGGCGGTGTGCTGGTCGCGGCCAGCGTGGCGACATCACCGGGCGGAACACCGAGCGTGACAAACGGGACCGCAACCACGAGCGCAGGTGGGATAGCGACGTTCGCCGGGCTGTCGGTCGACGGGCTGATAGGTGCCTACACGCTGGACTTTGACGCCCTTACGCTGGTCGCGGCGACTTCGGGCACGGTCACATTGTCCGCAGGGGTGGCGTCACAGATAAGCATTACGACACAGCCGTCACCAAGCGCTCAGAGTGACGCACCGTTCACGCAGCAACCGGTGACCCAGCTGCGTGACGGGGCGGGCAACCTGGTGGCCCAAGCGGGCGTTACGGTGACCGCATCGATCGCAACCGGAGGTGGTGCGCTCGGCGGCACAGTCACGGCAGTCACGACTCTCGGCGGTACCGCGACATTCGCCGACCTGAGTATTGCTGGTGTGGTCGGACCGCGCACGTTGAGCTTTACCGCGTCGAGCGTCGCGGCGGCAACGTCATCCACCGTCGTTTTGTCGGCCGGCGCAGCGACTCAACTCACGATCTCTACTCAGCCATCCGCATCGGTGGCGAGCGGGGCCCCGTTCGCCCAACAACCTGTGCTCCTACTTCGGGATGGTGCCGGAAACGCGGTTGGTCAGAGTGGGGTCGTGGTAACCGCCGCGATTGCATCAGGTGGTGGGTCTCTTGGAGGGACCGTCACGGCCACGACGGACGCCAGCGGTGTTGCGACGTTTACTAGTCTTGCCATCAGCGGCACCATTGGCCCGCGCACGGTGACCTTCAGCGCCTCAACCTTGACGGGCGCGACGTCCAATCCGGTGGTGATTACCGCAGGCGCGGCAACCCAACTCAGCGTGGTCACGCAACCCTCGGCAACCGCGCAGAGCGGTGTCGCCGTGATTCAGCAACCCGTGATCCAGTTGCGCGACGCGGCGGGCAACGCGGTGAGTCAGTCGGGCATCCTCGTCACCACGACGATCGCTACCTCGCCCGGCGGCACGCCCACCGTGACGAACGCCACTGCGACGACCGCGCTGGATGGGACGGCTACATTCGCGGGCCTCGCGATCAACGGTCTGATCGGTGCGTACGCGCTGTCGTTCAACGCCACAGCGCTTACACCAGCTACATCCGGCACAGTGATCCTGTCTGCCGGCACTGCCTCACAGCTCAGCATCACGACGCAGCCTCCGAGCACCGCGCAGAGCGGCATTCCTTTCCCACAACAGCCCGTCTTACAAGTGCGGGATGCGGCGGGTAACGCGGTCAGTCAAACCGGTCTCGTGGTAACGGCGGCGATCGCGACGGGCGGAGGCGCGCTTGGCGGGACTCTGACCGCAGCAACCAATGCCAGCGGCACCGCGAGCTTCACCGACTTGAGTGTCTCCGGCACGATCGGGCTGCGGACCCTGGCTTTCAGCGAACCGACTCTTGCCGGGATCACGTCGACGACCGTTGACATCACCGCGGGCAGCGCCAGCCAACTCTCGATCAGCACGCCACCCTCGGCGGCGGTGCAGGGCAACGTTCCGTTCCCGCAACAGCCGGTCATCCAGGTGCTCGATGGCAGCGGCAACGCGGTGAATCAAGCCGGTATTGTCGTCACCGCTACCGTCCTGACCGATCCGGGGGGCACACCGACCCTGACGAGCGCTACGGCTACGACCGGCTTATCCGGCACGGCGACGTTCAGCGGTCTTTCAGTTACCGGTCTGGTCGGCGCGTACACGCTGTCCTTCGATGCGCCCGCGCTGACGGGGGTGACTTCGGGGACGATCACCGTAGGCGCGGGCGCCGCAACGCAGTTGACGTTGACGACGCAGCCGTCGGCGGCGGGGCAGAGTGGGATCGTGCTGGCGCAGCAGCCGGTGGTGCAGTTGCGAGACGCAAGTAGCAACGCGCTGAGCCAGGCGGGGGTGGTGGTGACGGCGACGATCGCGACCGACCCCGGCGGCACACCATCCCTCACGAGTGCGACGGCCACAACCAACGCGAGCGGGGTGGCGACATTCGCGGGGCTCACAGTGACGGGCCTGATCGGCGGCTACACGCTGACGTTCGATGCGCCGACTCTGACGGGGGTGACATCGGGGACCATCACGTTGGCAGCGGGCACGGCGGCGCAGCTGAGCCTGACGACCCAGCCCGCAGCTGGGGGTCAGAGCGGGATAGCGTTGCCTACGCAGCCGGTGGTGCAGGTGCGCGATGGGGCGGGGAATGCGGTGAGCGCGCTGGGGGTGGTGGTAACGGCCACGATTGCAACCGATCCCGGGGGCGCGCCGAGCCTCACGAGTGCGACGGCGGCGACGAACGCGAGCGGGGTGGCGACTTTCGCGGGGTTGACGGTGACGGGCCTGATCGGGGCGTACACGCTGTCATTCGACGCGCCGAGTGTAACGGGCTTGACGTCGAACACGGTGACGCTGAGTGCGGGAGATGCAGCGGCGTTGTCGCTCACGGCGCAACCGTCTGCTAGTGCGGCGAGCGGTGTTCCCTTCGCCCAACAACCCGTCGTGCAGTTGCGAGACGGTGCCGGTAACGCGGTGGCACAATCGGGAGTGGTAGTAACTGCGGCGATTGCGACGGGTGGAGGTGTACTGGGCGGTACGCTGACCGCAACGACCAGCGTGAGCGGCGTAGCGACGTTCACGAGCCTGAGCATCACCGGCACTGGTGGGGCGAGGACACTGAGCTTGACGGCGCCAACTCTTACGGGCGTCACATCGAGCAGTATCACGCTGGGAGCGGGCGCCGCGACGTCCGTCGTTATCACCATTCAGCCCTCGGCCACCGCGCAGAATGCCATCGCGTTTGGACAGCAACCGACCGCGCAGTTGCAGGACGCCAGCGGGAATCCGGTCAGCCAGTCAGGCGTGCTGGTCACGGCCGCGATCGCGACGGGCGAGGGAGTGTTGGGTACCACCCTCACGGCGGCGACCAACGCCGGCGGTGTTGCCACTTTCGCAGACCTGTCTATCACTGGCACCATCGGACCTCGGACACTGACGTTCAGTGCCCCGTCGCTGGCGAGCGCGACCTCGAACACCATCACTCTCACCGCGGGGGTCGCAGCGCAGCTGGCTCTCACCGTACAGCCGTCGGCAGCTGCGCAAAGCGCGGTGGCGTTCCCGCAGCAGCCAGTGGTCCAACTCCAGGACGTGTCCGGCAACGCGGTGAGCGAGGCGGGGCGGAACGTGATTGCGGCCCTCGCCTCGGGAACGGGAACGCTCAACGGCACCGCGATCCTTGTCACCGACGCGGGTGGCAGCGCGACCTTCACCAACCTTGCAATCACCGGTGCGACGGGCGACTACACGCTGCAGTTCACGTCCGCTCCGCTGACACCGGTGACGTCGAACACCATCACGCTTGGCGCGGGTACCGGATCGCAATTGGCCATCACAACGGCGCCATCGGCTAGCGCGCAGAGTGGCATCGCCTTCGGCCAACAGACGGTCGTCCAACTTCAGGACGGGAGCAACAACCCCGTGGCCCAGGCGGGCGTGGACGTGGTAGCGGCGATTCTGTCGGGGGGCGGGACACTGGGCGGGACGCTGACGGCCACGACGAACGCCAGTGGCGTGGCGACGTTCACGGATCTCCAGATCACGGGATTGATTGGCGATCGGACGCTGATCTTCGCGGCCGGCGGGTTCCAGTCGGTGACGTCGGGCACGGTGACGGTGACTCCGGGCACCGCGGCCCAGTTGACGTTGACCACGCAGCCATCGGCGACCGCACAGAGCGGCATCGCGTTCGGGCAGCAACCCGTGGTGCAGGTGCGGGACGGGGCGGGCAACGCCGTGAGCCAGCTTGGGACGGTGGTAACGGCATCCATCGCGAGCGGTGGGGGTGCGCTGGGTGGCACCACCGCCATAACGACGAGCGCGGCGGGTGTCGCAACGTTCGTCAATCTCGATATCAGCGGCACGGTGGGTCCGCGGACGTTGAGCTTCACGGCAACCGGGCTCGCGACCGTCACGTCGAACACCATCACGCTTTCGGCCGGCATCGCGAGCCAGCTCTCGATTGCGACGCCGCCTTCCACGACGGCGCAAAGTGGGATCGCGTTCCCGCAGCAACCGGTCATTCAACTGCGGGACCCGAGTGGCAACGCGGTGAGCCAAGCGAGCGTGGTCGTGACCGCCGCGATTGTGACCGGTGGGGGAGTACTCGGCGGTACCCTGACCGCCACGACGAATGCAAGCGGTGCCGCCGGGTTCGTTGACCTCGACATCTCGGGTACCGTCGGTGACCGGACGCTCAACTTCACGTCGCCAACGCTCGCTGGTGTCACGTCAGGCGCGGTCACCTTGACCGCCGGGACTGCGAGTCAGTTGTCCGTCACGACCGAGCCCTCGCCGTCGGCTCAGAGCGGTATCGCATTCCCGCAGCAGCCGGTTATCCAACTGCGTGATGCGAGCGGAAACGCAGTGAGCCAGGCCAGCGTGGTCGTAACCGCCGCGATCGCCACGGGTGGTGCCGCCCTTGGGGGAACCCTCACTGCCACGACCAACGCCAGCGGCGTGGCGGGATTCGTCGATCTCGCCATCTCCGGTACGATCGGCCCGCGCACCGTGAGCTTCACCGCTCCCAGCCTGACCGTCGCGACGTCCGGCACCGTCACCATCACGGCCGGCGCAGCCTCTCAGCTCACGCTGGAGACGCAACCATCGGCCGCGGCGCAGAGCGGTTTTTCGTTCGTGCAGCAGCCGGTCGTACAATTGCGCGACGCTAGCGGCAACGCTGTGAGCCAGGCGGGCGTGGTCGTCACGACCACGATCGCAACCGACCCAGGCGGGACGCCGAGCCTCACGAACGCCACCGCGACAACGAGCGGTGCCGGCGTCGCGACGTTCGCCGATCTGACGGTAACGGGATTGATCGGGGGCTACACGCTCTCATTTGACGCGGCCAGCGTGACAGGCGTGACCTCGGGAGCCGTAACGATATCGGCGGGCACGGCCGCCCAACTAAGCCTCACGACACCACCATCGTCCAGCGGCCAAAGCGGTGTCGCTTTGGCACAGCAGCCCGTAGTGCAGCTGCGAGACGGAGCAGGCAACACCGTCAGTCAAGCCGGGGTTGTTGTCACGGCGACGATCGCCACGAACCCCGGCGGAACCCCTAGTCTCGTGAACACGACGGCAACGACCGATCTGGCTGGGGCCGCCACGTTCACCGGTCTTTCGATTACCGGCTTGTCGGGCGCCTACACACTGGACTTCGACGCTCCCACGCTCACAACCGCGACCTCGACCACGATCACACTATCCGTCGGCGCGGCGACCCAGCTCTCGATATCGACACAGCCGTCGTCCGGCGCGCAGAGCGGTGTGCCGTTGGTTCAGCAACCCGTGATCCAGTTGCGAGATGGGGGCGGGAACGCGGTCGCGCAGAGTGGAACGGTGGTATCTGCTGCGATAGCCAGCGGTAGCGGCGTGCTTGGCGGCACCCTCACCGCCACGACCGATCTGGCAGGAATAGCGACATTCACCAACCTCGAGATTACCGGAACCGCCGGACCGCAGACGATCGGCTTTACGGCCACAGGATTGGCAGGTGCGACCTCGACCGCCATCGGCCTCACCGCTGGAGCCGCGGCACAGTTGGTATTGACGACACAGCCATCTAGCTCGGTCCAGAGCGGCATCGCCTTCGCCGCGCAACCAACCGTCCAGTTACAGGACGCCAGCGGTAACGCCGTGAGTCAAGCTGCGGTGGTCGTCACGGCGACGATCGCTACTGGTGGCGGGACCATTGGCGGAACGTTGACGGCAAGTACCAACGCCAGTGGTGTCGCGACGTTCTCAAACCTCATGATCACCGGGACGATCGGTTCACGGACTTTGAGCTTTAACGGAACGGGATTGACCGGGGCAACGTCGAACTCCGTAACCGTGACCGCGGGGCTAGCCGCGCAACTCGCATTGACAGCCCAGCCTTCCGCGAACGCGGCGAGTGGCGTCGCATTCCCACAGCAACCGATCGTTCAGGTCCAGGACGGAGCCAGTAACGCAGTCATGGGAACTGGCCGCGCCGTCACGGCGACAATTGCAACCGGTACAGGCACCCTTGGTGGGACGGCCACGGTCGTCACAGATGCCAACGGGACGGCTACGTTCGCCAACCTGTCGATCACAGGAGTGACCGGAGACTACACGCTCCAGTTCACGACCACGCCGCTGACGCCGGTAACGTCAAACACCGTCACGCTCGGCGCTGGGACCGGATCGCAATTGGCACTCACGACGGCGCCTTCGTCGAGCGTCCAGAGTGGGATCGTGTTCACGCAACAACCCGTGATCCAGCTACAGGACGGCGGCGGTAACGACGTAGCCCAGGCGGGTGTGAACGTGGTGGTCGTGATTCTCACGGGTGGCGGCACCTTGGGCGGCACGGCGGTTGCGACGACCGACGTAACCGGTGCGGCGCCGTTCACCAATCTCCAGATCACGGGCGTGATCGGTGACCGCACGCTGATCTTCGCGGCCAGCGGGTTCTCGTCGGTGACGTCGGGTGCGGTGACGGTAACGCCGGGCACCGCGGCGCAGTTGACGTTGACCACGCAGCCCTCGGCTACGGCACAGAGCGGGATTGCGTTCGTCCAACAGCCGGCTATCCAGGTACGGGACGGTTCGGGCAACGCCGTGAGCCAGGCCGGGGTCGTAGTGACGGCTGCGCTAGCATTGGGCTCGGGCACGTTGGACGGTACCCTCACGGCGGCAACGAACGTGAGCGGCGTGGCGACGTTCACGAATCTGGGAATCACGGGGACGATGGGCCCGCGGACGTTGAGCTTCACGGCTCCGGCGCTGACGGGCGCGACGTCCAGCACGATCACTCTCGAGGCGGGAACGGCGGCGCAGTTGGCGATCGGCACGCAGCCCTCGGCGACCGCGCAGAGCGGGATCGCGCTTGGGCAGCAACCGGTGATCCAACTGCAAGACGGAGCCGGCAACTCCGTCAGTCAGGCGGGTGTCGTTGTCACCGCCACGATCGCGACGTCGCCCGGTGGGAGTCCTTCACTCACTAGCACCACCGCAACGACGAACGCGAGCGGGGTCGCCACGTTCAGCGGTCTGGCGATCAGCGGCACGATTGGCAGCTACACGCTTTCCTTCGATGCCCCGACGCTCACGGGCGTGGGTTCCACGACGATCACGTTGTCGGCGGGCAGCGCGGCACAACTCTCGATCACGACCCAGCCGTCGGGCGCCCCACAGAGCGGAATCCTGTTTGCACAGCAACCGGTCATTCAACTCGAGGACGCGGCGGGCAACTCCGTGAGTCAGGCCAGCGTCGTGGTTACCGGGGCTGTCGCGACGGGCGGTGGGACGTTGGGTGGCACGCTCACCGCCACCACCAACGCGTCGGGTGTGGCGACATTCACGAACCTCACGATCACGGGGACGATTGGCGCGCGAACGCTCATGTTCACCGCGCCAGCGGTCACCGGGGTCACCTCGAGCACGGTCACGGTCACGGCGGGCACTGCCGCTGCCCTGTCGATCACGACGCAGCCATCAGCGACGCCGCAGAGCGGTATCGCCTTCCCGCAGCAACCTGTCCTTCAGCTGCGGGATGGCGCGGGAAACGCGGTGAGTCAATCCGGTACTGTTGTGACGGCAGCGATCGCATCGGGCGCAGTCGCGTTGGGTGGTACGCTCACCGCAACGACGAACGCGAGCGGCGTGGCCAGCTTCACGAACCTCACGATCACTGGATCCGTCGGCGTGCGGACGTTGAGTTTCAATGCAACCGCACTGGCCGGGGCCACGTCGAGCGCGATAACGCTCGCGGCGGGTCTCGCGAGTCAGCTCACGATCAGCACACAGCCATCATCTGCGGCACAGAGTGGTATTGCCTTCGTACAGCAACCGGCCCTGCAGTTGCGTGATGCCAGCAGCAATGCCGTCAGTCAATCGGGAGTCGTCGTCACCGCAACGATCGCGACGGGTGCCGGAGGGACGCTTACCAACGCAACGGCAACGACGAGCGCGAGCGGAGTCGCAACATTTGCGGGCCTCACACTCACCGGCGCGGTAGGCCCGCGTACACTCTCGTTCGATGCGGCGAGTCTCGCGGGCGCCACATCCAGCACGGTCATCCTGTCCGCCGGCACCGCTAGCCAGCTCAGCATCACAACCCAACCCTCCGCTGCGGCGCAAAGCGGCGTTGCCTTTGCCCAGCAACCGCTGATTCAACTTCGGGACGGTGCGGGCAACGCGGTGAGTCAGAGCGGGGTCCTCGTCACTGGGTCAATCGCCACGAGTCCCGGCGGCACACCGACGGTCACGAGCGCTACCGCCACGACCGACCTGAGCGGCGCCGCGACGTTCAGTGGGCTCGCGATCACCGGTCTGATAGGCGGCTACACGCTGTCGTTCGATGCAGCGACTCTTTCCGCGGCAACATCCGGTGCCATTACGCTCTCCGCGGGAACGGCGACCCAGCTGACGATCACGACCCAACCCTCAGCGGCCGTTCAGAGCGGGGTGGTCTTCCCGCAACAACCCGTGCTGCAGCTAAGGGATGCCGCGGGGAACGCGGTGAGCCAGCTTGGCGTCGTGGTCACCGGCGCCATCGCGACCGGCGGCGGGACACTCGGCGGGACTGTTACCACGTCAACGAGCGCAGGTGGTGTCGCGACGTTCACCGATCTCGATATCTCTGGCGTGATCGGCGCGCGCACACTGAGCTTTACCGCACCCAGCCTCGCGGCGGCAACGTCCGGCGCGGTTACGTTGAGCGCGGGTCCCGCGAGCCAGCTTGGTGTCACGACCCAGCCGTCGGCGACCGTGCAGAACACGATTGCCCTTGCACAGCAGCCCATTATCCAGCTCCAGGATGCGAGCGGTAATGCGGTCAGTCAGCTCGGCGTTGTCGTCACGGCGGCGATAGCGTCGGGTGGTGCTGCACTCGGTGGAACGCTCACCGCGTCGACCAATGCGGCAGGCGTCGCGAGCTTCGTGAACCTGGCTATCACGGGCACGACGGGTGCGCGGACCCTGAGCTTCTCGGCACCGACGCTTGGAGGAGCAACTTCGAACACCGTCGACGTGACCGCGGGCTCGGCGACCCAGCTCACGATCACCACGCAGCCATCGAGTACGGCGCAGAGCAGCGTGGCCTTCAGCCAGCAGCCGGTGTTGCAGCTGCGTGACGTCAGCGGCAACGCGGTTAGTCAAGGTGGCGTAGTGGTCACCGCGGCCATAGCGACGGGCGCAGGAGTGCTTAGCGGTGCTTTGACTGCCTCAACCAACGCTTCCGGCGTGGCCGCCTACGCGGACCTCACCATAACGGGGGCGATCGGTCCTCGCACACTAGGCTTCAGTGCCGCCTTGCTCACCGGGGCGACTTCCGGGACGATTACCGTTGGCGCGGGACCGGCTACCCAGCTCACGATCCCGACGCCACCCTCGGCCGCGGCACAGAGTGGCATCGCGATTCTACAGCAACCGATCCTGCAACTGAGAGACGGCGCCGGTAACGCCGTAAGTCAATCTGGGATTCTCATAACCGCCACGATTACGACGAGCCCGGGTGGCACGCCGAGTCTTACGAACGCGGCTGCCACGACGATTGCGAACGGGAGCGCCACGTTTGCAGGTTTGGCGATCACGGGCCTGATTGGCGCATACACGTTGGACTTCAGCGCGCCAACGCTTTCTGCGGCGACCTCGGGGACGATCACACTCTCCGCCGGTGCCGCCGCTCAGCTCGCGATCACGACTCCGCCGTCGGCGACGGGGCAGAGCGGCATCGCGTTGACACAGCAGCCGGCCATCCAGGTGCAGGACAACCCGGGGAATGCCGTCGCCGGCGCCGGGGTGGTCGTGACCGCGACGATCAATACGAACCCGGGCGGGACCCCGAGTCTCACCAATGCCACGGCCACGACGATAGCGGATGGCAGCGTAACCTTCGCGGGGCTGGCCGTCACGGGATTGGTCGGTGGCTACACGCTCGACTTCGATGACGGCAGCCTGACAACCGCGACGTCGGGAACGATCACGCTGTCGGCGGGCACCGCGGCCCAACTCGGTATCACGACACAACCGTCCGCGGCCGGGCAGAGTGGCATTGCCCTCACCCAACAACCGGTGATCCAGGTACAGGACGGCGCCGGCAACGCCGTGGGCCAACTGGGCGTGCTCGTCACCGCAACCATCGCGACGAGTCCGGGCGGATCGCCGAGCCTCACGGGGGCTACGGCCACGACGAACGCGAGCGGTGTGGCCACGCTCGCGGGGCTCACGGTCACCGGGTTGATCGGCGGGTACACGTTGAACTTCGATGCTCTAACGCTGACGGGCGCGACGTCGAATGCGGTGACCCTTGCAGCGGGGACGGCTGCTCAGCTCGGCATTACGACCCAACCTTCTGCCGCTGCGCAAAGTGGCATCGCGATGGCACAGCAACCGGTGATCCAAGTGCAGGATGGCGCCGGCAACGCGGTCGCCGGCACCGGCGTGGTTGTGACTGTGACGATTGCGACGAGTCCGGGAGGTACACCGTCACTCACCAATGCCACCGCCACAACCATTGCGAATGGTAGCGCGACGTTCGCCGGGCTCACGATCACCGGATTGATTGGTGGCTACTCGCTGTCGTTCAACGCACCGACACTCACCGGACAGACTTCGACGACGACCACTTTGTCTGCGGGGGCTGCGGCGGCATTGTCCATCACGACCCAGCCCTCGGCCACTGTCCAGAGCGGCGTGGCTTTCCCGCAGCAGCCCGTGCTCCAGATTCGTGACGGAGCGGGCAATGCGGTGAGCCAGTCGGGTGTGGTAGTGACGGCGGCCATCGCAACCGGTGGCGTCGCGCTCGGCGGGACACTAACGGCTACGACCAACGCCAGCGGCAGCGCGGCGTTCACCGACCTTGCGTTGTCCGGACTCATTGGCGTGCGGACCCTGAGTTTCACGGCCCTGTCGCTCACGGGCGCAACTTCGAGCGGCATCAATGTCACCGCCGGCCCCGCCGCCCAGCTCTCGTTGACCACACAGCCGTCAGCGGCGGCACAAAGCGGCATCGCCTTCCTGCAACAGCCGGTACTGCAGCTGCGCGATGCGGCTGGGAACGCTGTGAGTCAGGCCAGCGTCCTTGTGACCGCTACGATCGCGAGCGATCCCGGCGGTGTGCCAAGCGTGGCGAACGCCACGGCCACAACCCTCGGGGACGGGAGTGCGACGTTTACTGGTCTCGAGATCACGGGGCTGGTTGGCGCCTACACGTTGAACTTCGACGCACCTCCCCTCACCACGGCAACGTCGGGTACGATCACGTTGTCCGCTGGGACTGCGGCCCAAATCGGTATTACGACGCAACCGTCCGCAGCGGGCCAAAGCGGGATCGCGTTGACGCAGCAGCCGGTGATCCAGGTACAGGACGGGGCAGGTAATGATGTCGCGGGCGCCGGAGTGGCGGTCACCGCCACGATCAATACGAATCCGGGCGGGAGCCCGAGTCTCACGAGTGCGGCCGCCACGACACTCGCCGACGGCAGCGCAACCTTTAGTGGCCTGGCCGTCACGGGCCTTATCGGTGGCTACACGCTCGACTTCGATGACGGCAGCCTGACGACGGCGATGTCCGGCACGATCACACTCTCGGCGGGTAACGCGGCACAGCTTGGCATCACGACAGCGCCTCCGACAGCGGGGCAAAGCGGCATCGTGCTGACTCAGCAGCCGGTGATCCAGGTTCAGGACGGGGCGGGGAATGCTGTAGCTCAGCTGGGGACGCTCATCACGGCAACCATCAACACCAATCCGGGTGGGACACCGAGCCTCACGAGCGCCACCGCCACCACCGTCGCGAATGGTAGTGCGACGTTTACCGGTCTCGCGATCACAGGTCTCATCGGTGGTTACACGCTCAACTTCGACGACGGCGTGCTCACGACGGCGACCTCGGGGACGATCACGCTCTCGGCTGGCACCGCGGCGCAGTTGGGTATCACGACGGCACCGTCTGCAGCCGCACAGAGCGGCATCGCGCTTACCACACAGCCTGTCATTCAGGTACAGGATGGGGCGGGGAATGCTGTAGCCCAGCTGGGGACGCTGATTACGGTGACCATCAATGCCAATCCGGG
>JAZDCY010000056.1:0-157819 GCA_036679645.1 Gemmatimonadota bacterium | reverse complement strand
GTATGTGGCGTGACGTGGTACTCCTGGAGCGTCGCAGCACACGTGCAGGAGTCGACGGCCCGACGTAGCGGTCGGGATCAACGCGCATCGTCTGTCCGGATGGACAATGCGTGTTCTCCGTTGGACATTCAGCACTATGCAGGAATCCGAGCTGATCTACGATTGGAACGCCGACCCGGCGTTCGATTGGACGGCGGCAACTGTCGACCTGAACGACGAGACGCTGCGCGACGGGTTGCAATCTCCTTCCGCCATCGACCCGCCCATCGAGACGAAGAAGCACTTTCTGCACCTCATGGCGGACCTCGGCATCGTCGCAGCCGACATCGGGCTACCGGGTGCGGGTCCGCGCGTGGTAGCAGCGGTTCGCGCGCTGGCGAAGGAGATCGCCGACCAGCGTCTCCCCATCCTCCCCAATTGTGCGGCACGCACGGTTGTCGTCGATGTCGAGCCAGTCGTCAGCATTTCGCAGGAGGTCGGAATCCCGATCGAAGTGGCGACCTTCATTGGCTCCTCGCCCATCCGGCAGTACGCAGAGAACTGGACGCTCGAGAAGATGCTACGGGTGAGCGAGGAGGCGGTGACCTTCGCGGTGAAGGAGGGTCTTCCGGTCATGTACGTGACGGAGGACACGACGCGGGCACGCCCGGAGACGCTCGAGGCGTTGTACGGAAACGCCATCCGCTGCGGGGCGCGGCGTATTTGTCTCTGCGACACCGTGGGCCACGCGGTGCCGAGCGGCGTGCGACGGCTCGTACGGTTCGTCATAGACGAAATCGTTGCCCCGTCCGGTGAAGACGTGAAGGTGGATTGGCATGGGCACCGAGACCGCGGTATGGGGGTCGTGAATTGCCTGGCTGCCATCGAGGCTGGTGTAGACCGCGTGCACGCGACGGCACTTGGTGTGGGAGAACGGGTGGGGAACGCCGAAATGGATCTGCTGATTGTGAACCTGCATCTCCTCGGTACCCACCGGCAGAGTGTCACGGCGCTGCGCGAATACTGCGCGCTGGCGGCCGAGACGATTGGTGCTCCGCTTCCGGGCAACTACCCCGTGATGGGCGATGACGCGTTCCGGACCGGGACGGGGGTGCACGCGGCGGCTATCATCAAGGCCCGCCGGAAAGGCGACGACTGGTTGGCTGACCGCGTGTACTCGAGCGTCCCGGCGGCCTCGTTCGGGGCGCGTCAGCGGATCGAGATCTCGCCCGTCTCCGGGCTCTCCAACGTGAAATGCTGGCTCGAGGAGCACGGATACGACCCCAACGACGAGGTGCTCTGTGAACGAATCTTTGCGGCGGCCAAGCAAGCCGACCGTCTCCTGACCGAGGACGAGTGCCACGCCTTGGCAGCCGAGTTGGGATGAACGTGCATGCGCCATTATGGCGTCATGTACCGTACTCGTCCGCTGTCTCCGAGGAGGACGAGGGCGGGGAGGCCGTCGGTCGGCAGGCCCATTGCGGCACGCGGCTGGCCCTCCAGATCGGTGAACACGATACTCGGGACGCCTTCTGGTGTGAGCCGGAACATTCCACGGACGCGACCGTGTTCGTCAATCAGGACCAGACCGGGTGATCCGTCCTCGCGCAGCGACAAATCAGCGCGCACATTCTCATCCCGATCGAAGAACGAGAGCGCCGGGGCACCCGACGGCGTCACCGTGAGCAACGCACGGGTGTGGCCACCGGAGCGTAGTACAAATGTCTGGGCAGCGACCTCCTGCCGCATGAGGGGCAGGAGGAATCCGACGAAGACCACGAGTGCGGTGAGGCCGAGCGCGGCGATCTGCGTACGTCGGTCGGAGCGCTCCAGGCGCTCGAGGCGTTCCGTGACGCCGGCGGTTGCGGTGGCGGAATCGGGACTGGTCACATCGTCCTCCTGATCTGAGCGGGCATTGCGGCGGCACTTCTGCGGTATATATGACGTGGGCGACTGGCCGGCGGAAGCATCATCAGGAGCGAGCGGATGTCGTGGTCGAAAATACGGGCCAAGCTACGGGCGGCGCGGGATATTTACGAGGGGATCTTCATCGCGCCTTATCGGGCGGAGATCTACCGCGAGTATCTCCGGCAGCGCGATCTCTTCTTTCTGCTGGGTTTCGCCGACCTCATCGGCGTCCCCAACCCGGTTGGGTTCTACACGCTCGAGTTGTATCCGGAGTTGATCGAGCAGTTCCACGAGTGGCACCTGCGGCTGGGAATGGAGCACGCGCCGGACGGCGGTTTCCGCTGTTGTTGACTCGGTGACCGTCGATCGTCTCCTCGAGCGCCGGTTGCTCTTCTTCGGGGGGAAAGGCGGCGTGGGCAAGACCACGCTCGCGGTGGCGGTGGCGCAATACGCTGCGGAGCGGGGGGAAAAGACCCTGCTGGTCTCGACCGATCCAGCGCATTCCACAGGTGATATGCTCGAGATCAGCCTCGGCGCAGAGCCAACTGAGGTCATCCCGAATCTGACGGTGCTGGAGATCGACCCCACCGCCGAAGCCGACCGCTACATCCGCGACGTAAAGGAGCGGATTGCGGAGTCGACCCCGCCGCGTCTCGTCCAGGAAGTCGAGCGGCAGATCGACATTGCGAGATTGACGCCCGGTGCGGAGGAGTCGGCCCTGTTCGATCGGTTTACGACTCTCATTGAGGTTGAGGGCAGCCGCTACGACCGCCTGATCTTCGACACGGCACCGCTCGGCCACACGCTGCGCCTGCTCGGGTTGCCCGAACACATGCACGCGTGGATGAGTGCCCTCATCGGGCGACGCAAGAAGGTGAACGCGCTCAACCGGATGTGGCAGCGCGTGGCAGGGACCGAGGACCATGCCGAGCGCCGGAGCGACCGCGTGCTGGAAGCGCTCGAGGAGCGGAGCGCCCGGTTTGCGCGCGTTCGCACGGTCCTCACAGATGCAAAGCGGACCGCGTTCGTGTTTGTGCTCATCCCCGAACGACTCCCAATTCTCGAGACGGAGAAGGCAGCTACCGCGCTTGCCGCACACGGTATTCCCATTGGGGCGGTCGTGATCAATCGTATCATTCCCGACAGCGCGGAAGGGGCGTTCATCGAGCGCCGTCGCGAGCGCGAGCGCGAGTACATGGAGCGCATCGAACGGGACCTCGGGGCGTACCCGCTGCTTCGTGTGCGCTTGCAGGAGACCGATGTCGTTGGGCGCGAGGCGTTGCACCACCTGATCGCCGGCCTACATTAGGCGTGGAGTCCATTACGAGGTTCGCGTGAGTTCCATCGCCCTCCTGGTCGTCGGATTACTGGCATTCCTCACAGGCTACCGCATCTACTCGCGGTACCTCGCGCAGCGGATCTACCAACTCGACCCAGATTTTCGCACGCCCGCCCACGAGTTTCAGGACGGCGTGGATTTTGTCCCGACCAACCGGCACGTGTTGTTTGGTCACCACTTCACGTCGGTCGCTGGTGCGGCGCCCATCGTGGGTCCTGCGATAGCCGTCATCTGGGGATGGTTGCCGGCGTTTCTCTGGGTCGTATTGGGAACCATATTGGCGGGCGCGGTTCACGATTTCGGGACCCTGTGGATCTCGACGCGGCACAAAGCGAATTCGATCGGCACGCTGGCGGAGTCTCTCGTGGGCGGCCGCGCGCGCGTGCTCTTCTTGCTGATCATCTTCTTCCTGTTGCTGCTGGTGAACGCGGTCTTCGCCGTCGTCATCGCCAACCTCCTGCTTGCCAATCCTGGTGCCGTTCTCCCGGTCTGGGGGAGCCTGGCAGTCGCTCTCATTGTCGGGTTCCTCATCTATCGCACGCGGGTCGGGATCCTGTGGCCGTCGCTCGGTGCGCTAGCGGTGTTGTACCTGATGATATGGCTTGGGCAATATGCGTCCTTCAACCTTCCCGATTTTTTTGGATTCAGCCCAACCGCCGCCCAGTTGGCGGAAGGGGCCGGAGCGGCGGCCGATGCCACCCGTACGGACGGTGTACGTGCCGGCTGGGTGATCCTCCTGTTCGTCTACGCGTTTATTGCGAGTGTCCTTCCGGTGTGGTTGCTGCTCCAGCCGCGCGACTACGTCAACAGCCATCAGCTGTTCGTGGCCCTCGGTATCATTTTCCTCGGGGTGCTGTTTACTAATCCCGATGTCGTGGCGCCAGCGGTGAACCGCCAATTGCCGGCCGATGCCCCGAACTGGTTTCCGCTACTGTTCATCACGATTGCGTGCGGGGCCATCAGTGGGTTTCACGGTCTTGTCGCGTCGGGAACGTCCTCCAAGCAACTGGACAAGGAAACAGACGCGCGCTACGTGGGCTACGGAGGGGCCATTGGGGAAGGCATGTTGGCGCTCACGGCCATCCTTGCGACCACGGCAGGCTTTGCGGTGGTGGTTGGTGTCGACGGGTGGCACGAGCACTATGGAACGTGGGCGCGGGCATCGGCCGGCGCCACGACCGCGTTTGTGCAGGGCGTCGGCCAACTCGCGCAAGGGATCGGGATCCCGCACGACGTTGCGGTGATTTTCGCCGCCGTTGTCGTCATCACGTTCGCCGCGACGACGATGGATACCGGTGTGCGGCTCCAGCGTTACATCATTGCCGAACTCGGTGCCCAATACAAAGTGCGCTTCGTGCAGCACCGCGTGTTCGCTACGACTATCGCGGTCGTGAGCTGCGCTTTCTTGGCGCTTGGGCTCGACCGGGGAGCGGGCGGCATGCGGCTCTGGGCGCTGTTTGGCACGACCAACCAACTGACCGGCGGTCTTAGCCTGCTGGTCATTACGCTCTTCCTGTACCGGCTGGGGCGTCGCATCTGGGTGACGGTTATCCCCATGGTGTTTCTTCTGGTGATGACCACCTGGGCGATGGTACTCAACCTGATCCGTTACTACAGCGACAGCCAAGTGCTGCTCCTGGTGGTGGGTGGAGCGATCTTCGTGCTGGAGCTGTGGCTCGTGTTCGAGGCGGTGGTCGCGCTGCGCGGCGCACTGGCGGCGCGCGCGGCATCTTCGCGGCCGCCGGGCCAGACCGGATAAGACGCACCCAAACCCGTCTCCCGCGGGTGGCTCTGTACGGTGGACTGTGGGCGCGAAGGTGTCGCGTCCCACGCTTGCCGTCGCAAGTACCGGGTCGTACGTTCCCCCCTCTGCTAACTGGCGGTCCCCATACCATTTACGCCTCAGGAGCCCGAGTGGCTCGCGAGCTCCAGCCCGCAGCGTGAATCGGGCGCGGCGCTGGCACCCGTGCCGCAGCCGAAGCGTGACGCCTGGGACGACTCCGAAATGCGGGGCAACACCGCGGTCGTAACGGGTGGAGCGACGGGCATCGGTCGAGCCATCGCGATGGAGTTTGCCCGGCGGGGCGTCAACGTCGGCTTCAACTACGTAGATCTTCCCGGTCGCGACATTGCCGCGCAGGCACTCCTGTCGGAGACCGCGCTCCGGGCGCAAGGGGTCTCGGTTTACGCTGATCGCTGTGACGTGCGCGATCAGGAAGCCGTCGAGCAGTTCGTCGCGGATGTCCGCGCCGAGTTGGGTGGTATCCACTATCTCGTCAACAACGCCGGAATCGCCCGCGATGGCGCGTTATGGCGTCTCAGCTCAGAATCGTGGAAGGATGTGATGGATACCAACATCGCCGGTGCGTTTCACTTCACACAGGCGGTGTCCCGGATCTACCGCGAACAGCACGGTGGCAAGATTGTCAGTATCTCATCCATACAAGCCTATTACCCGAGCTTTGGGGTGGCGGCCTACGCGGCGAGCAAGTCCGCGCTCGTGGGCCTCACACGCTCGGCGGCGGTCGAGTTGGGTCCTTCCAACGTTAACGTCAATGCGGTGGCGCCCGGTTTTGTCAGGACGGAACTGATCGAGGCCCTCCCGGAAGACGTGCTCGAGCGCGCCAAGCGTGATGCGGTTCTGGGGCGGCTCGCCGAGCCGGAGGACATCGCCAACGTGGTACTGTTTCTCTGTTCCCACCAAGCGCGACACATCACCGGACAGGTTATCTTTGTGGACGGTGGGCTCAGCGTCTCCTGACGTGGCGGCCCGCCCGTTTCCCTTTGCGCCGCGAGGCCAACGGTGAGCAGTGAGTTCCTGATCTCCGAACTGACGCGCGACGGTCAGGCGGCCCGGCTGACGCTGGACCGCCCGCCGCTCAATATCATGACCATCGAGATGATGGAGGAGTTGAACCACGCCCTGCTGGAGCTGCGCGGGCGCAAGAACTTGAAGGTCCTGGTGCTGCAGGGTAAGGGGGACGTGTTCTGCGGCGGGGTCGATGTGAAGGACCACACGCGCGACAAGATTTCGCGAATGCTCCAAGTATTCCATCGCACGTTCGAGACGATCCGGCTACTGGACGTGGTGTCTGTGGCGGCTGTCAACGGGACCGCGGCGGCCAGCGGTTTCGAACTGGCTATCGGGTGCAATCTCGTCATGGCGAAGGAATCGGCGCGTTTCAGCTTGCCGCAGGTTCGCCAAGGTGTGTTTCCCCCGGTCGCATGCGTGGTGCTGCCGCGGGCGGCTCCCCGCCGGAAGGCGATGGAGTGGATTCTGTTGGGACAGGAGATTACCGCGACCGAGTTGGCGACGTACGGGTTGGTCAACTGCGTCTTTCCCGACGAGACGTTCGATGCGGATCTGGATGCTCTCATCGACCGTCTCACGGAGAACTCGGGGCCGGTCATGCAGATCGCCCGCCGCGCGCAAACCGCCACGTACTACTCGACGTATGAGGAAGCGCTCTATAAGGTCGAGAACCTGTATCTCCGTGAGCTAATGGCACTTGCCGATCCCCATGAAGGGATAGCGGCGTTCCTTGAGAAGCGGCGGCCGGTGTGGCGCAACGCCTGAGCGCCGTCCTTGTAGCGCTCGTGCTTGGTACGGCCGGCTGCGGGAGCTCTCAGCCGGCCGTGACCGTTCCCGCTCCCACCTCGCCGCTTCCGACCGGAGGGTTGGCGGGCCAGCAGGTGACCGTGTATCCGATGACGCTAGTGGTGGCCGTCGAGACACTCGGATGGAGTGACGAGATGTCGCCGCGTCGGGAAGCGCTTGACCGCGCCGACAGCATTATCCGGGCGTTGCTGCTCGAGCGGTCGCCCGAGGTGACGTGGATCTTGCCGGCTCAGCTTCTGCGTGCGTCGCGGCGGGCGCCGGGCATGCTCGCCGACCCCTACCGGATGGGAACGGCCCTCCTCCGGACGCCGGGATTGTCCCAGGTACCCGATCCCCTCCGATCTCAGATGCGCACGTTGAATGGAGTGGCGGGTGGGCGGTTCGCGCTCGTGCCCGCCAGCCTCGTGTTCGTCGAGGGGCCCGACAGTACCGATCTGGGAGAGGCCCAGTTGACGCTCGTCCTCACAGACGTACGTACGGGCCGCCTCGTCTGGCGCACCGTGGCCAGGGCTGCCGCAACCGACCCGTGGACCGCGCTCCGAGAAGCGTTCAAACGCCTGACACCCGGGCTGCCGTGACCGCGACGGTGACGCTGATTCCGGGTGACGGAATCGGACCTGAGATCACCGATGCGACGTTGCGGGTCCTCGAATGCGCAGGGACCGACGTGATGTGGGATCGGCAACTCGGCGGCATGGCGGCGCTCGACGATGCGGGCGATCCGCTCCCGGATGCGACGATCGAGAGTGTGCGGCACAACCGTACGGTGCTGAAAGGGCCGCTCACGACGCCGGTGGGGAAGGGGTTCCGATCGGTAAACGTGGCGTTGCGCCGCGAGTTCGATCTGTTCGCTAACGTACGACCGGCGCAAACGATCATCCCCGGGGGTCGCTATGACGATATCGATCTCGTTCTGGTCCGGGAGAACACCGAAGGACTGTACATTGGGCATGAGACGTTCATCGCCATCGACGGGGACCCGCACGCCGTAGCGCAATCCACCGCTATCGTGACGCGGAAGGGATGCGAGCGTATCGTGCAGTACGCTTTCGACTACGCCGTGCGGCACGGCCGGCGGAAGGTGACGGTCGTGCACAAGGCCAATATCCTGAAGGCGGTGAGCGGGCTCTTTCTAGATGTCGCGCGCGACGTATCCGAGCAGTACGGCGACCGCATTGCAGTGGATGACGTCATAATCGATGCATGTGCAATGAAACTCGTCCTCGACCCTACACAGTTCGACGTGCTCGTGACGACGAACATGTTTGGCGACATCCTGAGCGATGAGATCGCTGGCCTAGTTGGTGGTCTCGGGCTTACCCCGGGGGCAAACATCGGCCGGGATGCCGCGCTCTTCGAGGCAGTACACGGTTCGGCTCCGGATATCGCGGGACAGGGTGTTGCCAATCCGACGGCACTCATTCTCGCCGCGTGTATGATGCTGGATCATCTCGGGCAACCGGACGTTGCTGCCCGGATCCGAAAAGCCGTCGTGCAGACGCTCCGTGACGATAGTATCCGGACGCGGGACCTAGGAGGCAATGCTTCGACCGCTGAGTTCGCAGACGCCGCCGTTCGGCGGCTTGCGTGAGCGAGAGTGTCCGCGCTGTCATCGGGACGTGGATCTTCCGCTCGGGCAGATTTGCGCGCAGTGCTGGCGCGAGGCAAACCGAAAAGCGGCACGCATCGCACGGTGGGTGAGTCTTGGCACCACCATCATATTCGGGGCCTATGTGTTCGTGCGGGTTCCGCAGGACCAGACGGTGCGCACCGTCAGCGGGGGAGCGGTCGTGATGTGGTTTATCGTGACGCGAATCATGGCGCTGCGGATCGCGCGCGAGTGGTTTCTGCGCTACTAGAGGGCGACGCGTGACCTTCAGTCTCATTCATTTGTCGGATCTCCACTTTGGTGGCTTCGCCGACCTCGCGCAGATCGAGGCGGTGGAGGCGCTGGTGCCAGATCTCGAACCAGAGGTCATCGTCATCTCGGGTGATGTCTCACAACGCGCCCGTCATGGCGAGTTTCAGCGGGCTCGGGCCCACGTGCGCGAACTCGAGCGAACGGCACCGGTGTATGTCCTACCCGGAAACCACGATGTCCAGTGGTGGTGGCGCCCCTTCGTGCCCTTTGCGGGCGCGGTGAAGTACGAGAAGTACCGCCGCTACTTCGGACCCACGCTCACGCCCACGCTCGAGCTCCCGCAAGCCCTGATTACTGGCACGTTGACCGCACACGGCGTCGCGTGGGGATCGCTCACGCCCAGGATTCGGGACATCGCGGTGAAGGGACACCTCCCGAAGCGGGAGATCCTTCGCGCCGGGGAGGCGTTGCAGCGGGCTACCCCAGACCAGATCCGCGTGCTCGTGCTGCATCACAACGTGTTGCGCGGCGAGCTGTCGCAGCGAATGGGGCTAGCTCGGTGGCGACAGGCGCAGCGCCGTATCGTGGCGTCGGGAGCGGAACTCGTATTGTGTGGCCACGACCATCAGGAACAGGTGGACACACTCGACGGCGTGGTCGTTTCGTGCGCCGGCACGCTCTCGGCGCGCTCGCGTGGCGGCGGGCCGCCGGTGTTCCACCGGATTCTGGTCGAGGAGGATGCGATCCACATCGAGTGCTATCGGTGGGATGTTGCGCGCGGCGTGTTCAAGCGATCGGACAGGCACCAGTTTGCGCGCACACGCCGGCTCGAGACGAAGCCCGATGAAGCGGAAGTCGGCGTCCCGAACTGACGAGGCGGGCCGCCTCGCGGATGAAGCATTGCTGGCACGGCGGCTGACGGCCCTGGGCCTGAGTGGCGTGGACCGGGTCGCCGTGCACCAGAATCGTACCGTGATGGTAAGCGTATCACAGCAGACCCTTCGTCTGCATCGCGGATACGCGTACGCGTCCGATCGCGTGCTCGGGGCCATCGTGAAGTTCCTCCGGGCGCGTACGCGCCGCGAACGTCTCGACGCGGAGCGGCAATTGCTGATCTTTCCGGTTGAGCACTATGCGGCGGCGCCGCGCCGCCGACGCAAGATCCGGCGCGACGAACATTCCCTGTTGTCCGAGGCGCGACGCCGTCACGCGCTTCTGAACGAGCGCTTCTTTGGCGGGACCCTCTCGGCCATTCGGTTTCGCCTCTCCCGACGCATGCGGACCCAGCTGGGGGCGCTGGTCTTGGACGAGCGGCACGGCGCCGTGGAAATTGCGCTCAACCGGCAGCACATCGAGCGGGACGGATGGGTGGAAGCCGCGAAGACGCTGCTCCACGAGATGGTGCACCAATGGCAGGCCGAGTCGGGAATCGACGTCGATCACGGTCCCGGTTTCCGGCGCAAGGCGTTGGAGGTAGGTATCGAACCCACGGCGCGGCGCGACCTGGAGTCGACGCCAGCCGCCGTCGAAGCATCACTGTTTCCGGAGGAATAATGCCTTTCGAGGGCGTGGATTTCTACGAGAGCGATACGCTGTTATCCGAAGAGGAACGCGCGGTCCGGGACACGGTGCGGCGCTTCGTGGATGACGAGGTGATGCCGGTTATCGGCGAGCACTATATCGAGGGGACGTTCCCGAAGGGACTAGTTCCCAAGATGGCCGAGCTGGGCATGTTCGGCGCCAACCTGCCGGAAGAGTACGGGTGCGCCGGGCTGAACAACGTTGCGTACGGCTTGATCATGCAGGAGCTGGAGCGCGGCGATTCCGGCGTGCGCTCGTTCGCGTCGGTCCAGGGCGCGCTCGTCATGTATCCCATCTTCGCGTTTGGCAGCGAGGAACAGAAGCGGCATTGGCTGCCGCAGCTGGCCAGCGGCGCGAGAATTGGCTGCTTTGGTCTCACGGAACCGGACTTCGGATCCAATCCCGGTGGGATGATCACAACGGCCCGCGCGTCCGACGGTGGGTGGGTGATCAACGGCGCCAAGATGTGGATTACCAACGGCTCCACAGCGCACGTCGCGATCATCTGGGCCAAGACCGGTGAGCCCGACGACACTAGCAGCATCCGCGGCTTCATCGTGCCCACGGACACGAAGGGGTTCAGCGCTAAGGACCAGAAGGGCAAACTCAGTCTCCGCGCGAGCGACACGAGTGAGTTGGTGCTCGACGACGTGTGGGTGCCGGACGACGCCTTGATGCCAAGCAGCGGCGGACTCAAGTCCCCGCTCATGTGTCTTACGCAGGCGCGCTATGGTATTGCGTTCGGTGCGGTCGGTGCCGCGATGGCGTGTTACGATGAGGCACTGTCGTACGCGAAGAACCGCGTGATGTTCGACCGGCCGATTGGCGGATTCCAGATTCAGCAGGCGCGTCTCGCGGAAATGCTCACCGAGATCACCAAAGCGCAGTTGCTGAACATTCAGCTCGGACGTCTGAAGGACGGAGGGCGGGTAACACCTCAGCAGGTATCCCTGGCAAAACGCAACAACGTGAACATGGCCTCGGAATGCGCTCGGGAAGCCCGGCGGCTGCTGGGCGCGAATGGCATTCTGGTGGAGTACCAGGCGATGCGTCACCTCGCCAACCTCGAGAGCGTGTACACCTACGAGGGGACACACGATATGCACACGCTGATTCTGGGCCAGGCGGTGACGGGACTGAACGCGTTTGCCGGGTGAAGGGGTGCTGTGATGTCGTTGTCGAACCGAGTGCCAGATGCGGCCCGTGATCCCAGTGCATACGTACAATCACTGCTCGAGATCATCCCGATCTGCCGGAGACCACGTTGCGCACACCGGAAGCACCGGGTAGGTGGTCTGTCATCGAGGTCGTCGGGCACCTGTGCGATACGGAACTCGTGTACGGGTTCAAGCGCCTGATGAAATCCCGCGCACGCGGGCGTTGACGCGATTGCCAGGCGCCGCCTCCCTTGGCCATTGGGAGAGCCGCCGCACGGAAGGAGGAGGACCGTGCCACCGAGACCGAAACACTACTGGCTGATGAAGGTCGAGCCATCGCCCTACTCGATCGAGGATCTCGAACGGGATGGTACGACCAGTTGGGAAGGTGTCCGGAACTACCGGGCGCGGAATTTTCTGCGGGATGAGATCAAGCAGGGGGACGTCGTACTCTTTTACGCGTCGAACGCCGATCCGTCGGGTGTGACCGGCATCGCCACGGTCGTCCGAGACGGGTATCCGGATCCCTATCAGTTTCGCAAGGGACACAAGTACGCCGATCCCAGGGCCAAGAAGGACGCCCCGCCGTGGTACGCCGTCGATATCGAGTTCGTCGAGAAGTTTGCCGACACGGTCTCCCTCGCCGAGTTGAAGGCGGCTCCGCTGCTCGCCAAGATGTGGGTTGTGAAGAAGGGGATGCGGCTCTCGGTGCAACCGGTGGCGAAACAGGATTTCGATATCGTGCGCAAGATGGGACGGGCGAAGCAATGATTCGACGGTGCGCGCCTCTCCTCACGTTCCTCGTGCTGATCGGGTGCAGCAGGACGGGGACCGATATGTCAGGACCACGTACGTCAGCCGGAATCGCACTAGTTGAGGTGGTCTCGGGGTTGTCGACTCCCGTGTATCTGACCTCGCCCGCCGGCGATCCTCGACTGTTCGTCGTGGAGAAGAACGGTCGTGTCCGCGTGATTCGTGATGGCGTCGTGTTGCCGACCCCGTTTCTCGACCTCTCCGCGGCAGTGAGTAGCGGTGGGGAGCAAGGCCTGCTGTCGATTGCCTTCCATCCGGACTACGCTTCGAACGGCTTCATGTACGCGAGCTACACGGATCGTGCGGGAGCCACGCAAATCGTGCGGTATGCAGTATCCGCAGATCCGGATGCGGCCGATCCTTCGTCGGCCGTATTGGTGCTCTCCGTTGCGCAGCCTTTCTCCAATCACAATGGTGGGCTCATCCTTTTCGGTGGCGACGGGTTCTTGTATGTCGGCCTTGGCGACGGGGGTAGTGGAGCCGATCCGTTAGGACACGGGCAGAACACCGGCACGCTCTTGGGCAGCCTGTTGCGCATCGATGTGGACGGCGGGTCGCCGTACGCCATTCCTGGCGATAATCCTTTCGCGAATGATCCGTCCGCGCGCGCCGAGATCTGGGCGTATGGACTGCGGAACCCATGGCGCTGGGCGTTCGACGAGGGACTACTGTACGTGGCAGATGTCGGACAGGATGCGTGGGAGGAGGTGAACGTCGTACCGGCCGGCCAGGGTGGGCTCAATTACGGGTGGAACCTCGCTGAGGGGGACCACTGTTTTGGGCCACCTACGTGCGACCGGTCTGATTTTGTCGTGCCCGCCCTCGAGTACGCTCACCCGAGCGGATGTGCAATCACCGGGGGCTTCGTCTATAGGGGCAGCGATCTTCCCGAGATTAGTGGCCACTATTTCTACTCGGATTTCTGTGCGGGCTGGATTCGGAGCTTCCGCTACGACGGTGCCGCGGTGACCGATACGCGCCAGTGGGACTTCCCAGACGTCGGCGGCGTGACGTCCTTTGGAGCAGATGCCGCGGGTGAACTCTACGTCCTGAGCGAGTCGGGAACAGTGTACCGACTCGCGCGTGATGCCGAGTGATGTCTCCCGTCCGACTAGACTTTCCGCATACCCCACCGCCATCGCGGACTTCCCGGGATACGGTGACTCATGGTGCGGTATGTCCTGCGCGGACTCGCCGGGCGCTTTGGCCACGAGGCGGTGTGACGGACCAACGACGTTGCCCCCATTCGCACGGGGGAGTAGTTTCCGGCGACGTGCGGCGCTCGCCGCGCAGTCCAGCTAAATACAAGTGTCATCTGAGGTTACAGTGAAGATCGCTGTCAGCGTGAAGCGTGTTCCGGACACCGAGACGCGCATCAAGATTGGCCCCGACGGGAAGTCCATCAACGAGGCGGGCGTCAAGTTCGTACTCAACCCGTACGACGAGTACGCGGTCGAGGAAGCGCTGCGCTTGAAGGAAGCCGCCGGGACGGGAGAGGTGGTCGTCTACTCCCTGGGCGGGGACGCGTGCCAGGAGACGATTCGGACGGTGCTCGCCATGGGCGCGGACCGCGGTGTTCTGCTCAAGACAAATGAGCGCTCGCTCGATCCGCTTCCCGTTGCGCGACTGCTTGCCGACGCGCTACGAGACGAGGGCTTCGATCTGATCCTGACCGGCAAGCTCGCCGTCGATGACTACAGTCACGCCGTGGGAACGATGGTCGCCGAGCTACTCGGTATTCCGTCGGTGAGCGCGGTGGCTCATCTGATGATCGCGGACGGGAAGGGGACCGCCGAGCGGGAGATCGAGGGGGGGGTCGAGGTCGTCGACTTCCCGCTTCCGGCGGTGGTGACGACCGACAAGGGGTTGAATGAGCCGCGCTACCCCGCGTTGAAGGGCATCATGATGGCCAAGAAGAAGCCGCTCGAGGTGCGCGACGTCGAGTTGACATCTGGCGGTATAGAGGTCGTGACGCTGACGCTCCCGCCCGAGCGACAGGGAGGCCGCATTGTGGGCGAAGGCGCCGACGCGGTACCAGCTCTCATCGAGGCCCTGCGGACGGAAGCGAAGGTGCTCTGATGGCGAACGTCTTGGCAGTGCTCGAGCAACGTGACGGGACACTGAAACGTGTTTCCCACGAGACCCTATCGGCGGGCCGCACGCTGGCGAGCGCCATCGGGGGGGAGCTGCACGCGGTACTCATCGGCCCTGGAGGGATGGATGGCGACGGGCTGGGTGCCTGGGGCGCGGACACGGTCTTCGTGACGGCAGACGACGCGCTGGCACTGTATCAGGCGTCGTCCTACGCGGACGTGGTGACCTCCCGCGTCGCCGACGGCACCTACGGTGCGGTGCTGCTCGCGGCGACGGCCATGGGGCGGGATCTGGCACCGCGCATCGCGGCACGGCTCGGGTGCCCGCTCGCGGGCGACGTGACGGCGCTGGAGTACGACGAGGGGATCGTGGTCGGTCGGCCAGTGTACGCAGGGAAGGCAGACTATCGTCTACGCATTACCAATTCGCCGTGCGTCATCACGTTGCGCCCCAATAATTTCTCGCCCAGCGAGTCGCAGGCCGCCGGTGCAATAGAGACAGTGGGGTTTGCGGGAGCGTCAGATGGGGTTGCGTGCACGGTGCTGGTAAAAGAGCCGGGGAAGGCTGCGCTCGATGTGGCAGAGGCGCCGATCGTCGTGAGTGGCGGGCGAGGGCTCAAGGAGCCCGAGCACTTCAAGCTCATCGAGGACCTTGCGGCGGCGTTGGGCAATGCGGCGGTCGGGGCATCACGAGCGGTCGTCGATGCCGGATGGCGTCCGCACGCGGAACAGGTTGGTCAGACGGGCAAGACTGTGAGCCCTAATCTATACGTCGCGGTCGGTATTTCCGGCGCCATCCAGCATCTGGCAGGAATGCGTACGGCCAAGGTGATCGTCGCGATCAACAAAGACAAGGACGCGCCGATCTTCAAAGTTGCCGACTACGGTATCGTTGGTGATCTCTTCAAGGTGGTCCCGCGCCTTACCGAGGAGATTCGCAAGGTCAGGGGGAACTGATGTACGCACGTGGGATCGTGGCTGTATGCGCGCTGGTCATCGTCACTTCCGTAGCTGGGGCGCAAACGGGTGTGCGCCGGGTTCGGCGGCACGCGTTTGGTTTCGCGGTCACGCCGTACGTCGCGCTCGGGTCCCGGGGGGTACGCGCCAATCAAGCCGACGCGGCGACATGTCCGGCTACGCCCGACGAGTGCTTCAAGCACAAGGCCAGCTCCGGGCCGGAGGTCGGAGCCCAGGTGCAGATTCCGCTCTTCGGTACGTTTGGCCTTTCGGTCGCGGGATCGTTTGCACGGCCCAGGCAGCTCGTCTGCATTCTGGAGAACTGTTCCTCACGGGATCGTGTCACGACGGTTCGTGGGACGGCGCTGCTCTTGTGGCGGTTCAAGGCGCGGGCGCCAATCTACTTCGGGTTGGGCGGCGCGACGGTGCGGTGGGGGAATCCCGGTCCGGTTGTTGGCCAGAACCAGGCAGTTTCGGAATACGGGTTCGTCATCTCCATCGGCTATGACGCGGCAATCGGCCGGCGCGCAGGTGTGCGTGTCGCCTTCCTGAACTACTTCATGTTCCCGGAAGAGTCGGGTCTTCCGTCCACGTTCGCAGCCACCGGAACCGCGCGCGACGCGATTCTGACGATCGGCGCCCGCATCAACATCGGATCATGAGCGGGCGGCGGGTGATCCCGTCCGACCGCCAACCGCGGCTTCCGCTCGACCGACTCATCCTCTCCGAGGCCCCCCACGACGAGCACATCCCCATGGATGTCGTGTTCGTCGGCGGTGGACCGGCGGGACTGGCTGGTGCCATTGAGCTCGCTCGCCTCGTGCAGCGGGACAACGAAGCCGGCACCGGGATTGGGGACGTCGAGATCGGGGTGCTGGAGAAGGCCGGTACGCTTGGGGAGCACAACCTCTCCGGTGCGGTCGTCAACCCACGAGCGTTCCGTGAGCTCTTTCCCGATCTATCCGACGACGAGTTCCCGTTTCGTGGCCCGGCTCCGAAGGACGCGGTATACCTCCTGACATCAGGGCGCGCGCAGCGAATTCCCGCGCCGCCAACGATGCACAACAGAGCCAACTTCGTGGCGTCGATCAGCGAGATCGTGCGCTGGTTGGGAGAGAAGGCGGAAGGGCTCGGCGTCAACGTGTTCGCCGGGTTCCCCGCGGAGTCACTCTTGGTCGAGGGGGACCGGGTCACCGGTGTTCGTACCGAACCCACCGGACTCGGGCGCGACGGCGAGCCCCAGGCCAACTACATGCCCGCCGCCGACATCGTGGCCAAGGTGACCGCCCTGTCGGAGGGCACTCGCGGGACGCTCACACAAGCATACCTCGAGTGGCAGCATGTAGGATCGCAGAATCCGCAGATCTTTGCACTGGGCGTCAAGGAAATCTGGGAAACGAAGCAATCGCTCGACCGCGTGATTCATACGATGGGATGGCCGCTCCCTCGTGACGCGTTTGGCGGCAGCTTCATGTATCCCATGGAACCCAATGTCGTGGCCCTTGGGCTCGTGGTCGGACTAGACTACGGCGATGCCGCGCTCGACGTACACGAGCTGTTGCAACACCTGAAGCTGCACCCGCTCTTCCAAAAATATCTGGCTGGCGGTGAATTGGTGGAATGGGGTGCGAAGACGATTCCCGAAGGGGGCTACTACTCGCTTCCCGACCGCTGTCACGGTGACGGCATTGTCTTGCTCGGAGACGCCGCGGGTTTCGTCGATGTGCCCTCGTTGAAGGGCATCCACTACGCGGTCCAATCGGGCATCTACGCGGCGCGTGCCATCTACCGGGCTCTGCAAACCGACGATACGTCGGCAGCGCAACTCGAGGAGTACGACAGACTCGTCGACGCGTCCTACATCGTGTCGGATCTCAAACGCACACGAAACATGCGCCTGGCGTTCAAGAGCGGGTTCTACCGTGGCGGCCTGAAAGCGGCTCTGATGACAGCGACCGGGGGCTGGTTTCCCGGGTGGCGGATTGCCGTGTCGGAAGATGCCGCGGAGCCCAAGGTGGCGCGTGCAGCCAAGCCGTTTGTACCCGATGGCAGTACCACGATCTCCAAGGTGGACGCCGTGTTCAAGTCCGGGAATGCCACGCGCGACGACATTCCGAGCCATCTCATTGCGGCCGATGATATCGACCAGGCGACGGCGGAAATGTACGTGCGCATGTGCCCCGCGGGCGTCTATGAATGGGTTGAGGGGGCGTTACGCGTGAATGCGCCCAACTGCGTCGATTGCAAGGCGACGGACGTGCTGGGTCCCCGGTGGACACCGCGGGAAGGTGGATCGGGTCCGACGTACAAGCGGATGTAGCCGAGACGGGTCGCGACGCGACCGCTACTCGAACGGCGGTTCCTCCACGTGTATTGGTTCATGGAGCATCATCGCCGATAGGGTCTCCCCTTCAGCAAACTCGTCCTCATCTGCGGGAACGATGAGCAAGGCGTTGGCCTTGGCCATCGAGGTGAGGATTCCCGACCCTTGCGGGCCGGTGAGTCGGGCTGACAGCGTCCCGTCATGCTCGGTCACGATAGCTCGCAGGAAGTGGGTGAGCCTGCTCTTGATCTGGAGCGGCTCCGCGAGGTGTACGCGCACTGTCCGGCGGAACAATGCGCGGTGGCCCAGCATTTTGCGGATCGCCGGCCGCGCAAACAGCTCGAATGTGACCATGGTGCTGACCGGGTTTCCCGGCAAACCAATCCAGGGGGTGGCATCGACGATGCCGAACCCCACCGGCGCTCCCGGTCGCATGCCCAATCGCCAGAACTTGAGATCGGCGCCCATGTCCTCGAGTACGGTCCGCATGTGGTCGTGCTCGCCGACGCTGATACCGGCAGACGTCACGAGTAGATCGGCGTCGGCCGCACCGGCAAGGCGAGCCCGCAGGTCCGCGGGATCGTCTCGCGCGATCCCGAGGTTGGTGGCCGTAGCACCCGCCTGCGCGATCATGGCGACGAGCGTGTACGTGTTCGACGACGCAATCTTGCGTCCCCGCAAGATCGCATCGCGCTCGTCGAGGTCGACGATCTCGTCGCCGGAACCCAGAATCGCGACTTTCGGCTTCCGGTAGACCGGCACGTCCAGCTGCGCGATCGAAGCGAGCAAGCCCACGTGCGCCGGGTCGATTGGCGTGCCCTGCTCGATGACGATGTGATCTCGCTCGATGTCCTCCCCGTGGCGCCGCACGTTACGTCCGACGTCACGGAGATCGTTGATGCGAACACGTCCCGCATCGAGGTCAGTGACATCCTCCTGACGGATCACCGTATCCGATCCGTCCGGTAGCGGTGCGCCCGTGAAGATGCGGCTGCACTCACCTGGCCGGAGCGCCCGTGACGGGAACGCGCCGGCTGGTATCACCTCGACAACGCGGAGTTCCGGTGCGGGCGCTCCCGTGGCGGCGCCCGTGAGGTCCGTGCTCCGGGCGGCGTAACCATCCATAGCCGAGTTGTCCCACGGCGGGAGATCTATGGGACTGGAGACATCCGCCGCCGCAACCCGCCCGAGCGCTTCCGGAATCGGGAGTCGCTCGACGGCGAGCGCGTTGATGTGTTCGAGGATGTCACGGGCCGCCTGGCCGGGAGAACGCATGCTACTCGGCGTCGAGCACCATGGCACGGCTCCAGGCGACGTGGGCGAGGTTGTTGAACCAACTCGTATCGCCGAAGGAAAACACCGGGAAAGGGAACCGGAGGGTTCGGTCGTCGACCAGTATCGCGATCCACTGTGACGGATCGTGTTTCGCCTCGTCGAAGATCGGCGTGGGGTGCTCGCTCTTGCGATACACCTCGATCTTCGGGATCTCGTGCTGACTGAAGCCCTCGACAATGACGACGTCCGCGTTGCTCATGTACCGCCTGGCCAGAACGAGCGGGCTTGCCTCCTCGTCGGTACGCTCGAAGAGTGCTCTCTCGCCGGGTGACTCGATTAGCGTCTGGAAGGCTTTCCCTTCATGGTAGTGACGCCAGGTGTCTTTTCCCTCCTGGTCAAGCACGGTCGGGTGGTGTCCGTGCTTGATCGTTGCCACCTTGCGGCCGCGACGTGCGTACTCCTGCGCGAGCGCAACCACGAGCGTGGTCTTCCCGGCGTTCTTCCGTCCGATGACGGACATCATGCGAGTTGGCGCCACAGCTCCTCTGCAGTTTTGAGGTCTTCAGTCGAGTTCACGTTGAAAAACAGCGTCTCCGGATCGCCAAAGGACGACACCGTCTCGAGCGGGAGGGTTCCCACGCGCACCGCGCGGTGGAACCCGATTGCCCGAAAATCTTCGTCGTCGAGCGATAGCTGTATTGCATCCCCGCAGTTGGGACCGTAGACACCGCATAATGGTTCCACCCCTCGGCGTCCGCCGCTTTCGGGGAGGAAGACGTCGTATCCCTCGGCCCCGTCGATGAGCGCCTTGAGCAACTCCGGCGGCACGAACGGCATATCCCAGGCCACTGTGAGCACGGGTTCGCTTCCCGCGCCTACGGCCGTGTAGAGACCACCCAGGCTGCCGCAATCGGGTCGGAGATCGGCCATGATTGTCAGATCGGATCTCCAGGTTTTCGCGTCCTCGGCGTTCGCGATCAGGAGAGGCGGTGTCCCGACCGCGATCTTCATGGCCGCGATGACACGGTCGAGGATACGCTCGCCACCGACACGCTCGAGTCCCTTGGGCCGCCCGTCGTAGCGACTGGCCTTCCCGCCGGCGAGCACCGCGCCACGTACGGTCACGCGTGCGGATGGTGCACGTGGGGAGTCCCGCTCACTGCCCGGCCCACGAGGTACATACCGGCGCGCGCGGCGACCCGCGCCGCGAGCGTTGACGGGACCGATGGGGTGGCGACCCAGTCCAACCCCGCCCGTGCGGCCTTGAACGCCAGCTCCGCGGAGATCCTCCCAGTCACGAGAAGCCCGAGCCCCACGACGTTGCGACGGTCCAACAGGGCGGCGCCGATTACCTTGTCTACGGCGTTGTGCCGGCCGATGTCCTCCGCGTGGTGGAAGAGCGCCTCGCCGTCGGTCAGAGCGGCCGCATGAATCCCGCCGGTCGTCTGATACCGTTCGCCCCGCGCAAAAACTTGCTTGAACAATCCGCGCAATGACGCCGTGTCGGGCGCGGGGCCGCGTACATCCTGGCGCGACTGCGTGGACGGATCGGCCAACATGATCGAAACCGACCCACAGCCCGAAGCCAGTACGGGTGTCCGGTCTTCCGCGCGCACTGCGTCTACCAGATCACTACTCACGTCCGCCCAGAAGCCGAGGTCGGTCGCGCACGGTCGCAAACTCACGACGTCATCAGTGGATCGGATGTATCCCTCACCGTGGAGCCAACCGATTGCCAACTCCTCGAGCAGCTCCGGTGTGCACATCCAGGTCACGGTCGGGGTGCCATTGATCTCGAGCCACACGGGAACCTCGTCCACTAGCGCGTGATGCGCCAAGCGGCCGCCGCGCTTGCGCGTCGGTACCGGGTCAGGGCTCGCCATGGTACTCGGCGTAGAGATCGTGATCCTCCTCGATCCGGACGGTTTCCAGGCTGATGGTGGTAGGCAAGCGCGGCGTCAGTCGGTCCCAGACGTAGATTGCCAGCGCCTCCGCGGTGGGAATCCGTTTCCCAAACGCGAACTCGGCAACATCGTGGTTCAGATGCCGATGATCGAATGGCTGGCGGATCTCCTCGTCCAGGAGACCATCGAGCGTCGCCAGGTCCACGAGCATGCCCGTCTCCTCCGACACGGGACCGCTCACCGTTACGTGACAGCGGTAATTGTGCCCGTGTCCGTGCTCGCGCGCGCATAGACCGAACACCTCGTCGTTGCGCTCGTCTGACCACTCGGGCCGATAGTAGCGGTGCGCCGCGCTGAAAGGCACGATGCGGGTCAGACGGGCGGTCGGCACGCTAGCAATCTACTCGCCGGTCAGATCACCTGCACGGCCATCGCCTTGACCGAGAGCATGACCTCAGATCCGAGCCCGAGCCCCAGATCGGCGAGGGCGGCGGGGGTGATCCGCACGATCAGATCCGTTCCGACATCTACGGTGAGCGACACGCGCCCGTGCCCGTCGTCAGCCAGACGGATGATCTTACCGGCGAACTGATTGCGGGCGCTCGACTCGAAACGCTGCGTGCTCACGACGATGTCGTCCGGTGGAATGAGTACGGTTGCCGGGCCAGTGAGATCCGTCACCACGATCAGCTCGAGCGGACCGGCGCGCACCGTCTTCGATCCGTACCCGGCGGGAAGGTCCGTCCGAAACAGGTTTTCTGGCGTGACGCCGGTGATGCGGCCGTCGGTGAGCGCAACGACCCGGTCCGCCCAACGGTAGGCGTCCTCCAGCTGGTGCGAGGTGAAACAGACGGTGGTGCCCTCGGCCAGGAGCTGCCCGAGGGCAGCGGCCAGCAGGGCAGTGGCCGACCGGTCGGCGGCGCTGAGCGGCTCGTCCAGCAGCAGGAGGCGCGGTTGCAGGGCCAGGGCCCGCGCGAGGGCGACGCGCTGCGTCTCGCCGCCCGAGAGGGCGCGGGCGGGCCGATGGCGCAGATGCGCGGCGCCGAGCGCCTCGAGGCTCGCGGCAATGCGACGGTCGATCTCCGAGGGGTCGAGCCGGCGCAGGGCGAGTGGGTAGCGCAGGTTCGCTTGCACCGTCACGTCGAACAGCAGCGGGTGTTGCTCGACCAGCGTTACGGCACGGCGCGCCGTCTTCCGGTCGGCGCGCGTTCGAATCGGCCGCCCCTCGAAGGTCAGTGACCCTCCAGTTGGTGTGTCGACGAACGCAAGCAGGCGGAGCAACGTGCTCTTCCCCGACCCGTTGGGGCCCACGATGGCAGTTCCGGTGCCGGGCGGAAGATCGAGCTCCGCAATATCGATGACCGAACGACCGGCACGCCGTTGGGTGAGGTTACGCGCCTGCAGCATCACCACGCGCCTGCAGCATCTGGAGAAGGACGTTCACGGTGAGCGCAATGGAGATCAGCACGAGACCCACCGCCATCGCCAACGCGAAGTCTCCCTGTGAGGTCGCGAGCGCCACGGCAGTCGTGAGCGTACGGGTGTGGTGACGGATGTTGCCGCCCACGATCATCGCCGCCCCGACCTCGGCCAGCACCCGGCCGAAGGCGACGACCACGGCGGCACCCAGGGCATAACGTGCCTCACGGGCCACCGTCCAGTGAACCCGCCACGGCCCAGCCCCGAGTGTCATGGCCGTGCGCCGTACGCGCGGGTCGATACCCTGAACGGCTGCAGCGGTGAGCGCCGCCGCGATCGGTACGGCGAGCACGACCTCCGCGATCACGATGGCCCACCACGTGTAGAGAAGGCCCATCCCGCCCAGCGGCCCGCCGCGCGCCAACAGGCCCCACACGAGGAGTCCTACGACGACCGTCGGAAACGCCAGCATCGTGTTGAGCGCGGTAATCGCCGCGCGGCGTCCCCAAAAACGGGTCGTTCCCACGACGAATCCGACTGGAATGCCGATGAAACACGAGAGAATGGTGGCGACGACGGCGACCCGAAACGACAGCAACGCAATGCCGAAGACCTCGGCGTCTCCGGTCGCGACAAGTTGTGCACCACGCCGGAATCCGTCGGCGATGAAGTCCACGCGTTAGAGCCGCAGGGCGTACCCCACGGCGATGGTGAGCGTCGGATGCGACGTCCACTCCGAGTCGGGGTCCGTTGCCAGGTTGAGCACCGGAGAATCGCCGGGAGCCCGGAGAGGATCGGCGAAGAAACGGCTGGGGTACTTCAGCTGCCAAAAGAGCAGGCGTCCCTCGAGGCGGAACGAGAGCGCACGCGTGGCGTACCATCGTAAGCCGGCGTGCGGGCCGCTCACCAACTTCGCGTTGAAGGTGAACCCACTCGAGTCGGACGCGACGTCGCTTCCGAAGGCAAGACCCAGCGAACCGCCGACATAGGGTGCGAGACCGTTCCACGTCTTGTCGCCGCCCAACAACACGCTGAGTCCCGAGCCCACAAAGACGACGGACTGGTCCACCGGACCTGAAACCCGGTCCGCTTCCGCTCCGTCGGGATCGATGACCTTCCGTTCGAGGCGGGTCCACGCGACCTCGAAGAACGTGTCGCTCGGGCCGGTCAGACGCATCTCGTACCGGAGACCCAGACCCTCGCCGGACCGCGGACCGATATCGAGGCTGCCGCCCCCACCGGTCACGCGCCACGCCGTCGCGATGAAACTGGTGCGGTTGCGGATATCCCGGTACGGGGAATGGGCCGGATCGTGCCCCACCTGCGCTGAGGCGCCGGTGGGAACCAACAACGTGAGGAGCAGCGGGGAGAGCCACTTTGACATCGCGAGAGGGTTCTCCTAGAATGAGCTAACTATCGGTGATGAAAGAATGTAGCTACCTCCCCCGAGCGCTTCCAGCCTCACTGGCACTGGTTGCTGTGCTCTCGGTTGCCGGCTCTCGGCCCGCTCCGGCGCAAGAGCGATATCGTGCGGCCCGGGCGGAGAACTTCCGGCTCGATCCGCAAGCGACCGGGCGGCTCCTGGCGCGCGTCAGTCGTGGGACCCAACTCATCGTCCGTGACGAGCGCAGTAACTGGATGCAGGTAACCCTCGAGGGGTGGATTTGGTCCCAATCGGTCCGGCCCGACACCCGCGGCGGCTTCGATCTGCGCGTGAGTGCGGCCAACGGTGAGAACCTGCGCGCCCGGCCCAACGGACCGGTGTTGGCGCAGCTCCTGAACGGGTTCCTCATGGAGGAGTTGGCGCGGCAGGGTGACTGGATCAGAGTGCGCCGCTTGGGTTGGATGTGGAAGCGATCACTCGAGCCGGTCGCGACGGCCGCCGCATCTCCTAGAGGCGGAACGGCGGCTCCACGCCCGTCTGGCGCAACGCTCGACCGCGCTCGCGTGGCGGGCGAGACGGGTCTGCTGCGCACGGCGGACGGGGACTCGGTGGGGCACATCCGTCCCGGAGCCTCGGTTCGCGTTGTATCGCGGTCGGGCGAGTGGGTGCGCGTACAGGTAGATGGGTGGGTGCGCGCGACCGAACTCGATACCGGGGGCGGTGACGTGCTCGCGGGCGTCACGGGAACGGAGGTGCGCAGCCGCCCGCAGGATTTCGAGGGGCAACTGCTACAGTGGACGCTCCAATACATCGCGGTTCCGGCGTCGGACGAGTTACGCCGAGAGATTCCGGCGGGCAGTCGCTACCTGCTGGCACGGGGACCGGTTCCGGAACGCGGTTTTGTGTATGTCATCCTGCCCGATGACCGGGTTGCGGAAGTGGAGGCGCTCGAGCCGCTGGTGGAGATCACAATCATCGGCCGCGTCCGTACCGGGCGGTCGCATTACCTTGGCAACCCCGTCTTGGAGTTGGTCGATCTCATGGCCAACCAACACTGATGGAAGGTGACGATGCAATGAACGAACTTCTGATGAAGCGCATTCAGCGGCGACTAGCCAACCTGAAGGACGAGCAAGGATACCAGGTCCTCGATTACGCGGAGTTCCTCGAGACCAAGTACGGCACCGGCGAACACAAGGCGTCTGTCATCGACCGGATCGCGGAAGGCGTCGAAGACACCATGCGCGCGGGCCGACTCCCCGCGGCGGCGATTCGCGGGACCGTGTCCGCAATGGACTCGGCGACCAAGGCGTTGGACAAGCTGGCAGGCGCGGGACGTGCGGCGGTGGAAGAGTTGGGGAAGACGGCCGCAGATGCCTCCGAAGCCGCGCCGGTCCCGGATGCGGCGCCGAGTGCGGCAGCTACCGAGACACCGCCCGACATCGACACGCCCGCAAAGGTGGACGAATCCGGGGAGTAGCGCTCCGCTTGATTCTGTGACTATGCCGGACTAGGTTCCGCCATGGAGCCAGTAATCTCCCTCTACGCGACCCGTTTGGCCCTCGAGGCCGGACGGGTCGTTGTGCGCTTGGAGTGCGTATGGTAGCGAAGCTGCGTCCTGGGTACGGCCTGACGTTCGACGATGTACTACTGGTCCCGCGTCATTCGTCCGTGCATCCGCGCGACGTCACGGTAGGCACGCAGTTCACCCGTGGCATTCCTCTCAACATTCCTCTCGTGGCGGCGGCTATGGATACCGTCACGGAATCGCAGATGGCAATCGCCATCGCGCGTGCAGGCGGCATCGGCGTGATTCACAAGAACATGGCGATCGACCGACAGGCTGCGGAGGTCGATCGGGTGAAGCGCTCCGAGAGCGGGATGATCCTGAACCCGATCACGTTGGGTCCCGACCGGCTGATTGCGGAAGCACAACAGCTCATGGCGCGATTCAAGATCTCGGGTGTGCCGATCGTTGACGACCGCGGGCGGTTGGTCGGCATCATCACGAATCGCGATCTGCAGTTCGAGCGCCGCATGGACCGGCCGATCAGCGAGGCGATGACCAGGGATAACCTGGTCATCGCACCGGTAGGCACGACGCTCGACGAGGCCGAGCGCCTGCTGGGCGAGCACCGCATCGAGAAGCTCCCCGTGGTAGACGACGAGGGCGTGCTCCGCGGTCTGATTACCGTGAAGGACATCTTCAAGCGCCGCCAGTTTCCGGACGCGAACAAGGACGAGCACGGCCGCCTCCGTGTCGCGGCAGCGGTGGGGGTCGGCGAAGACACTCGCACGCGCGCGGAGGCGCTCGTCAAGGCGGGCGTCGATGCGCTTGTCATCGACTCGGCGCATGGGCATTCGGAGGGAGTGTTGGATACCGTCGTCAACCTTCGGGACATGTTTCCCGACGTGCAGCTGGTCGCGGGCAACGTGGCCACACTCCAGGGGGCCAAGGCTCTGGTAGAGCGCGGGGTGGATGCCGTCAAGGTCGGTATTGGGCCGGGTTCGATCTGTACGACACGTGTCGTGACGGGCGTGGGCGTTCCGCAGATCACCGCCATTGTCGATGCCGTTCGTGGGGCAGGGGACATTCCCGTGATCGCCGATGGTGGTGTGAAGTACTCGGGTGACGGCGTGAAGGCGCTCGCCGCCGGCGCGTCGAGCGTGATGATGGGTTCCATGCTCGCCGGCACCGAGGAGAGTCCGGGCGAGAGTTTCCTGCTCGAGGGTCGCCGCTTCAAGATGATCCGCGGCATGGGGTCGCTCTCCGCCATGCAGGACGGTTCGGCGGACCGGTATTTCCAGGAGGGCGAAGTCAGCGCCGCCAAGATGGTCCCGGAAGGTATCGAGGGGCGCGTGCCGTATCGCGGTCCGGTGGGAGATGTGCTGTTCCAGATGGTCGGCGGCATTCGCAGCGGTATGGGCTACTGCGGTGTCACGACGATCGAGCAGCTGCGGTGCGATACGGAGTTCGTTCAGGTGACGTCAGCCGGATTGCGGGAGTCGCATCCGCACGACCTCGTCATTACCCGGGAGGCTCCGAATTACTCGGTATGAATGGTCCCGTCACAACTCAGTTGCTGCCGGTTCGTGCCCGAAGCTCCTCGAACCAGTTCAGCACCACGATCATCTCCGCGTTCGAATCGCCCCTGGGAACGAGCGCCACGAACTCGTCGGTCGCGGAGTTGATGTCGTACTGGGCATGCTGGCTGTTGCCGGTGGCACGCCATTCGAAGAGAGTCTCACGTTGCCCGAAGGTCGGCGTTGGGTTGGCCGACATGGGAACTGCGATGAGCCGTTGACCGTCGCGATAATAAATCTCGCTACCGGACACGGCCCATACGGCGTCGACCCCGCCGTCCGTGGACACTTGCCAGCGACCGCTGGGCTCGGGGAACTCCCTGACGTAGATCTCGTCGACCCCGGATTCATTCGAGGTGTACGCCAGCCATCGGCCGTCCGGTGAGATCGCGGGAGCGCGCTCGTTGAACTCGGTTGCCACATATGGTGTGAAATCGGACCCGTCGGTTCGGCCAACCCAGATATCGCGACCGCCAGTCGGCGACCCTTCCCGGAACACGAAGAGGCTGTCTCCGCGCACGGGGAGGAACTCCCACTGGGACCCATCCCGGATCAGCACCTCCTCGATCGCGCCGCTGCCGTCGGCGGCACGTCGGTAAATATCACGATCGCGTTCTTGGCGGGCGGAACCGAAATACACGTAACGGCCATCGAGCGACCACACCGGGTAGTCGTTGTTTCCTTCGAAAGTGAGACGAGAAAGGGTCCCTTGGCTCACATCGAAGATCCAAATGTCCGTGTTGCCGTCGACTACGAGCCTCAACGCGATGTGGCGACCGTCCGGCGAAACACGTGGGCTCCCGGCGGCGTTGAGTTCCTCGACCAAGATACGCTGCACGCCCCGGCGATCCGCGGCAATGAGGTTCCGCTCGGTCGCGAGGCCCGAGACATAGAGCAGCGTTCCATCACCTGCGATCGCGACTTCTGCAACGGCACTTGCCTTGACCGTTACTCCTTCGAGAAGCGCGACCGGGTTACCAGTGACCTCGAGCCGATTCACATCGAACGGCACCGCCAGCAGAGAACCGTCCGCGGTCGCGTACACCAGGTGACCGGTTGCGACATAGCGTGCGTCAACGCCCGCGAGGAGTCGTGTGGTTTCGCCAGTCCTCGTATCGAGGACGGCGGTGTACGAATCGTCTACCGAACTCACCCAATGCGTGAAAAGTATTGCCCGCCCGCCAGGCAGTACCTGCGGCAACCGGTCCGAGCCGCCCGCGGAATCGGCTCGCGTCAGCGTATCGGGTGTTCCCCCTCCGTCTGACACGCGCAGGAGCCCACTGGCATTCGTCGGCGCGAACACGATTGTCCCTTCAGGCGTCCAACTCGCTCCGCGCAAGTTGGGCGCCGCGCCGATTGTGAGCGGGGGACCCCACGCCAGTGCGACCTTCTTCAGGTCGGGCGGTTGGCTGTAGCCCACCCACGCACCGTCCGGTGAGAAGAAGGGGGTGTGCGCGTTCGAGGTTCCGGGCAGCGGACGTGCTTCTAGCTGGTCGAGGCGCCGCAGGTAGAGTTGGCCACCGTCGCCGACGTACACGATCTGCGACCCGTCCGGTGACAGCGCAATCGAGCGGCCGTTGAGGGCGTCGCCGAGTGCGGCGTCCTCCGGGAGCGCGACGTGTAGGCGTACGATGCGCTGGACTGGTGCCGGTCGGCTTGCAAACCACCAGGTCGCTACAGCCATGGCGGCTACCAGTACCCACGGAACTGCGCGCCGCACGTCGATCTTCGGCAGCGTGAGGGTCCACGTTTGGGCGTCGCCCGTCACGCCGGCAGTCCCGGTGCCTGCGGCCGCAACAGGTGCTACGGCCTGTTGGGACAGGGCGACCGCGAAATCGGCCGCCGTCGTGAACCGATCCGCCGGCAGCTTGCTGAGCGATTTCTCAACTGCCGCCGCAACGTGGCTCGGGACCGTATCCCGAATGGCCGTCACCGGTGGCGCCTTCTCCGTGATCACCTTTGCCACGATCGCCTGCGCGGTGCTCCCGGTGTACGGCGGATCGCCGGTCAGCATCTCGTACAGCATGGCGCCCAACGAGTAGACGTCGCTACGCGAGTCGAGCTCGCGGTCGCCCATTGCCTGCTCGGGGCTCATGTAGTGCGGCGTCCCGATGCTGAGGCCCGTCTCCGTCAGACGATTCCCGCTCGCCTCGCTTACCGCCAGCGCGATCCCGAAGTCCGCCACCTGCGCCTGCCCGTCATGCAGCAGGATGTTTTCGGGCTTAATGTCACGATGGATCACACCCTGACGGTGCGCGTAGTCCAACGCTGCGGCCACGTTCTTGGTGATGTCGATGGCGTCCTCGATGCCGAGTTGCTTCTCACGGTCGAGCTTGTCGCGCAACGACTCGCCCTCGATGTAGGGCATCACGTAATAGAGGAACGTGTCGGCTTCGCCGGAGTCGTGCAGCGGCAGGATGTGCGGATGCTGCAGGTTGGCGGTGACCTTGATCTCCTGCAAGAAGCGCTCGGCGCCTATCACGGCGGCCAACTCGGGGCGCAATACTTTGAGCGCGACCTTGCGGTCGTGCTTGACGTCGTGCGCCAGATACACGGTCGCCATCCCACCCTGGCCGAGGTGGGACTCGATCTTGTAGCGATCGGCGATCGCGGTGGAAAGGCGCTCCGTAATGTCGCTCACCTTGCGGTCTTCTCCTTCAGCTCAGCAAAGAAATTCTGTACGAACACGAGATCTCCGGAAAGGTCGCCCTCGCCCGTCTGATTGATCATGATGAAGCGGCGGCCGTCCGGCGTGAGCGCGTGGAGCTTGTTCCGCGGATTGTTTTCGTAAACCCCATCTGGGATGCTGAACAATTCGCGGCGTACCGCGCCCGCCGGCCCGCCGGTCATCGACGCGGCCCAGACCGTGCTACCGCCGAAGGTGCGGTAGTAGAGCTCGCGGCCGTCCGCGCTCCACAACGGCTCGAGTCCGCCACTCGTAGAAATCTGCCACTTCCCACCGGCCGTGTTGGGGAAGGGGCGGACATAAACCTCAGGTTGTCCTGATTCCTCCGAGACGTAGGCGAGCCAACGGCCGTCCGGTGAGACGGCTGGCTGGTATTCGTCGTCGGCTCCGTCGAGAATTGCGGTCCAGGAGCTCTCTGTGTCGAGACGGAGGAGAAGCACATCGTCGCCGGTCGGGCCCGATACGGCCGCAACCAGGGAAGTCCCGTCGGGCGTCCACACTGCCTCGCGAACCCTGCCCTGGGGTGAGGGCAGCCGCTCGGCCTCGCCACTGCCGTCGGACCGTCTCATGAGCAGCTCCCACCCGCCCTCTTCGACGAGAGACAGGTACAATACCGACAGCCCATCGGGGCTCCACGCCGGCGTGCGATTGTCCGTGCCTTCGAAGCTGAGGCGCGATAGGGGCCCGCGGTCGAGTTGCTTGATCCAGATGTCGCCGCGCCCGCCCGCGACGAGTTCGACCGCCAAGCGGGATCCATCGGGGGAAAGCGCCAGGCCCTCGAACTCGAGCTCACCAGCCCACCCAGGATCGACGGGCTCGACGCGCCCGGTCCGATCGACCCAGACGGCGATCTCCGGAGCATTGAGTCCTTCCGTGGCGTAGATCAGCGTCCCCGTGCTCGAGATTGTGATGTCACTCGCCCCGTTGTTGCGGTAGTCCACTCCTTGCACAAGCGCCGTGGGCCGACCTGTCGTGCGCAACCCGTCGACGTCAAACGGCACAGCCATCAACACCCCGTCGGCCGTTACGTAGACAATGTGCCCGGAAGGGCTGTATATCCCGTACACGCCAACCACGAGCGGAGTCGACGTGCCGGAGGCGAAGTCGATGGCATGAAGCTCGTGACTCGCCAGGCGAGATTGGGCCTGAGTTCCGACGGTCGCGATGGCTCCTCGGGCCCCCGGGAGGACGTGGGGCCACATGAGCCGGGCACCATCGGGGAATGGAGCAAGTGTGGTTACGACTTCGACCGGTCCTCCGCCGAGAGGCACGCGCCGCACGCCGACTCCAGACTCATCCACGAAGTAGACGTGGCCATCAGTCCCCCAGGACGCTGACGAACCGACACCGGATGCCGCCACCGTCAATGGAGGACCGCCGGAGAACGCCGCGATCTTGACCTGCGCCTGGCCCTCGCCGAACACGGTGAAGACGAACTCCTCCCCGTCCGGTGACACCTCCGGTGCCCACCCGTTTTGCGTGCCCGGCATGGGTCGCGCCTCCAATTCATCGAGCGGCCGGAACCAGAGCTGCGACCGCACACTCAGGGTCCTGGAGCCGGACACGGCCACACCCGTGTAGTTCTCTTCCACGCCCACGTAGATGAGACTCGATCCATCCGGTGTCAGTGCGACCCGCGGGGGGGTGAGGTTGATGCCGCCATATAGAATGCGCTGCTGTTCTTGCGGGATCCCAATCGTGAGGCGCACCACCGGTAACTCAGGCGATCGCAACAACGCCCATCCGGTCACGGCCGTCATGACGACGAGCGCGGCTGCGAGCAGCCAGACCGCGCGAGGCATTCGCTGCCGCGACGGCTCGCCCGCGCTCACGGTCACCGATAGGCGGTCGGCATCCAGCAGAGAGGGACGTACGAGCGCCTCGGCGAGCGTCGCCGCGGTCGAGAAACGATCCGCTGGGAGCTTGCTGAGCGCTTTCTGCACCACGGCGGCGACGTGCGGCGGCACCGTATCGCGGATGGCGGTCACGGGCGCCGCCTTTTCCGTGATCACCTTCGCCACGATCGCCTGCGCGGTGCTTCCCGTGTAGGGCGGATCGCCTGCCAGCATCTCGTACAGCACACACCCCAACGAGTAGACATCCGACCGGTTCGTGATGTCCTTCTCCGCCGTGGCCTGCTCGGGACTCATGTAATGCGGCGTGCCGAGCGAGAGCCCCGTTTCCGTCATCCGGCCGCCCGCCGCCGCGCTCACCGCCAACGCTATGCCAAAATCCGCGACCACGGGTCGGCCATCATGCAGCAGGATGTTCTCTGGCTTGATGTCCCGATGGATCACGCCCTGCCGATGGGCGTAGTCCAACGCTGCGGCGACACCACGGGTGATCTCGATGGCATCTTCGATGGCGAGCTGCTTCTCACGCTCGAGTTTGTCGCGTAACGACTCGCCCTCGATATAGGGCATGACGTAGTAGAGGAACGTGTCCGCCTCGCCGGAATCGTAGAGCGCCAGGATGTTGGGGTGCTGCAGGTTGGCGGTGACCTTGATCTCCTGCAGGAACCGCTCGGCGCCGATCACGGCGGCCAACTCGGGGCGCAATACTTTGAGCGCGACCTTGCGGTCGTGCTTGACGTCGTGCGCCAGGTAGACGGTCGCCATCCCACCCTGGCCGAGGTGGGACTCGATCTTGTAGCGGTCGGCAATGGCGACCGTGAGTCGCTCAGTGATGTCACTCATATCGATTATAGATTAGCGATTGGCGATTAGAGATTGGCGATTCCAATCTCCAATCTCCAATCTGTAATCTGTAATCCTCACGCCCATCCTCTCTCCCTGAACGTCCGCAAGACGTCCACAAACGTTTCCATCTCTTCCGGCAATCCCATCGAGAGTCGGTTGTAGCCGAGCATCGGCGGGAACTGACGGCCCACGCGAACGCCGTGTTCCAGCATGCGCTCGATGTACGTCGCGAGATCACCGCTCACGCGGTGCATCATGAAGTTCGCCTGGCTCGGTATGTACTCGATACCGAGTTCGTCGAACGTACCCAAGACGATTTCCATACAGCGCCGGTTGTTCTCGAGGCTGCGTGGGACCATGTGCTCGTCTTGTAGTGAGGCCAGAGCGGCGGCACCGGCAAGGTGATTCGGTGTGTTCCGCGTCACGTAGGCCCGGAGTTTCGCAGCCGTCTCCGGGTGTGCCATGCCGTACCCCACGCGCATACCGGCCATCGCGTAGATCTTCGAGAAGGTGCGCACGACCAGTACGTTGCGCTTGTCCGCCACCCACTTCACCGACGTGCGATAGTGACTGCTGTTAACGTACTCGAAGTACGCCTCGTCAATGAGGAAGTATACGTTGTCCTGTGCGTGTGCTATCCACTCGTCGATGGAGTCGCAGTCGGTCAGCGTAGCTGTTGGATTGTTCGGATTGCATATGTACACCAATACCGGTCCGTCGGCCGCTTCCGCTCGTGTGCGCATCGCGGGAATGTCGTGGGCGAAGTCGCCCGCGAGCGGAATGCGTTCCAGACGAGGCCCAAAGGGCGTGGAGTAGCCAGGGACGTCCTCGAACGTGGGATCGGCGAGGACGATGGTTGCGTCCGCACCGCCAAGGGCGCTCACCGCGATTCGCAGGATCTCAGTGGACCCGTTTCCGAACACGATGCTCTCTGGCGGGACGTCGTGTTTCAGCGCAAGCGCCGCGAGGAGAGGGGTCGTGGCCGAGTGGGGGTACCGATTGCCCTCCATGATACCGTCGATCACGGCCCGTCGAGCGGCCATTGAGAGGCCGAGCGCGTTCTCGTTGAAATTCAGACGCAGCGGGCCGAGGCGGCGCGCTGCGACCGGGTCGAGCGCGAGGGCCGAGGCGGGGCCGCCGAGGCTGGCGAAGCTAGCCGCCAACCCGGCACGAAAGAAATCGCGACGCTCCATCGAAGACTCCCTGGCGGGGACAGCCTAAGATGTGACGCGGAGCCCGATTGCGGAAGGAAGGGGGTTAGGAGCCGCCTTTCTTTCTTGCTGCGACGATCTTCTTGTGCACTTCGAGGTTTTCCAACCACGGTTTCCGCTGGAAGTAGCTGTTGGTGAGCTCCTTGATTTTCGGGAAGAGGAGCACGAGCGCCAGCAGGTTTGGCAAGATCACGATGCCCAGTGCTACATCCCCCAGCGTCCAGATCACGTTGAGCGAGATCACCGCACCAAAGAAGTGCATGCCGACGAAGACCATCTTGTAAGGCAGAATCGCGCCCGCGCCAAAGAGATAGTTGGCGCACCGGTCTCCGTAGTAGCTCCACGAGATGGCGGTCGAGATGGCGAACAGCAGCACGCTGATGAGCACGATGAAGCGACCTGCGGTCCCCAGCCCGCGCTGGAATCCGAGCATCGTGAGCGGCGCGCCGCTCTCCACCGCGCCACCCCAGAGTGCCATGTATTCCTGACCCCCCGCGTCGACGGCGATGCCGGTTTCCGGTTGGATCACACCCGTGAACGTCTGGGTCATGGACGAGTCGATGTAGAGGCGCTCCACCTCGACCTCGTGCCACGCGAACCGCACATCACCCGACTGGCGACCATCGGCGACCTGAATGGGTGTCGCTACGTCCACCTCGAGGTGCCGGCCGTTCGCGCTGGCCTCGACAAACGACTCATCGCCGCCGTCGAGCACCAGTTCGGTCGGCACCGCTTCGTTCCACACGCCGGTCATGATGATCACGAGGCCGGTCATCGAACAGATCACGATCGTGTCGATGAACGGCTCGAGCAGCGCCACGACGCCCTCGGACACGGGCTCATCGGTCTTGGCGGCCGCGTGCGCAATGGGCGCGGACCCCTGGCCCGCTTCGTTGGAGAACAGGCCTCGTCGTACTCCCCACATGAGGGTGACCAGGACCGCGCCGACACCGGTGCCCGCAACGCCTGCCGTGGGGTTGAACGCTTCGCGGAAGATCAGGCCAAGCGTCGGAATGACCTGATCTGCGTGCAGCGCGATGATCGCGAGCGCGCCGGTAACGTAGACGGCCGCCATCAGCGGAGCGACGACAGCGGTCACTTTCCCAATACGGCTGATCCCACCAATGATGACCATGGACACGACACCCGCGGTGATCAGCCCGGTGACCCACGCCGGGATGCCGAATTCGGTGTTCATCGTATCTGCCACGGTGTTGGCCTGCACGGCGTTGCCGGTCAGGAACGCCGTGAAGCCGAGCATCACCGCGAAGAACACCGCGAGCGGTTTCCAGTGCGTGCCCAGGCCGCGCTCGATGTAGTACATGGGGCCGCCTGATACCGTACCCTGCCTCCGTCCGCCATCGGTCTCGACCTTGCGGAAGTGCTGGGCGAGAGTGACCTCGGAGTACTTGGTGGCCATCCCGAGGAACGCGGTCATCCACATCCAGAACAGCGCACCCGGACCGCCCCAGTGAATCGCGATGGCGACACCGGCGATGTTCCCGATCCCGACCGTTGCAGAGAGCGCCGTGGTGAGGGCCTGAAAGTGCGATACGTCGCCCGGCTCGTTGGGGTCATCGTACTTGCCCGACGTGACGCCAAAGCCATGCCCCAGATGACGCAGTTGGATGAACCCGAGTCTGAGCGTGAGGTAGATACCCGTGCCCATCAGGGCGATCACGACGATCGGGATCACCTCGGCGCCGGCAGGTATACCCAAGCTCCAGACGATGTCGCTCAGGAAATCGACAATGCTCTCGAACTGGTCCATTGGTCTCCCGTGATGGGTCGAGGAGGTCCCAAGATGGGCGCGGCGGACACCCGTGTGCAAGGGCACCGCGTCGCTTCGCATTCGTGCCGCGGCGTGGTATTGTTGGACCCATGCCGAGCAATGAATCTTCGTCTCTGCCCGTCGGGACCTTCGAGGTGCCCACGTCGCGGCGGGCCGGTGCGGCAGCAATCGTCGAGGCGATCCGCCCGGGGATGCGCGTCGTGCTTACGACGCACGTCAACGCCGACGGTGACGGCGCCGGGAGCGGTGTGGCCATGTGGCACCTCCTGGATCGTCTGGGCGCGAACGTCACCATCGCCAATCCGACCCCCTTTCCGCAGCGCTACACATTTCTGCTCGACGGGACGAACGGCGCGGACCGGTCCGCGAAGGCAGTGAAGGAGCTGGATCGAGCGGATCTCGTGATCGTGCTCGACATCTCCGACGCCGGGCGGTTGGGACACCTGGCGGACCGTCTCAGACGGCTCAGCGTGCCCGTGGCGTGCATCGACCACCACACCAGTGACGGCGTGCTGCCATCGGGGCCGCGGCTCGTGGACTCTGCGGCGAGTGCCACGGGTGAGCTTGTCTACGACCTGGCGCGCACGGCGGGCTGGGAGCTGCCGCGGCCGGCTGCGCTGGCGCTGTACATCGCGATCCTCACCGACACCGGTGGGTTCCGCTTCAGTAATACGACGCCGCGCGCGCTTCACGTGGCGGCAGATCTCCTCTCGCAGGGACTGAGCGCCGAAGAGATCTACACGCGGGTGTACGCGTCGGCCCCCGAAGGCCGACTTCGCCTGCTCGCGGAGGTCCTGGAAACGCTCGTCGTCGAGTTGCCTCCGGGGTTGGCGTGGATCACGGTGCCGAGCGGCGCGTTTGAGCGACACGGTGTCTCGGCAGAAGAGCTCGAGGGGGCCGTCGAGTTCCCACGTTCCATCGACGGTGTTCGCCTGGCCATGTTGTTCCGTGCAATCGACAACGGGCGCATCAAGGTGTCGTTTCGGTCGGTCGGTGCCGTCGACGTCACCGTTCTCGCCGGTCGGTTTGGGGGCGGTGGACATCCCAAGGCTGCCGGGGCCTCCCTGAAAGGGTCGATGGGAGATGTCCAGGCGAAGGTGCTCGAGGCGGCCCGCGAGACGCTGAGCGTCTAGATTAGCCTCATGCCAAACACTCTCGAGGCCCGCGTCGCTGGCGCCCTGACCAACGTTCGCAGCCAGCGCGTCAACAACGACGTCATCTCGGCGGGGATGGTGCAACAGCTCAGCGTCTCCGACGATGGGGTCGTGTCGTTCACGTTCGCCTTGGGGCGCGAGGAGCCCGCGTCGCTCGTGCGGGAGGCCAGGCGTGCGGTGCAGCAGGTCGATGGCGTCACCGCCGTTCGGATAGACGTGGTTGAGCCGCAGGGGGCGGCGGCACCGGCGCCACCTAGCGGCGCTCAGCCCGTTGCGGGACCGGGGCCGGCCCAGCCGGCGGGGCCGCAGCCGGCCGAGGCTGGCGACCTGGGCAAGATCATCGCGGTGTCGTCTGGCAAGGGCGGTGTCGGTAAATCGACCATCGCGGCGAACCTGGCCACTGCGCTCGCCGCCGCCGGCTCCACGGTCGGCCTGATGGACGCAGACGTCTACGGCCCGAATATCCCACGCATGTTTGGTGTAACCGAGCGTCCCGTCGTGTCGGGCGACAAGATCGTGCCGCTCGAGGCGCACGGCCTGAAGCTTATTTCGTTGGGACTACTGATTGAGCGCGACCAGCCGGCAATCTGGCGCGGTCCCATCATTACGAAGGTGATCCAGCAGTTTCTGCGCGACGTGCTATGGGGCGTGCTCGACTACCTGATCGTCGACATGCCGCCTGGTACGGGCGATGCGCAGCTCTCACTGGCGCAGGCGATCCAGCTCACCGGGGCGGTCATCGTCACGACCCCGCAGGAGGTTGCAATCGGTGACGCGTTGCGCAGCGCGAAGATGTTCGATCGCGTTGGCGTGCCCGTGTTGGGGATCGTGGAGAACATGAGCTACTTCGCGTGCCCCCACTGTGGAGAACGTACCGAGATCTTTCTCTCGGGTGGCGGCGAGCGCCTTGCCCGGGAAGTTGGTGTACCCCTCCTGGGGCAGATTCCGCTGCAGGCTGGCTTGCCAAACCTTGGCGACAGCGGGACACCCATTGTCGTGGCGGAACCCGAATCTGCCGCTGCGGTGGCATTGCTCGAGATGGCGCGAGCGGTGAAGAAGAAGGCGGGCCGCTCGATCTCCCTCCCCATTGTGACGGGGTGATCCGTTGAGCGGAGTGCCGCTCGTCACCCTCCTCACTTATTTCGGCACCGCCGATGCCTACGTGGCCGAGATGAAGGCCGCCATGCTCGGCATCGATCCCACGATCCGCTTCGTAGACATTACGCATGATCTCTCGCTGGGTGATGTGTCTTCGGCTACGTACCTCTTGGCGCGCAGTTGGCAACGGTTTTCCAAAGGGACGGTTCATCTGGTGGTCGGGGCATTGCTGGCCTTCGTCGGATCTAACGGCACCGTCGAGATTGCCGTGCGTGATGGATCGGCCGCGTTGGCGCTAGACGTGCGCGCCGGTGTGCCTGTCACCCTCACACCTGCCCCATCGGAGCCTGACCATCACCGCTGATCGGGATCTCCGTTCCGCGGTTTTTGCTGCGACGCTGACGGCCACCGTCATGATCGCCTTCCAGATGGCAGCCAAGGCGACTCGTGACGCGCTGTTCCTGTCGAGCTTCGATATCTCGGCGTTGCCGGCGATGGTCATGGCCGCGGCGGTGGTGTCGGTGTTGCTCGCGTTTGGCACGACGCGCGTCCTGATGACGCTCGGCCCGGCACGGGTGGTCCCGCTGGCGTTCCTGGTGAGCGGTGCGCTGCTCCTCACGGAGTGGATGTTCGTGGATACCTTCCGCCGGCCGGTCGCGGTTGCCGTGTACTTCCACTTCTCCGGTCTCGGTGCGGTCCTGATCTCCGGTTTCTGGTCGATCGTGAGCGAGCGCTTCGACCCGCGTACGGCGAAACGTCAGATCGGACGGATAGCGGCGGGTGGTACCGTTGGTGGGCTGCTTGGGGGAATTCTCGCCGAACGATCCGCTGCGCTCCTTTCGATAACCGCCATGCTTCCAATCCTCGCCGCACTGCACGTCCTGTGTGCGGTAACGGTCCTAGGAGTGCGTCGCGGCGGCGGTGTCGCGGTACGCGCAGGAGCCCGCACCGAGAAGAGCACGTTCGCCGGCGTCAAGCTCCTGGCTCGAACAGGATACCTGCGTGGTCTGGTCGCACTCGTACTCGTCACGACGATTGGCGAAGGACTCATCGACTACGTGTTCAAGGCGCGCGCGACCGCGTCGTTCGGCAGTGGGGAATCCCTGCTGCGTTTCTTTGCGGTGTTCTATACCGGCGTCGCCCTTCTCACGGTGATCGTGCAGGCGGTCGGAAGTCGCCTGTCGCTGGAGCGGTTGGGACTCGGGCGTACGGTTGCTCTCCTTCCCTCAACCATAGCGCTCGGTGGAGCGGCTGCGCTCGTCGCGCCCCGGCTCGGCATGATCATCGGTGTCCGGGGCGCCGAGTCTGTGATGCGGAACGGGCTATACCGAGCCGGCTACGAGATGCTGTTCGCTCCGCTCGCCCCGCGCCAGAAACGCGCGACCAAGGTATTGGTAGACGTCGGCGCGGTTCGGCTCGGAGATGTGATCGGGGGCGCGATCGTTCAGGTTACCATCGTCGCGGTCGCGGTCGGCGCGGTGACCGGAGTCCTGTTGGGACTCACGATCGCCGTGTCACTCGTTGGTGCCATGCTCGCCATTCGTCTGCAGCGCGGTTACGTGAAGGCCCTGGAACGGAGTCTTCTATCGCGCGCAGGGCAGTTGGATCTCGCTGAGGCGCGCGAGGCGGCTACCCGCACGGCATTGCTGCAGACGGCCGGGGCGTTGGGTATGACGCTATTCGATACGAGCGGACCGGCATTGAAAGAGGTCCGCGCATCTGCGCAGCGGCCGGCGGTGCCGGCGCGGTCCTCGCCGTCGGCGGTCACCCTCACGCCGGAATTCGCGCAGATCGGCGAGTTGCGGTCTCGCGACGCGACCGCGGTTCGCAGAGTGCTCGCGACCCGCCCGTTCCCGCTCTCACTCGTCGCATATGCGGTGCCGCTACTCGCGTGGGACGCTGTGGCTCAGGACGTTATTGCGACCCTGCGCGACGTCGCACCACGCGCGACCGGGCAATTGTGCGATCGGCTGCTCGATCCCGATGAGGACTTCGCCGTGCGGCGGCGGCTTCCGCTCGTCCTCGCGTCATGCCCCAATCGGCGCGCCGTGGATGGGCTTCTGAGCGCGCTGCGCGACTCGCGCTTCGAGGTGAGGTACCGCTGTGGCCGCGCTCTGTCACGCCTCCTGGATCGGAATCCCAAGCTGGTCATCAGCCGGCAACGGGTGGAGGAGGCGGTGCTCAGTGAGGTTGCCGTCGATCAGGGGGTGTGGAAGAGCCATCGCATCCTGGATCAGATGGAAGACGAGTCCTGGTCTCCGGTCATGGATGAGATGCTGCGACAGCGAGCGAATCGCAGCCTCGAGCACGTGTTTACGATGCTTGCGCTCGTCTTGCCCCGTCAGCCGCTCAAGATCGCGTTCCGGGGCCTGCATACGGAAGACGCGCACCTCCGCGGCACCGCGCTCGAATACCTGGAGAGTGCGCTGCCGGATGAAATTCGCAAGGCCCTGTGGCCGTTTCTCGAGGATACGCGGAAGCAGACCACCGAACGCCGTTCGGCCGATACGGTGTTGAATGACCTGCTGCAGTCGAACGCCTCGATCGTGATAGACCTCGAGGCACTCCGCAAGAAACGGCGGTCCGAGGCCGACTAGGTCCCCGTTGCGGCCGCGAGGCGTCCGTACCGGCGCCCGAGTGCCACCGCGATGATCAGCCAGATGATCACCAGCGGGATGTTGAGGTACACGAGGGCGATTCCTCCAAAGCCCAGCAGGCCCGTCAGCACGAACACCGTCGCGGAGCTCAGGACATCGCCGGCGCGCTGGGAGAAGGCGTCCGTGACCTGCTTGCCCTTGTACTTCTCCTCCCGCGTCGTCGGCAGGAACAGCACGTTGCGCACCGTGTTGTTGAGTGAGTAATCGATACTGTTCTCCGCGGTCTTGGCCCACCGTGCGACGGCCAGCACTGGGATGAAGGCCACGAGCGTGTACGCGCCAAGCGCGATGATCGGCAGAAAGAGGATCGCTCCTCGTGCACCGAAGTACTTGATGATGCGCGATACCGCAAAGCCCTGGATCAAGAGCGTGGCGATGTTCACGACCAAATAGAATCGTGCGTAGAACGAACCTATGATTTCACCCGTGCTGAGGTCGCTTTGGGGATTGTCGGCCACGGTCGCTTCCGCGCTCCGCGTGATGAAGTCATCCAGGAAGAACCCCCCGTTCGTGTTGACCCAGTTCAGTAGCATGACCAGGAGTGCTATGAGGAGCAGGTACCGGTTGCGGAAGACCAGGGCGAAGGCGCCCGCGGTGCTTTCGATCTGTTCCTTCTCGGTCTCCTCGATGGATTGTCCGGGCTTGACCGTCCGGAAGGTGCCGGTCTCACGTTGGTACTCCTCACTCTCGGCGGTGGCCTTGAGTTCTCCCGTCGCCGCACGGAACTGCCCCGTCGCCGCCGGCAGGAATCCACTCGTCATGGCATCCGGTACGGTTGCTTCGGTGCGGCGTCGCTCGCGGTGGTCGATCAGGTTGGTCATCGCGGTAGCCAGGACGAGCACCCCGGCCGAGAGGAGAAAGAGCACGTTGAGCCCCAGCGGTTCGAGCGCTATTGTAACCGACACCCCGGCGATCGCTCCAGCCGACATACCAAAGCCCACGATGGGGAAGAGGCGTTTTCCTTCCTCTTCCGTATAGACGTCGTTCGCGAACGCCCAGAACTGGGCGATGATCATCACGCTGAAGATCGCGACGAAGATGAAGAAGGGAATCCCGACGCTAAGACCGGTTTGGGCCAGCAGGAAGAATCCGCCGAGCGCCAGCACGAATATCGCACTTACGATATTGATCAAACGGCGCCGGGGAACGCGGCCGGCGAGTTCCCCGTACAGGGGGACGATGACCGCCAACAGCAACACCGAGCCGGCGGCCGTGTACGCCTTGAGCTGGGCGCCGCTCAGCGTGTCTCCCCCACCGGCCAGGATGAGGGGTTCTCGGAGCACTTTTATGACAGAGTAGGCCATCAGGAACAAGAAAACATTGAGCGCGAGCAGCAGCGCCGTCGTGCTCTCGCCGCCCCGCACCTCTGTGAACAGGCGCAGAAAACGATCTACGGCGCTTGCTTGGCCATCCCGCGAAGCGTTCGTAGCCATCTGATTCTCCCTATCGTTCGAGCGCAACAACGCGCCCGCTCGCGGCCGCGATGAACACGGTCACCGAATGGCTCCAGCGCGCCCCCCGTGTGAGCTGGGTCTCGATCGCTATGAACGGCTCCGGGGTGCCCGGGATTGCGATCTGCGAGAGCGCCGTCTCCGTCCGCTCGAGTTCGAGCCAGTCGGTCGTGGGACCAAGGTCGCGCGTCGGCGTCGCGTAGGCCACCCTCAGACGGTAACGCGTCTCGGACCCCGAAAAGATCCCGCTTCTCGTCCCGAGATCGTGAAATCGCACTGTCCCGTCATGGTACGTGAAGAAATCCAGCGGTGGTACCCGGCTGAACCAGTACCGCACGATCTCGTCGCGCCGCTCTGCCAGCACGCGCCGCATCCAACGCGCCGCCTCCGGCGTGCGGTAGCGTCCCCCCGCAACCATCGCTTCCAGGTGCGCGTCCGTGAACGCTGATATGATTTTCGCTGCCCAATAGCCATCCCGATCCGTCAGATTGGCGAAGGCGGCGTTCGGCTCGAGTGGCTTGAACCCGCGAGGGGAGAAGACCTCGCTCTCGTAGTATCCAATCTCATCGAGCCCCTCGGGACGCTCGAGCCGCCGCCAGGGGTCCTGGTAGACGCCCAGTGACAGGACACGGAGGAACGAAGCACCGAAATCGAATGAGTACTCGTAGCAGGCGGCGGGGAAGGGACCGGTCCCGCCCGCCCCAAGGGTGGAGGCAAAGTCGATGAGGTAGTGACGGACGAAGCGACGCCCATCTTCCTCGACGTACATGTCGAGCGTGTTCCCCTGCTTGGTGTCGTAGTGGCAGAGCCACGCGGCGAAGACCGCTAGACCGCGAATCTCACGTCGGTTCTCATGGTTGACCCGATCGTTGGGATCGTCTCGCCTCCGTCCTCGCCAGTCGAAGCGCCCAACCGGCGTACCGGAAAGGAACCTGCTCGCGAGAGCGCGCCAGCTCCCGTCCGGATTGCGCTCCACGCGCGCCAGTAGCTCGTCCAGATCGGCATGGGTCATTTGACGGCGGTCGTCACCCTCGCGCATCTCGGCATCGGGCGAGACCTGGAGCTGGTCGCGCGTGAACGTTACGACCCGATCGTCAGGCACGTTGTACCCCGCCGCATGGAAGATCCGCCCCGCGATGACCCCTGCGGCTGTGGACATCGAGGGGAATCCTGCAACGTCGAACTTGATGACCCAGACCTGTCCGTTGGCGTCCCGAATATCGAACCCTGGTGTCACACCTTGCGTCTTCGGGCGAATCACCGTCCACGGGGCTGATGGACCTTCACCCACCGCTGGGCCCCGCGCGGCGACGGCGGGAGCGCTCGGGAAGAGCCCGAGGCGATTCGTGAACCAACTCGAATTCGGGACCTCGTCCAGCGCATTGAGGTTCGCCGCGGCCGGAACATGATCTCCTCCAAATGCAGTACCGACCCGACGGACAAGCCGCCCGGGATGGAAGAAGCGACCGAACGGCCTGAATAGCGTGGCGTCGATCGCCGCGCGGACGATGTGCGGCTCGCGTTCCGCGGGTTCCGCTATGTTGCGCATATCATCCGCGTACCACGCGACGGGAGCGTCGCGCAACGGCGTGAGCAGCGCTCCCGAAGCGGAAACCAGGAGCGCGCCCGCAGCCAGCGAGACGAGCCTAGCGCGCGGGGTTCGGTTCGCGTCCATGGTAGAGCGCCCCTCGGAAGGTCTGGAAGATCTGATCGCCACGCAGGCGGAACGCCACGTCCTCGTTGCTGAGCGCATACTCGATGCGCAGCGCGAAGCCCGCTGCAGTGACGAGTCGCAGGCCGGCGCCATACGAGAATGTCAGGTTCTCTCCGCGGATGTCGTCGAAGTCGCTGAAGACCTGTCCCACATCTGTGAGCAGGTAGAAGTCGAGGCCCGCACCTTGCGCACGCTCATACGCCCACAACGGCCAGCGGTACTCCGCTGACAGCACCGCGAGCCCACGGTCGCGCCAGCGAAAGTCGTCGAAGCCGCGCAGGAGGTCCGGATCGTCGTTCGAGATGAGGCGAGTGAACGGAATGGGCGCGTCGCCAATCTGCTGCATCCACGAGGTCGCCAGCCGAAGGGCGAGTACGTGATGTCGATACCACAGCGGCACGAACTGCTGCAGCTCTCCCCGTACGTTCCAGAACTCGGTCGTCTCGCCGCCGGTCCCACGAAAGTAGCCGACTATGGCACGACGGATACCGCCACTCATCGGCCTACCAGTATCCGTCGCGTCCTGGTGCATGATCTCCGCCCCCAGAGCCATGCCGTTAGAGGTCTCGCCAAAGCCAGGTGGCAGGGAGTCTGCGTAGCGTACGGTGATAGGCGGGTCGTCGCTGTTCTGGTCCTGTTCACGCGCGTCGAGTGGCTTGACACTCGTAAACACGAGGCTGGCGGTCGCGGTGATCTGATCTCCCCAGCCGCCGGTGACCTCGCCTCCCAGCCACCATGTACGTTGGCGGAATATCGATTCGTCCTCAGCGCCGCGCTCGGGCCCGATACCGAAGTAGCGAACCCTGTTGCGAAATCGATACCCAGTGCCCACGTCGAGCAGGCTGCGTTCCGAGAAGGGGACTCGCACCGCGCCGCTCGCGCGAAAGTCACCGATGAACGTACCGGCTACCCGCCCGCGAAATGCGGTACCCGGTCGATTGAACAGCTCCGTGTGCTCAACGGCCACTCCGCCTCCGACGCCACTCAATCCGCCGGCCCGCGCGCTGACGACGACCCCGAACGGTCCGGTGCGTGGACCCAGCCAGCCACCCACCGTACTGGCAATGCCCGACTCGTCGAGGGACTCGACACCTTCCCCGACGCCGACCGCGAGGAGTCGTAGCGGGAGTCCCATGATCCAGTATGGGACGAGCAAGACGGTTTCCCAGACGGGGCGTGGCCCGCTGGCGAATACCGCGCTTACCGAATCGTGCGGTGGTGGTATGGTTCCCCAATAGCTGTTGCCGGAACCGTCGTGAGTTTGGGCTGTTGCCGCGCCTGATGTCGTACACAGCAGGAGTGTCGAGAACGCGCACCGCAGGGCGCGTCTACTCGATGCGGAATGCAACGAACCGAAGACGTCCGAACCGGCCGACGTGCAGCACCACCGCATCGCCCACGTCCAACTGGTTGAGGAACGCCGCCAGCATCGCGAGCGACGTGACCGCGGCGCCGTTCGCGGCATGAATCACATCACCTGCCCGGAGACCGGTCTCGATGCGCGGAACGTCGGCGGCAAGCGCGGCCACGACGACGCCGGTCTGCATGCGCAGCCAGGGCATCTGCCGTGCAATGGCCGGCGTCACGTCGAGGGCCAGTATGCCGAGCCGACGCACCAGATTTTCTTCGGAGCGAGCCATATCCGCGAAGCGATTCGGGTCGCGGTCGCGCTCAACCACGCGCACCTGCAGGGAGAGCCGCTGGAGGTTGCGCCGCACGTCGAGACGGATGATGTCGCCCGCGGCGCGTTGATAGACGTTGACGTCGAACTGGCGCCCGTTCTCCATGGGCTTTCCATCGAGGGAGACGATGATGTCACCCACCTGCAGCCCCGCCTGTTGGGCGGGGGAACGCGGAAACACATCGGTCACGATCGCGCCCCAATCCTGCGTAAGGCGAAGTGCGTCCGCCATGACCACGTCGATCGTCTGCACGTTGGCTCCGACGATACCGCGGCGTACATGCCCGGCACTGCGGAGCTGCCCGTAGACGCTCCGTGCGATGTTGCTTGGTACCGCGAAGCCCACGCCTTCGCTGCCGCCCGACTGCGAGAGGATCAGCGTGTTGATGCCAATGACACGTCCCCGTGTGTCCACGAGGGGACCGCCGCTGTTTCCAGGATTGATTGGTGCATCTGTCTGGATATAGACCATAGGGCTTTCCGGCCGCAGCTGCCGCCCCACGGCGCTCACGATGCCTAGACTGATCGAGGTCTCCAAACCAAGGGGGCTTCCGAAGGCGAGTACGAGGTTCCCGGGGCCCAGTTCGTCCGAATCGCCAAACTGGAGAAACGGCAGATTGGTCTCATCTATCTTGATGAGCGCCAAGTCCGTTTCTGAATCGGCCCCCACAACCGTACCGGTCACTCGCTTTCCCCCCGGCCGTATGACGGACCGACCGGGCGCATCGGGCGCGGCAGCCTGTGCGAGCAGGACCTGTACTGAGCGTGCTCCCGCTACCACATGGGCGTTCGTCAGGATATACCCGTCCGATGTCAGGACGAAACCGGAACCACCTCGCCGTTGGAGACCCACTCGCTGGGCGCCGGATCCCGGCGCGACGGGTCCCAGGGCGGTCGTGAAGATCTGCACGACGGCCGGGGCTATCCGAGTGGAGAGCGTCTCCAGGGACGTACTGAGATCGAGAATGTTCCGAAGCCGGGCCGTGTCGGCCTCTTGTGCCGCGATGATCGGAATACGACCCGCGAGAAGGAGCGCCGTAAGGCCGACGGTGGTTCGGAGGGCGCGGCGCATGTGCGTGGAGACTACCCGGCGACTGACAACGCAGGTACCAGCGTTCCCTGGTCGCACGGGCCGCCGGCGGTCATGCAGTCTGGAACGTGCATATCCCACCAACGCTCCGCCCGCTCAGTGGTCCACGGCTCTTGGAACTCGATCTCGGCGAGTGCATGGGCGAGTGCCGCGGCGTTCGCGGGTCGCGCTTCAGGGTCTTTCGCGAGACACGCCATGACGAGGTCGTCGAGCTCGGGTGGTATGTCGAGTTCCGTACGTTGCGACGGTGGCGTCGGCTGGTCTCTAATGTGTCGGTGCATCATCTTGATCGGATTGGATGCCTCGAAGATAAGCTGACCGGTGAGCATCCAATAGAGTACCGCCCCAAGCGAGTATACGTCGAGGCGGTGGTCGGCGGTCTCCTCGCCGAGCGCGACCTCCGGCGCCATGAACGCCGGCGTGCCGGTCCGATTGCTCGACCCCGTTTCCGGGGTCTGCCTTGACCAGGCCAAAATCGAGCACTTTGACGAAATCGACCTCGAGCCCGAGACGGTTGGTAAAGATATTGGATGGCTTGATGTCACGATGCATCAGACCAGTGGAATGTGCTTCGGCCAGGGAGGCACAGGCCTGGAGCATGAGATACACCGCGCGTTCTGGCGGAACCGGGCCGAATCGCTCGACTAGCACCTCGAAACTGAGTCCATCGAGTAGCTCCATTACCAGGTAGAACGTCCCTTCCTCGGCCACGCCGAAATCGTAGAGTTCGATGGTATGCGGGGAGCGCAACAGCGCCGCCGCCTCGGCCTCGCGGCGGAATCGCTCGAGGATCACCGTCGCCTCCCGGCGGCTTGTGGAAAGGAGCGCGGGGCGAATCAGCTTGATCGCGGCTGGTCGTGCCAGCAGCCGATGTTCCGCCCGGTAGACGTCTCCCATCCCGCCTGTCCCAATCGATTCGCCGAGGCGGTAGCTGCCCAGCTCCCGGGCCTTGCTGACCTGTCGCCCGAGCTTCCGGATGATGTGTACCGGAACTACTGCAAGGGCCGCACACAGGTACGCCGGGAGGAAATACCACAGGGCGGTGAAGGCGGTGAATTCACCCGCGGGGACGGCGCCGCGCGCCATGGCAATCCCGAACCCGAGCGGGTCCATCGACGCGGCAGCAAACGCGGCGATGAACGTCTTGGTGGGTGTATTGGGTACGATCGCGGGATAGATCAGAATGATGATGCATATCCAGGAGGCACGGCCGGGAACGAGGACGGGCTGCCACTGATTGAGAATCCCGATCAGCAGGGCCGTTGCGACCTCGAATCCGAGCCCAGTGTTCAACAGCACGGAGGGTGCGGGGTGCAGCTTGGCCGCCACGAAGACCATTCCCAGCGACAGCAGGAGCCCGAGTCCCGCGATTAACCTGCCGGGCATGGGCCACGCGGCGCCTGCCACGAACGGGTCATCGGGTGCGAATCGGAGCGCAACCGGGTTGAGAACCAGAGGGAGCATCCAGAGCCCCGCAAAGACCATCGCGACGATGGCAATCCGCTTGCACGATTGCTCGAGAAGATCCGGTGGCAGCGACGCCAGACTCCACGTCCACGCGCTGGAACTGCGCTGGCTGGTGGATGTCGTGGTGAGTGGTCGGACCCGGTCGCTCACTACCTCCACGGCCTAGGTCCCAGCGTCTCGATCGAATCCATGTGGCTCGTCATCGGGCCTCCTAGCAGCGATGGCGGGGTGTCAGTAAGCAAACCCGGCCCGTACATACAACCGCACGTCTTCACTATTGTGCGCAACCGCCGCGCTTATGGTATTCGACGGTTGGAGGAAGGAAAACCAGATGCCGCCTCCGAACGCCGTATGCCAGTCGTCCGACGATTCGCCCTCGAGGAACACGCGTCCGGCGTCCGCGAGGCCTAGCAGGCCGAAATGGCCCGGCAAGGGAAAGGAGATCTTTGCCACCCGCAGCCGGAGTTCCGCGTTGCCCCACGCGGCGGCGTCACCGCCGAAACGATTTTGGCGGCCCAGGCGCACCGTCGCGTCATCTCCTATGAAAGCGGCCTCGTGGAAGGGGAAAGTTCCCCAGACTTTCTTTCCACCGGCGCGGAGGGCAAGCGTTGCTGCGGGCGCGCCCGGGCCACCGACGGAGAGATATGTCGATGCCGTGGCGTGGGCCTCACCAAAGGTCGTTACCACGTCGAGCAGCTCGGGGTAGACCGAGCCGCCAACGTCGATGGCTACCCCCCGCGAAGCCGCGGCCGCGACGTCCCGGGTATCGAACCTCACGCTAGTCTGCCATCCGACCTGACTGAAGTGTCCGGCCCCGTATAACGGTTGGAGTGATTGGAGTGAATCGATGATCCGGTTCGGTTGCGCCTCGGTATCGCTGATGGTCGCGAGAGGCCCGAACGTGATTGTCGCGGGGGTTCCCAGCGGAACGGTGACCGTCGGCTGGATAGTGTATTGGTCCTGGGTGACACGGTAAAAATCATCCGGGCGGTCGAGCTGCGTCTCGTTTCCTAGACCGTGGAAGCGTAGCACCTCGATTCCGGACGCACGGACGTACACGTCACCGTGGATCCGGGAATTCATGCGATAGAACGTCGCGAGCAGGTCGGTCCGGAATGCCCTTGCTGCCGTGGCGTAGCCACCGCGTACGCGAATCCGATATGTGTACGGCAGCTTGCGGAATCCCCACCGAGTTACAAACGCGCCGAATCCCGCGAATGCACCGATGTCGGGCCCGCCACCGGCCCAGAGCACCGGCATCCAGCGGTGGCCCCAATCGCGTGGCGGCAGTTCCCTCTCGAACCGTTTGGCTGGTGGCGTGTACACGCGGCGGTCCACCTGCACCCCGGTGGGCCCACTCGTGCGATCGACCCCCGTCGCATAGAACCTGACGCCGCCGGCACGCGAGGAATCCACCACCTCGTCGCTCCCACCTCCGATGATCCGCAAGCCAATGCCTCGCCCGTCCCCGCGCACGACGACGCGATCGTTGCCGCCATAGAGATAGAGCCGTATTTCGCTGGTCTCGCTCGCGTCGAACGTGCGGCGGAGCCAGGGAGTTGCGCCGGGACGACGCTCGGTGATCTCGACGGTCACATTGCCGTCGGCATGTCGGTCGATCGTTACGAACTCCGCCGCCTCCGTTGCGTGGAGGTCAACCTCTCCCACGATCACGCGGTAGAACCGGTCGGTTGCCTCGAGCAGTTTGTCGCGGCGCGCGCGCAACGCCCGGCGCATGCGGTCGCCGTCGATTGCCTGATACTCGACGGGCATGCCCGCGACCGCGGCGTCGATGACCGCGTCCGTGATTCGCGCCTGCACCGCGGCAGCCACCGAATCCCACACGGATTTTTCCAGCTGGACGAGAAACCACCGGTCGCTCTCCCGCCCGTTCCACGTGAGGCCCACCATGTTGGGATAGTCATCGCCGAAGTTCACGAGCTGCGGGGCCGCTGCCCGTCCCAGCGACAGGAACAGGCCGTCGAAGCGCGCAAAGGCCTGATCGCGGTCCTCGGGTATGGGAGTCCAATAGGTGACGGTTGCGTCATCGAAGCGCGCCCAGCCCCACTGGCCCCGGTGACGATCCCAATCGCCGATCAAGAGATCGATGAGCCGTGCTGTGAGAAACTGGCGGGTGTCAATACGATGTGCCGGGCTCTGCCGCACCATTGGGTATACGTCGTCGCTGTCGAGAATCTCTAGCGCGTTGGCGAACCGTTGCGCGCCGGGTTCCACAATTCCACGCAGCTCGAAATAGCCCAACGTCCCGGCAAAGCGTTCCCGGAACACACCGAGCCTGGGGTCGTCGGGGAGGACGACGAGCCGGGGCTCCGTGTGGAGAATGCCCACCGCCTCCAATAACGGTGGAACGATTCCGGAGCCGGCAGGATGGGCCGAGCTTGTCTGGTCCCGTACGAGGTCCTCGACGAAGGTTCCGGCCAACTCGTCCGGCAGGACGGCGGGGTCCTTGTCCACCGACCGAAATCCATAGAGGAACCCGTTCGCGTCGCGGAAGCGCAGGGACTTCGTCTGGAATCCTCCACCTGCGGTCGTCGGTGTGAGGCCGCCGCTCGCCGTATCCAGGTCGAGCATGAGCACAGAGATCGGGGTACGCCACAGGTCGCGATAATCACCGCCGAACAGGAGGCGGTGGAACCCACCTGCATCGTATTGGGAGCCGGCCGCGATCCGGACGCTATCGCGCTGTTGTGCATGCGTCGATGAGGGACCCGCGACTGAGACGGCTGCCAACAGGAGCGCCGTGCCGGGTACCTTGCGTCTCATCGGTTCTCCTCCAGCCACATCGAGAAATCCTCGGTCAACCGGCCGTCTCCATCCGCCAAGAGCACCGCGAGGCGAACGCGTCCATCTCGGAGGAGATCGATGCGGATGAAACCGCTCGCGGCCCGCGCGTACAGTGAACCCTCGAGTCGGAATGCCTGGCTGAGGTGATCGTAGATGCCGGCTCCCGATACGAGGAGATAGCGAGCTCCCATGCCGTCCAGAACCTGCAGATTGTGCTCGTGCCCCGCTGCATACGCAAGCGGCGGATGGCTGCCAAAGGCGGCGACGATCGAGTCCCGCATCGTCTGGTAGCGTCCCGAGCCCAGGTCCTGCGCCGAGAAGCCAGATCCCCGCACCAGCGGATACAGCGACCCGATAATCGGAAGCGGTAACCAGAGCCACGACTTCCAGACTCGCAGCGGGAAGATGTGGTCCTTCCAGTCGAACTTGCCGCCGTGCACCCCGCCTGAGCGCAAAGGGTGGTGTCCGGCGACCAAGACGATGCGATCGGGACCTGCTTGCACGACGGTGCGGAGCGAGTCGGTGACCTCCGCTTCCGAGTCGGCGATGCACGCGGAGGCCGGGTCGGAGGGCCGCTCGCTCCCGTGGAGCCACCATTGGGTGCCGAGCATCACCAGGCGCAGTCGCGCGCTGACGTCGATCACCGCGGGCCCGGGGCAGCCACCGGTCGGTGCCGCAACGACGAGTGGTCGGCCGGCATCGGCGATGTAGGCCAGTTGGCGCCGAACGGCTGCCAACCCGCCCTCGCGGCCGCGAATCCAGTCGTGGTTCCCCATGACGAAGATGCCCCGGGCGCCCTGCGGCACGGCATCGATCTGTGCCTGGAGCCGCCGCTCCGATTCCTGCCGGGACGGATCGTCCCGCACCGGCATCCCCATGGGGTACACGTTGTCTCCGAGAAATACGATGCTGTTCCGCTCCGGGTGCTCGGATGCCGCGGCGCGGAGGGCGATCAGGACCGGATCGGTGGGCACGGCCGGAGCGCCGGCATCGCCGATGAAGAAGACCGAGTGCTCGATTGCTCCAGCAAGAACCACCGGGGCCGGCACTGTCGGAACCAGCGAAGGCCCGCAGGCGAACGCTCCCGCAGCGAGCGTCCAGCCCCAACGCCGGACATGAGCACGCCGATCCTTTGATCCCGGATGGAGTTGCGCCATGGGTTGGCTTCCCTTGGTTCGGCGTTCAGCGTTCGAGGTAGCGTTCGCGGAGCACCTGCACATGATGTCGCTCGTGTCCCGCAATGACATAGGCAATGGCGCGGGCCGTGAACTGGCAATCGCTTGCCGTGCCCCGCCGCGCGAGCATCTCGGGCGTCAGCGAACGCAAAAGTGTGATGGTCGCGGCACGAACCGTTTGGAGTTCTTCCAGCAGGTCCGCCGTCGAGCGGTCCGCGAAGTTCGCTCCGGTCACGTAGTCGTCTTGCTCCATGCCGGGCAGTGCCTGTGCATCGCCGCGGCTGAAGCGGAGTGCCCGATAGGTGAAAACGCGCTCGGTGTCGCAAAGGTGCCCGAGGACGTCGTTGAGGCACCATTTCTCCGGCGCATAACGATATGTGCCGCGCTCAGGTGCTACGCCCGAGATGAGGTCGGTCGTCTGCCCGATCTGGTGTTGCAACAGGTCCAAGACGTCACCGTCCGGTACCTGGTCGATGTAGCCGCCGTAGTAGGGGGCGTACTCGTCGGGAGCGGGTCGTGAAATGATCATTTGGGTCTCATAGATGAGGACGGGGAGTTCGCGCGGCAGTCCGCACACTGGCCCTGGGTGGGTGCTAGTGCGCCGTGCGCCCATGTGGGCGTAGAACGCTTCGGCGTTTGGATCGGACTCGATGCGGACCGCGAGCGCAGGTGCTTCAGCGGCGGCGTACGAAACGGCATGTCGAAACAGCGCGCGTCCGTACCCACGACCGTGCGCGGCGGGAGACACCCACAGGTGATCGAGTAGCCAATGTTCCGGTTCACGCGCGAGGGCGCAGAATCCGACCGGTTCCCGTGACTCTTCGAGGACGAACACCGGATTACGGGTTACGTAGTCGGGAGCGAGCGTGAGTTGCGGTCGCCACTCTGCGAGCCAGGCGTCGGGGTATCCCCAGTGTGATTTCGCCGCAAGGGCGATCGCCGTCAGGGCTGCCGCATCGGCGGGGCCCGCGCGTCGAATCGTGACCGACATGGGAGGAAGAAGATACTAGGGTGATGCAAGAAGCGCCCCGCGGTGATCGCGGAGCGCCTTCACTCGTCCACAGATCTGCGGTGTGCCTACCGGTTGGGCACCCACTCCACTTCGACGCTACCGAGTGCGGCCTCGATATCGATCTCGATGTGTGTAGTCACGTCGTCCCAGTTGCGCGACGTGTAGGTCGAGCCGCGCTTGTCGAAGCCGTTGCGATCGACGCTGACGAGAAACCGATCGACCCGGATCCGGACGCCGAGGTCTTCGGGGAAGCGCAGTCGGACCTCACCCAACCCCATCTCGATGTCCACCTTGGTCTCGATCGCGTCACTCCACTCACCGGTGAAGTCGAGCAGTATCTCAGCCAGGCCTGCGGAGAGCTTGATAAGGCGACAGCGGGCGTTTGCGAGATTCAGCGCTTCAAACTCTGCGGCACCGACCTCAAATCGCAGTGACTCGCAGACGGCGCGGTTGGGTGCGGAGAAGCGAACGGTTGTTTCGCTCGCACCGGTCTCGATATGTCCCTCCGTGAGCGACAGACCGCCCAGCTCGAGATCCGCTTCCGCTGCGCCGAACTTGAGATGCAGATCCAGCGCTACCGATGGCGAGATGACGAGGTCGATCTGCTGGTCCAGATCTGCGTCCTGGCGACCGTGCCGACCGAGCGACTCGAGCTCGGCCCGGAGCCGGTTGCGAGACTCACGGTACCGGACATCGGGTCGGAAGAAATCCTCGTCGTAGACCATCGAGAGCCGGTAAAGCTCGCGGCCCTGCGCGGGTGCGACCAGGATGTGCCCAACCGCGAACCCGATGCTCACACTCAGGTCTCGCTCACCACTCATCTGTCGTGACTCCACGACCGTGCGGTAGGACTGCGCGCTTGCCAAGCCAGCCGTCGCAAGCACGGCCAGGCTGGCCAGCAACGTGATGCGGCGTCTCACTTCCGGCTTCCCTCTGCCAGCCACTCGGCCGTGTCGACCTTGGTCGCCAGCGGGTCTTCGAGAGGTTCGGCGAAGACGTGATCGGGGGCGATTGCATGCGGCGCGAACCGCTGTCCAAAGGTGCCGCGCAGACCACCGCGCGTCAGAATGGCGGCGCCAAAGCCCGTCGTGGCCAGTCCCCACGTGGCTGCAACGGCAGTCCATGTCAGGATCGATCCGGCAACCGGTGCCGACCCCAGGAGCACGGCTGGGAGCCAGATGGCCAGGAGGATGCCGACGCCGTAGGCGAGGGACCGCAACATGCCAGCACCCTCGACCCCGTAGTCCTGTTGTTTCCGGGACAGGAACTTGGCCCCGGCGACCCGGGCGACGGCCAGATACCCGCCGGCGACGGCAGCGGCCAGAGCGGCGACGAACGCTATTATCGCCATCGGTATGACCAGGACGCCGATCACGGTGAGCGTGAGTCCCACCAGCATAGAACGACCGGCCAAACGAGTTCTGCACCGTGTCCGCCATGACGTCTAGCTGCCGGTCGGCAAAGAAGCTCACGCCAAAGCCCACACCCATCAGGGCCACGAACGTTCCCAGGACGCCAAGCAGCCCATGCCAGGCGGCTTCGACGGGTCCGACGGCCCCGACCGACCGGGACTCGTGGTCGCCGAATGTAAGCTGAACCCGATCCCGCGTATTGCCGCGCACGCGCGTCCGCACCGTGTTGCGAATCCGGTCGCGCAGCGCCCTGGCCCCCGACGCGCGCTCGCGGGCTTCGCTCGCCCCAGCGACCGCCTCTGCAATGCGAGTTGCCAGCTCGGTCGCGACAACCACATCGTCAGCGATTTCCCCCGCCATCGCCGGGTTGACTTTGCCAACACCGGCTATCTGCGGGACGGGCGGGACCGCCGGAAACCGGGTGGTAATCGCGGCCGCCTGGAGCTGGACGAACAGCTCGCGCAGCATCCCGGCAGATTCCCGGTCGCCATCGCCCAGACCATCCGGCGCCCATTCGTGGACCGCCGCGATTAGCTCGGCGGTCGACAGGACCGCGGACTGATTCAGGAAGGCACGCCACTGAGACTCGAGCTGCCCGCCAGGGGAGTAGCCGCCCACGGCGGCCTCGCCGATCCGCACCGTACCGCCGACAAGGCCGACCGGCAGCGTCGCTCCATCGGTCAGATGGAAGGTGAGGAGCGCTTCCCGGGACGATGTCGAGAGGGAGTATCCCACGACCTCGGCGCGTTGCGCAGCCGCAGATGGAGCCACAACGGCAACCGCCGCGAGGCCGACGAACCCACGAAAAGTGTTATGCCACATAGTGTTAACCATCCACCTTGGCGTGCCGGTTCATGAGGAGCCTGAGGCCGATCGCGCTGACCACGACGAGCACGCCGTAGCCGATTGCGAGCACCGGCCAGGAGACTCCCAATCCCCCGAACGCGTTCGTGACGGAGTTGCCAAAGGCATCACGCTGAGCCGCACCAAGGGCGAGCATCTCGCCCCAGACCGGCTCGACGATTCTTGTGAGGATGTCACTGCCTCTGCTTACGTACGGCTCCGCGTCATGGCGAAACCGGAAGGCAAAAGCCGCAGTGCCGAACCACGCCGTCGCGGTTGCCAGCGACAGCGTTCCCAGAATGACCCAGCCCCGAGGACCTGAGGTGAGCCCGCGAAACGTCTCACGGATTCGCCAGGCCCATTTGGGCAGCGGGATGCGGACGAGCGCCAGCACCTTCTGCTCGAAGCCGCGTCCGGGGCTCAGCCGCCCCAGGCCGGCCAGCAGTCTGTCCAGCGCCGGCGTATCGCCGGGCGGTGTCGGATGTCGAGTATCGTCGTTCATATCTGCCCCCCATTACGGTGTCCCGATCGTGAGGTTTCAACAGGTTTCCCGCGGGTGATTTCTGTCACATTCCCCTCTGTATGCTTTGTCCCTCTCTGCAACAAATCCGGGTTCGATGATGGCATCGGCGGCCGTCACTCGCGCAGCGGGTCGAGGTATTCGCGCAGCTCTCCCCGGGCTCGGTGGATGTAGGTCTTCACCGTGCCGAGAGGAAGTCCTAGCGTCTCGGCGATCTCATCGTAAGGGCGCCCTTCGACATGTCGCAGGATGATACATGCCCGGTATTCCGGTCTCAGCCGGGCTATCGCCGCTTCGATCTGCGATCCCAGCTCCCGCGCTTCCAGCTCGTCCAGCGGGGATTCACCACCCGAGCTGAGCTGAAGGGCGGTCGCCGCCTGCCGTTCCTGCGTGATTGCATCGGGAGCGCCCTCGAGCGAGAGCGTATCGAGCTGGCGGCGCCGCAGCTGATCGATAGCCGCGTTGTTCGCGATCTTGAATATCCACGATGAGAATTTGTGTTCCGGCCGGTAGGAATCGACCGCGTTTAGGACCTTGATGAACGTCTCCTGCGCCAGATCTTCGGCCAGCTCCCGGTCCCGGACCATGCGATAGATGAGCGAGAATACGGGCCGCTGGTAGCGCCGGATCAGCTCGCGGAATGCCGACTCGCGGCCTTCCTGGGCCGCGATGACGATGTCGCGGTCGCTGGCTTCGATGAGCTCCGGGAGCGGCGTGGTCACCGGTTGATACGTGCGCGGTGCGGTTCGTATCTTTCCGCCCCATGACGCCTGCCGTGGAGACCCCGCTGCCGCCGGCCGAGAGGCGTTCGTACGTGCGGAACATGTTCACCGCCATCGCTCCGCGGTACGACCTGCTCAACCATCTCCTGAGCCTCAACGTCGACAAGAGATGGCGCCGCCGCGCGGTCGATCGGCTGGGCTGGGAGCGTGTGCCGGACGGCACCTATCTCGACGCGTGCGCGGGGACACTCGATCTCGCGGCCGAGCTGGCGCGACGCGATGGCTTCAGCGGTCGGGTGGTGGGCGCCGACTTTGTCGTCCCTATGCTGCAGCTGGGTCGAGGCAAGGTACCGGGCTTGGAGCCGGTTGGTGCCGACACGCTGCAGCTCCCGTTTCCGGATGCGTCGTTCGCCGGAGTGACCGTCGGATTCGGCGTGCGGAATCTCGTCGACCTCCGGTCGGGGTTCACAGAGCTGCGGCGGGTGTTGCAACCAGGCGCGCGAGCCGTCATTCTCGAGTTCACGACGCCCAGCGCGTGGCCGATCCGTCCGGTCTACCTCTTCTACTTCCGGCGCGTGCTTCCGCTGATCGGACGAATCGTGTCGAAACATAGAGAAGCCTATACGTATCTGCCACAGTCCGTGTTGCGCTTTCCCGCGCCGGACGATCTGGCGAGATTGATGGAGGATACGGGGTTTCAGGATGTGGGGTACGAGCGGCTGACGATGGGGATCGTGGCGGTGCACTGGGGTGCCGTGTAGACGCTCAGGTGCTCAGGCGCTCAGCTGCTCAGACGCTCAGGTGCTCAGACGCTCAGGTGCTCAGGTGCTCAGGTGCTCAGATGCTCAGTTGACAGGGGGACGCGAAGACGCCTAGACGCGTAGTGGTGGGTGGGGGGGAGAGGGCAGGGTCGACCAAGACCGGGCCCGTGAAGAAGTCCCGCCCTCAGCGGGTGCGGCGGCCGTCGCCCAAGAAGCCGCCGACGCATCCGCACCAAACACCAACACCCAACCGCCGAGGTCAGTGACGGGATGCGCTTAGGTATCCTCGCCGACACGCACGGTGTGCTGCGTCCCGGCATCTTCGAGATGTTCGAGGAAGTGGATCATATCCTGCATGCCGGCGACATAGGGCCGGCCGAGTTGCTCGCGGAATTGGAAACGATCGCGCCCGTCACGGCTGTTTACGGCAATACCGACGGATTCGACGTTCGCGACCGCTGTCCGCGGATTGCCAAGCTGGAGCTGGACGGTTGCTACATCACGGTCACGCACGGCGATCAGTTTGGCCAGCTCGATCCCGATACGTTGCGTCGCGAGTTTCCCGAAGCCGACATCCTGGTCTACGGCCACACGCACGAGCCGGTGCTGGAGTTCCTGGACGATACGGTGACGGTCATGAACCCCGGTGCGTCGGGCCGGTCGCGACTCAAGGCGTTGCCGTCTATCGGCCTCATGGAGCTGGAGCCGGGTATCCCGCCGCGGGCGCGGTTGGTGACGCTGGAGGAGAAGCTGGGTAGGGGTTCGGGGGGGAGGAATGTGAGGAGGTTTCAGTAGGAGCACAGACGCGTTTCCAGCTACCCCTTTGGTCGCAACAACTCCTGAAAAGGAGTGTAATTGGCGAGTCCTTCCACGAAGGCGGGATCGCGGTGCATCCACAAATAGGACTGCCCCTCGCGAATTGACTGACGCAGCAGTTGAACTGCGACCTCCGGTTGGTCCAGATACGCCGCGATTCTCGCGCGCCATGCGGTGTGCGCGCCGCGCAGGTGCGGCAGGTCGAGTTGCGCGAGCCAGTCGGACAGGTCCTCCGCTGCAGCGCGGCCGCCCATGTGCGCTGTGAGGACGCCCAGATTCGCGCGCAGACTCCATTGGTCGGGGTACTCCCGCGCGAGGTCCTGGAGGATCGCCTTGCTCTCTTCGAGCCGGCCCGCACGCGCCAGCGCCAATTGGTACTGGTTGCGGTACCACTGCTCCGAGCGCTCGCGTTCCGGCCTGCGCTCAAACCAGGCAACGGCGCTATCCACCATGGGCCCCGCACGGTCAGGCTGGTGGGCAGCAACTTCGTTGACGACGCCGTTCAGCCGTTCCGCCCACTCGGCGGGTGACGTGCTCGCCGCCGCCTCCGGCATGAGTGCCAAGAGCGTGTCGAGTTGCCCGAGTGCTGCGAGCGCGACGAGTTCCGAGTACAGAAAAACGGGTGCGTCGAGATACTGTATTTTGCCGCGCCGCGCTGCCTCTAGCTCGGCTGAGAACTCTCCCACCAAATGGTTTGCCCCGGTAAATACCTGCCAGTAGTCCCTCCACCCGCGCATTGGGGCGCGCTCCGGATCCAGCTGTGCGAGTCGTTCTAGTGCGGCCCGTGGCCTGTTGGTCTCCACGGCAATGAACGCCGTGTTGTAAACGGATTTCGACCCCGGCGCGAGCTGGGCAGCCCTTCGGATATGGCGATACGCCGCTTCATTGTCTCCGTCGACACGCGCGCGGTTGTAATCCACCCACGCCTGATGGTAGTCGGACAACTCGGCGCGACGCGCCTCGAGGATGCGGGTCGTCGCATCCATTTCGTCGTACCTGCCGGCGTTGCGCTCTACTAGCGCCGCGTAGATCAGCGGTACGAGGAACGAGGTGTCCCGCTCGAACGCGAGGTGGAACGCGGCCGCGGCGCTAGAGTCACTGCTGTTCGCGAGGTACCGCTCGAGCCCATCGTTGAACGCGCGGTACGCTTCGAATGTTGGGGGGCGAGCCGTCGCCACGGCCCCACCGGCGATCCGTTCGTCCAAGGTGACGGCCAGCAGTCCCATGACACGCTCGCGTACCGCCTCGATGCCGCTGGTTACGGAGTCTTGGTGGCGGATCACGGGGTCGAGCGTGCCGATCAACTTCCCGCGCGCGGCGTCTGTGATCTGCACTTGGAGACGGATGTTGTTACCGTCCCGATAGTAGGTGCCTGAGACGACCATTCCTGCCCGCGTTTCGCGCGCCAATGCTTCGACGGGATCGGCCACGCGTCCCGCCTCCAACTCGGCGCGCACGTAGTTCGATGCCTGGAGCGCCGTCGGGGATGCGATCACATCGACAGACCCCGTCCGCTGGAGTCCCTGCGTGATCCAGTCGGCCGCCATCTTCCCGATCGGGTCGAGCGCCGCGTCACCGGTTTCGTTCTCGAATAGGCCGACGACGACGCGGTCCTGCACCAACGGGGAGCCGCCGTCCGGAAGCAGGATCACCCCGACCGCCACGGCCGCGACGACGACCGCGCCCCCCAGAATGGCGGCGTTTCTCCGGGTGCGCCCAGCGGGCATGGCCTGGATGGGTCGCGTATCCGTGGGCGTGACGCCCATGCTGGGCGTAGCCGCCACATCGAGCCGGGTGAGAATGTCCTCCGCGCGCTGCCAGCGATCGGCGGGCTTCTTCTCGAGGCACTTCATCACCAACTCGGCCAGCGCAGCAGGAATGGCCTCGCGCATATCGGTCACCGGCGCCGGCGCTTGCGTGATGTGCGCCGCCAGCACGGCCTGCTGCGTCGGTCCTGTAAACGGCGGGCTACCTGTCAGCATCTCATAGGCGAGCAACCCGAGGGCGTAGATATCGGCACGATGGTCGACGTTGGGGTCGGCAGACGCTTGTTCCGGTGCCATGTACGTAGGCGTCCCAAGTGCCACGCCCGCGGTCGTGATATGCTGGCGTCCCGTTGCCTCGCTCACGGCCTTGGCTACGCCGAAATCTGTGATGACTGCGTGATGACCGGAAAGCAGCACGTTGTCGGGTTTCACATCGCGGTGGATGAGGCCCTCGCCGTGCGCGTAGGCCAGGGCATCGGCCACGTCCCGGAGAATGCGCACGGCCTCGCTAATGGGGAGTTCACCGTGGTTCAACTTCTCGCGCAGCGACTCGCCCCGGACGAACGGCATGACGAAGAAGAGAAATCCGTCCGCCTCACCCGAGTCGATGAGTGTCAGGATGTGCGGGTGCTCGAGTCGCGCGGCCGTCTCGATCTCGCGAATGAACCGCTCGGGGCCGAGCGTGGCGGCGAGATCGGGGCGCAACACCTTCACCGCCACCTGACGGTGATGCTTCAGGTCCTCGGCGAGGTAGACCGTCGCCATGCCGCCACTGCCGATCTCCCGCTCAATCTTGTAGCGGTTGGCGAGGGCGGTCTTGAGACGGTCGGTGGAGGTCACGGGTCCGGAAGAAGATAGGGTTTTCGCCGCCGGGTTTCCACGGCTAAAGCCGCGACTCGGCTGATGTCGCTGAAGCGACGTGTGGGGGGCTCCAGTCAGGGATTGCCTCGTCGGGGTGACGCAGGGCCTGGTTGCGGATATAGAGACGGACCGTCTCGAGGCCTCGTGGATTGACCGAGTCGATGTTGTAGCCCTTGGCCCAACGCAGCTCGCGCGTGGCGATCCCGTCCCGGTTGGCCACAATCGACGTACCGCCCTTCATCCGCTGCATCAAGCGGGGTATCGTCGTTGTTGGATGTAGTCGAACGAGTAGGTGGAGGTGGGTCCGGACTATCCCGATCTCGAGGATGACCGCGCGTTCCTGTCTCGCGATGATCGGCAGTGCCTCGACGAGGAACGCCGCCACACGCCGATCCATCGTCCGCTCTCGATCTCGGGTGGTCCACGCGATGTGCACGAAGATCCGGTCACGCATACGTGTAGGATGCGATCCCGGCCGCGCGCGACCATCATCATTCCACCGCCCTAACGTCACTTTAGTGACACCAGCCGAGCCGCGGCTTTAGCCGCGATCAAATGCCTCTACCGCTTCGTCAGATAGACCAGTCGGGACGAGAAATCCGGCTGAGACGCGTCCTTCAAATCATCCGAGACCTTCTCGAGCAGATCGGTCAACGCCGGCGTGGCAAAAGAGAGACGGCGCCGTTGCCCAGACGTTTGTGGCGGCGGCTGCGTGGGTGCCGTCCGCCGCTTGCGTAGCAGCATGCCAACGAGGCGTCGGTCAAACTGGGCGTTGGTAAACCGATCTTCGCATTCGGCAACGAACATCACCATGTTGTCCGTCGCTCGCGGGAGCCGCATGTGCAACCCCGCGAAGTCGACCGTCGCCTCGACGAACGAGATTCGCTGCAAATCACCGTCGAGGGCCACGTAAAGATCCAGAAAGGTCGAGCTATGCGTCGCGGAGAGTTGTGACGCGAGCGACGACAGGCTGGATCGGCCGTGTGTGCCGGTGTAGGCGCTGCCGTGAGACAACCGTGCCGAGAGACCGCGGCCGCTCGACTCCGATTCCGCGACATCTCCACCCGGCTGGCAGAACACGGCGATAGTTTCGGCGTCGTATGGTATGGTCACTTCGCTATCGTCCCAACGAGCAACCAAACCCGTCTCGGCAAACGAAAAGGACTCGACCTGGGTTTGCGGCGGAACTTGGGCGAGGTCCATCTGTGTCCGGACGACGGTCTTTAGGCCGGCTTCGGTGAGCAGTGCGTTGATCGGCTCGACCTCGTGCGGATCTCTTTCCGCGAACCAGATCTCCGGCACCCGGTAGTTCGTTTTCATCCTGACTTCGGCCACGCTGAGGCCGAAGCAGGGGGCTACCGGTCGCAGATCCCCCGCGTCATGCGGCGGGTTCGAGATGATGAGGTGGGGTGCATCCATAAGGGCGAAGCTAGGCGCCACCTCCCGAACTGTCCATCTGGGTCAGAAACGCTTGGTCGAGCACGCTAGTAGAGGTTTGCCCAGCTTCGCTCGTCGAGAGGGCGGGCGACCGCCGATCCGATGAGCGCCCTGGCCAGCGCGCAGCTCGAGTAGGCGGCGCTGGCGGCGCCAGCGATCTGGTTCCGATCGAGAGACACGTTTCCCGCAATGACTCCCCCCGTGAAGTGGCCGCCGATTCCCTGCGTGGAAAGCCGCCCCAGTATTATGACGGGCCCGAAGAACTCGAACCCGCCTTGCACGTTGAGGTCGCCTGCCACTACCAACACGCCCTGGCCCCTAACGCCGTTGACCGAGATACTGCCGTCGGCATAGAGGAACGGGAAATAGTCCGCACAGGGGGAACCGGGCGCCAGCGGTTCTCCCCAGTTCTTGATCTCCGACGTCACGCACTCGCCACCGGCCACGACAGGCGCGACGCCCGTATAGGTCGCGGGCGGCAGGATCTTGCTGGCGAACTGTCGGAGGTCGGAAAAATCGGCGTCCCCAAAGGTCATGAGGGACGTGCTGTCGATGGTCGGATCTTCCTCGACCTTCGGATCACCGGTCAGGCAGGCCCAGCCCCTGCAGCCGCCCCGGGTGATCAGCTCCGTCGAGTCCGTCATGCGGATCCCGGGGCGTGCGGGTCCGGCCGGTGGGCAGGTCCAACCGGCAGGCACCCCGTCGCTGCCGTCGAGGAACGCGCTGCCGCTGAGTTCCGTTCTGCCCTGTGTCTCGAGCGCGGCGTTGATCTGCAGCTCGAGTGGACGGAGTCGGATCAGCAACCCCACGTGCTGGCGCGAGAGACTATCGGCGCTGAACCCTTCCGATCGGATGAAGTAGAGCATCGGGTTCAGCCGGGTGAGCGTGCCGCGATACCAGGCCGCGTTTCCCGGCAGCGTTCCCGTGAACGTTACGGAGTCACCGATCGCCATCGCGTTGTACGTGGTGCTGTTCCAATTGGAGACCTGCATCGTCAAGCCCTCTTCGGCCGCGGACAGCGCCTGCTGGAACGTCAACGTGTTTCGCCCGACGCGTTGCTGTTGCACACCTATGAAGAACGCGGCGGCCACCAGCGTCCCGATGACCACGAGGGCGAATACAGCTATCACCAGCGCGACACCCCGTTCTTGCCGGAGTGATTTCATGGCAAAACCCCTAGCCGTCTCTCATCGATTGTTCCGTAGGGCGACGGCGGTGATCAGCGTGTCCACGGCTCGCCGCATCCCACCCGTCCCCCGCACGGGGATCGATGTCTGCCCGATGACGACGAGCCCGATTCGGGCGACGGAGTCCACGGAGGTGGTCGGGGCTCCCGCGGCGTTGAAGTAGGTGAGCTGCAGCCCTGATGGGGCGAGCGGCCCGAGTATCGGTTCGATCGCGCCCCAGGCGCCTGCACTGTACAGTTGCGCTCCTAGCCACCGATCACCGAGGGCATCGGCGTAGGCGGCGATCCGGATCATCTCGAAACTGCGCAGCGGGCCGCCGGGAGTGACCCCGCCGAGGCCGCCGATGGGTCGGACACTGCTCAGACTCACCGTGATGCTGGCCGCCCCTCCGGGACACGCCGTTCCAATGGCGGGGGTGCCGGTCACACCCGCGTGCAACCAGTAGTTGTCTGTCGCCGTACTGGAGTCACCCTCCACGAAGATGACCACCGAATCCCGTGCACCGTCGATGTCGGTGCGCACTCCGAATGACCGCGTACCCCAGAGCACGACGGTGCCCGTCGCTCCTCCATCCGCCGGTGCGGTGCAGGTGAAAAACAGGCCCCGCATGGCTTTGAAGGTGATGTCGGTGAGCGACATCGCCGTGATGTCACCGCCAATGGTGTCCGTCGCGCTCAGCTCGCGCATCTCGGCAGGAAGGATCGCCGTCGCCATCCGTGTGTTGCTGTTCATGCTCGAGCGTTCCGTCTGCGCTCGGTACAGCTGCTGGCTGTCAGTGAGTGTCTTGATGATCGCCGTACCGATCAGCGAGGCCAGCACCAGGGATATCAGGAGCTCGATGAGCGTGAACCCGCGTTCGTTCTCAATGTGTATCAACACAGGACAGCGGTGGCAAAGACCCGGTCGGTCGTCCCGCGGCGAGTGGGCATCGTTACGGTAAGCTCGACACGTTGCACCTTCCCGTCAGCGATCGGGACCACGGTCCATGAGAGCGCATACGGGCCATCGACTGCAGTGCCGCTACCCATGCCAGCGCAGCCGCCGCTCCGCAAAGTCTCGATCCGCTGCGCAGCCAACGCGCTTGCCTCGCTGAAGATCTGCCCCTGGGTGATCATGCGCGTCACGAGGGCAGACGATCCGATGAGGGCAATGATCCCGATCGTCAGGATCAGCATCGCGACGAGGACCTCCACGAGTGTGAATCCGTCGGAGCCCTTCACTTTAGAATCCTGCCCCATGTGCTGATGACGATTGTGTCCGCGTGCACACCCCGGGTGACCGTGATGACCGTCGGTCCACCATCGTTTCCCAAACCTCGCGGATCGAAAACGAGCGAGTCTCGACTCGAGGTCACGGTGACTCTGTACTGGTCAAAGAGGTCTCGCACCGGGCCAACGGTATCGACCGCTCCGGTGACGGGATGCTCGCTGCGGATGAGCAGGGTGTTCCCGCTGATCACCAACCGGGTCGACTGACCGCGCTGGACAGCAGCCGCGCGGGCCCTGCCGTGCATGCCGATCGACGCATCGCGCGCGGAGTGAACGCTTTGCCCGACCAGCACGATGCCGATCCGTGGTGTGGCCATCAGCACGAGCAACCCGATGATCGCGACTACGATCAAGAGCTCGATCAGGGTAAACCCGTGCTGGGTGGTCATGCTGACCGGGGCACGTGCACCAACGACGGGCAGGCACGTCGGGACCGAAGACTTAATCGCACAGCCACGCTCAAGAACCGAACCTCTCGGACGGATTGGAATAAGGTGGGACGCACACATGCTTTCTGCAAGCTCGCCGTTCAGTGCGTGGTGTATCGCGTTGCCACACAACAAACGCGGGGGCCGTCCTGCGCCCCCGCGTCTTGATGGGAATCGTTTCTTGGGGGTGGCCTATCGCTCCTCCTCCTCGAACGCCACGCCCCCGTTGCGGCCACCGGACACGCGCTCCACGCGCAGCACGCGCCGCATCGTCTCGTCGTCGATCGTGACGCTCACGAGATAGTCACCGGTCTCGACCAACGAGCCGCCGCCGCCCCCGCGCCCGCGGCCCCCGAATCCGAACCCACCAAGGCCGAACGCGGAACTGTACCGGCGCAGTTCTCGATCCCGACGGAACAGCCGGAAGATGTCCCGCATCATCTCGCGACCCGCACCCGCAAACCCGCCGCCGGCACCTCCCGAAGGTTCACCCTGACCTCCCGCTGCACGAGCACCGCCCTGACCGCCGCCGCGCGCGCCCGGTCCACGTTGCCCGCGGGCCCGCGACTCACCGGGTCGCTCATTGAACTGACCTGGATTCCTCTGCCCACGGCCAAAGGCACCGCCGCCACCCCCGCCACCAAAGCCCGCAAGGCGGCGCAGCTGGTCCGTGTTGCCGGAGGCGATACCGTTCCGGATCCGATCCAGCATCTGGCGCGGTGTCCCGGCCTCTGCGACGGAGTCGAACACGACATCGAGCCGCCGCAGGAACAACACCGAGTCGCGCTGCTGGGATGGCGAGAGCGGGTCCCTGGGCGCCGGCGCACCGCGAAAGTTCCACGTCACCCGATGGATACCCGGCGTGCCGGGTCCCTGCAGCGTCTGCACCGTATCGCCCATCACGTTCGTGATGACGATGGGTGTCTGCGTGCGGCGCTCCCCGCTCGTGCGACGGTACACGATCTCCGCCCCATACCGGGGGCTTTGGGCTTCGAAGACGTCGTGACCGTAGTTCTGCCCGCCCCGCGGCGGTGAGTTGTACTGATACGCGGTCTTCGGCTCAAACAGGTAGGCGTCCGCCGCCAGCACCTCGTTGGTGAGCTGCTCGAGAGTTGCGATATCGACGATCCAGATCGAGCGCCCGTGCGTCCCCGCGATCAGCTCGCGATCCCGTGGGTGAATCTTGAGATCGTGCACGGGCACCGTCGGGAGACCTTCCATGAAACGCTGCCACGACGCGCCGCGATCTGTCGATACATAGACGCCGACGTCGGTGCCGACAAACAGGAGATCGGCATTGTGCGGATCTTCCCGGATGACGTGAATGAAATTGGGGCCGCCAGTTGGAAGATCGTTGGCGATCGACCGGAACGTCGCGCCAAAATCGTGCGTCACGTACACGTACGGCGCAAAATCGTTCTCCCGGTGACCGTCGAACGAGACATAAAATGCCGCCGAGTCGTGATGCGACGGCTCGATACGGCTCACCCACGTCTTTGCCGGAACGCCGGGGAACCGACCGGTTAATTCGTCCCAGTCACCGCCATCATTTCGCGTGAGCCAGACGTTCCCGTCGTCTGTGCCGGCATAGAGCAGTCCCGGACGGATCGGCGATTCCGCCAGCGCGGTTATCGTGCTATGCGTTTCGGCGTTCGTGACGTCTCGCGTGATCCCACCGGTCGTCTCGGTGCTGATGCGAATGCGCTCGGCGTCCTGTGTCGTGAGGTCGGGTGAAATGGGATAGAGCCCCTCACCGCGGTTCGTGGACTTCAGCACGCGACTCGCACCGGCGTAGAACGTAGTGGGCGAGTGCTCGGAGATGAAAAAGGGCGTGCTCCAGTTCCAGCGCAACGCCATGTTGACCGAATCGGCGTGCTGCTGCTGGCGGAAGCTCTCGATACGACGACGCTGCTGGCGATTGGGCCGCTGCGTCGTATCCGGCAGTTCGATGATGACGGAATCTTCGTACGTGGTGTACCGCTGCCGCCAGTCGGGCTTCTGCAGCCGCGACTGATTGCCGGTTGCCAGATTCAGGCGCGTCCCCGCCGCTGATGTAGGACCAGTGCTCGTTTGTGATGGCACCACGGGAGCGCCGACTCGGCCCGCACCACGAGCCGTTGTCCTGCAAGCCGCCGCAGACGCGGTAGGGTACCTCCATGTTGTAACTGACCGCGTAGAACTGGCCGAGCGGCATGACGTTTAGCGTGCGGTAGTTTCCGCCACGGTCCCATGTCTGCGACACGCCACCGTCGTTCCCGACGATGAAGTGTTCCGGGTCGGTGGGGTCGATCCACATGGCATGGTGGTCGACGTGAATCCCTACGGTCGCGTTGCGGACGGTCTTGCCGCCGTCATCGGAGAAATTCACCGGGCCGGACGACCAGTAGACGCGATCGGGGTTCTGCGGGTCGACGCGGACCTGCGAGTAGTAGAACGGCCGCGAATCGCGCTCGCTCATGCGCTCCCATGAGCCCCCAGCGTCTTCGGAGCGATAAAGTCCTGACAGCAACCCACCCCCGCCCTCGGTGGAATCGGCCTCGACCAGGGCGTACACGATGTCCGGGTTGCTCGGCGCGATGGCGATCCCAATGCGTCCGAGCATGGTCTCGGGGAAACCGTTCCCGCGAACCTCGGTCCAGTTGGCCCCACCGTCGGTCGTCTTCCACAAGGCGCTCCCAGGTCCGCCACTCCGTAGGAAATACGGACCGCGTACCCGTTCCCAGCTCGAGGCGAACAGGATGTCCGGGTTGTTGGGATGCATCGCAACATCCACAAAGCCCGCCCGGTCGCTGATGAACTTGATCAACTCCCAGGTCTCGCCGCCGTCGGTCGTCTTGTACAAACCGCGTTCAGGATTTGGACCCCAAACGTGGCCCAGAGCCGCGACGTAGACGACGTCTGGATTCGTTGGGTGAATCACGATGCGCCCGATCTGCTGGGTGGCCTCGAGTCCCATCAGGGTCCACGTGAGGCCACCGTCGATCGACTTGTAGATCCCGCCGCCCGGCGAGATCGAGTTGCGGGAATCCTCCTCGCCCGTCCCGGCCCAGACGATCATCGTGTCGCTCGGGGCGATCGCGATGTCGCCCATGGAGATCACGCGCTCGTGATCGAACACGGGGCGGAACGTTGTGCCGGCATTGGTCGTCTTCCAGATGCCACCGCTTGCCGCCGCTATGAAGAACGTCTTCGAAGGGCTCGGAATGCCCTCGACGTCCGTGATGCGGCCGCTCATAGAGGCTGGGCCGATGGCTCGCCACCGGAATGCGCTCATCGTGGTGGAATCGAGAGGTTGGCTGACCTGGGCGTGCGCGGAGGTCGCCGCTGCCGCGAGGAACACGGTCACGACCGGCGAGAGGCGTCGGTGGATCATAATGGAATCCGTTGTCGGGGGAGAACGGCCTCGTTGGTGAGCCCGTGATGATCAGGTGGCCACCCGTGTGGCGGTCCACGGTGCTTCGTTGTTACCGCGTGGCATGCGGAGCTTCCCTTCCATCATGTCACCATCGATCGTGCCCACGAACTGGAGAGCGAATCCCTGGCCCCCGCCCCGGCCCCCACCTCTGCCTCCCCTGCCCCCGAACGGGACGGAGAATCCGAGTTCGTTGCCTTCATAGCGCACGTCCCGCAACTCCACGGTGCCACGTCGCGTCTCGGCCGTTCCCTTGAGCGTCTCTCCGTCCAGCTCGAACGTGAGGGTCATGGTCTGTGATCCGCGCGGGGTCTCGAACGACAGCTCCCACTGCCCGATGACTGGGTGCGAGTGGCCCTGGCTCTCATCCTCCTGTGCCACTGTAGGCTGTGCGAGCGTGAGCGCGAGCCCCAGGCCCGCAGCGGTAGACAAGACGGTTCTCAACATGAAGGTCCCTCGGAAGAGTCGTGATGATAGTACTACGGATTGGTCGCGGAGAATGTTAGGGCAACCGTCACCCGACTACGTCGCAACGACCCGGGTCATATACGCCACGAACAGCGCCAACATTACGCCTCCCTCGATACGCGTAAGTCGTTTGCCCACGGCAAGGAACACGAACAGCAGCAGCGCGAGGCCAACCATCACCCAGTTGTCGAGTGATACGGCGGTCGGGTTTACCGGAATCTCGCGGATCAGTGACGTGATGCCCAATATCGACAGCACGTTGAAGATGTTGGAACCCACGATGTTGCCAAGTGCGAGGCCGGGGCGTCCCTTAACCGCCGCGGTGACGCTGGCGGCGAGTTCGGGAAGGCTCGTACCACCGGCCACCAGGGTGAGCCCGATGACCCGATGTGTGACGTGAAAGCGTGTCGCAATATCGATCGCACCCCGAATCAGGAGCGCAGCACCGCCGGCCAGCAGAGCGATCCCGGCCGCGATCATGACTATGTTGACGAGCCATGCTCGGGCGACCGCGCGCCGATCCGTCAGGCCGACGTGCGCGGCGTACTCCCGCTCCAGTTCGATGGTCTCTTCATCGGGGGGTTGCGATCGCGACCAGCGAATCAGGGCGATGAGCGATGCGCCGAGCACCAAGACGAAGATGGCACCATCGAGGTGGCTCACCGTGTCGTTGCCTGCCATCACAAGACAAAGAATCAGGACCGCGATCATGAACGGATACTCGATCTTGAGCATCCGTCCCTGGACGGGTATCGGCGCGATCAGTGCGGCGATCCCGAGTACGGCGGCGACGTTGAAGATGTTGGACCCGACGACGTTGGCGTACGAGATGTCGGTATTGCCGCGGATCGCCGCCTCGAGGCTCACAGCCAATTCGGGCATGCTCGTCCCGAGTGCCACGACCGTCAGGCCGATCACGGTCGGCGAGATTCGCGCACGCAGCGACAGCCGCGTTGCTCCCTCGACGAGATAGTGTCCTCCACCCACGAGCAGCGCCAATCCGGCGATCGCGAGCAGGGACGAGATCAGCATGGCACGTGTCTCACGCCTCGGCGTGCTGATCGAGCCACGCCTCCAGCGGTACCGTGTGGCGCAGAGCCGAGGGATGGCGCCGGAACCAACTCAACAAGAGCACGACCTCGTCGATTGCGTTGGGGGGGAGCGGTCCAGCACCGGTCTCCGAGCCTGTGTGCGCTGCCACTAGCGCGCGAAAGGCTGCGGTCTCGATCGGCGTGTGGGGTGCCGGTGCGCTGGCTCGTACGGTCGCTCGTTTGATAACGTAGACCCGATCGTCGCCATACGTGCCCGTGTCGGTGTACACGAAGCTCAATCCGTCGATCGCTGCGCGCACGCGGTTGCCCTCGGCAAACAGCCACTCCAAAGCCTCGAACCGGTCACGCCAACGCGCTGCCAGCTCGTAGTCCTTCTTTCGGCTCGCTCGGTTCATCTGCTGCACGATCGCGTCGATGGGCGAGATCGCGCGGCCCTCGAGAAACGCGAGCGCGGTCTCGACACGCTGCATGTAGTCCGGCTCGCTCACGAAACCGCCGCATGGTCCCGTACAGCTCCCCAGCTCATACCGCAGGCAGCCTGCCGGGTGGTCCGACGTGAAGAGGTCTCCCTGCTCGGAATACGTGATCGGCATGTTCAGGGCGCAGTCTCGCAGTCCGAGTTGCAGGTTCAGCTCGCGAATAGCGTCTTTGAGACGGCTCGCCGACATGAACGGCCCGTAGTGGCGCACGTCCGGTGATGTGGGCGCGTTCCCAACGAACAGTTTCGGCGCCGGGGTGCCCGAAATCTTGACAAATGCAACCCGGCGCGGGCGGTTCATGCGCACGTTGAAACGAGGACGATGGCGTTGGATCTGCCGCAACTCGCCAAGGAGGGCCGCGAACTCCGACGCGGTGTAGTTCCACTGGATGTCATCTGTGGCGAACAGGATACGGGCGGCCTTGTCCTCGGGATAGCTTGCGTTGAAATACGACAGCAGGCGCGCACGAACGCGCTTGGCCTTGCCGACGTAGATCACCTGTCCAGTCGGATCGAGCATCCGGTAGATGCCGGGCCGGTTCTCTGCGAGTGCCGCGACCCGCCGCTTCAGGCGGCCGGTATCAACGAGCGGGAGCACCGGTGCGCTCATCGCCAGCCCCGTAGCCACCGGATGTAGTGATGGAGCGCGAGGAATTTCTCGTACACTACGACAGCCTTCCGTTTCTGTCCCATCTCGGCGAGCAACTCGCGCATCTTCCCGCGTCGGGTAACGTAGAACCGGAACGTCTCGGCGAAGTCTTCTTCCGGGTGATTGGCGGCGTAGGACGTGACGAAGTTGGGTCGCGTGGTCGTGACGCGCCGCCGCTGGAAGTCTACCCACGCTTCGTCGCGAACACGATAGCGCTTGTCCACCTCACCGAACGCCTTGACGAAATCCGGTGACCGCGCCCAGCGCCAGTGGTGGAAGAGAAAACTGTGGCCCAGCTCGTGACAGATGAGCCCGACGAGCATGGACCACTCGATTTCATCGCGTCGTTGGTGTCCGGTAACGTACGCACGCTCGATCTCGATGATCTTGGGCGCCTTGGGGTCGACACCGGACATACCCGGCCGCAGCAGCACGCGATATCCCCAATTCTTGATGCCAGACACGCGCAGCAACTGGCGCACGTTCCGTAAGGCGCGGGGAATGAGTACTTGTCCGGTGGCGTCCTGGCCGCACCAGGGACAGTGGTCCATCCAGTCGTTGACTCCGCGATCGCAGTGCGGGCACTCCCCATCGAATTCCTCATCACTCCATTCCTGTTCGCGTCCACACCAGGGACAGTACGACATGGGGTGCTCGACCCCGCCCCCGCAGCGCCAGTCGCACTGGGCCGAGAAGCGAAAGCCCTTCGGGGCCTTCAACGGATGCTCGACCGACACTCCTTCCTCGAAGATGTCTGTGCCGCACCAGGGGCAGAACCATGCGGCGTCGGACACGACCCAGCCGCACTTGTAGCACTCTGCGCCGGTCACGCCGCCCGCGTCCCGCCAGAGTTGCCGTCGTGCACAGCGGGGGCAGTGGGGCCAGTAGCGCTTCAGCTCCTCGCCGCACTCGCAGCGCAGCTCGGGATGCGGGAACGGCGCACGCCGCCGCCTACGCCGCTTCATACCGGCTCATCGCTTCCCGGACGATCCGGTCGATGAAGGCGTAGTAGTCCATACCCGCTTTCTCCGCGGAGTTGGCCATGTCATGTCCGAAGCTGATGAACGGATTCGCATTTGCCTCGATGACCCAGACCTCGTTGTCGGGACTCACGCGGACGTCGAATCGCGCGTAGTCGTGGAGCCACAGCGCACGAAACGCCGTGCGACAGACTTCGTCGATGCGCCGCTGTGTAACCTGCGCGAGCGGTCGTGCAAACACGTTCTTTATGCCCTTCCGCGTACGGTACGGCACATTCCACTTAGCGCTCCTCGTGGCGATCCGTTCCTCGGGTTTCGTCAACTCCTTGTCGAAGACCATCTCGATGATGGGGAGGATCTGGACCCCGTCACCGTTGCCAACCATGCTCACGTACAACTCACGTCCCTCGACGAACTCTTCGGCAATCGCGGGCTGCGAGAATTTCTCGTGAACGAACGCGACGCGCTCTGCCAGCGCGTCAGGCGTGGACACGACCGACGCCTGAGAGATACCGGCGGACGCGTCTTCCCCGAGCGGCTTGACGATCAACGGGAACCGCAGATCGTCTGGTGGGCCATCGATGTTCTCTGTCAGTCGCCATGTCCTGAACGCCGGCACGCTGATGCCGTGGTACGCGAGCACCTTCTTGTGCATCGCCTTGTTCCGCGTCAACAACAGCCCAGCCGGGGGGGCGCCGGTGTACCGGTATCCCTCGGCTTCGAAGATGGCGGGAAAAACGTAGTCTAGGTTGGGTTGCTCGTGGAATCCCTCCGCGCAGTTGAACACGAGATCGGGATCGTACTCGGCGAGTTGCTCCGCGAGCGCATGGAGATCGTCGTGAACACCGATCAGCCGGACGTCGTACTCGTAAGCGAGCAACGCTTCGGCGATCTCATACTCGGGTTCCTCGACTTGGGCGACTACCTCCTTGATGAAATCGTCGTGCGTCCACCCCGCGCTGGGAGTATCGAACACGACGGCTACCTTCACGTGCGCTCCGTCGGACTCCGACCACCCTGACAGCGCCAGCAGAAGGTCGTCTGCCGACCGTCGATCTCGTGCGTAACCGCCAGCGCGGTGCCGCAACGCACGCACGGCTCCCCGGCGCGGCCGTACACCTGGAGGGCGAATTGGAAAGACCCCTTGCCGCCGGTGCCGGTCCTGTAGTCGCGGAGCGTGGTTCCGCGGGCGGCGAGGGCTTCGGACAGCACCTCGCGCACGGCCCCATGGAGGCGCGTAGCCGCAGCGCGGTCCACACGGTCGGCGCGTCGCGAAGGATCGATGCCGGCGCGGAAGAGCGCCTCGTTGGCGTAGATGTTTCCCACCCCGGCGATTTTTCGCTGGTCCATGAGCACTTTCTTGATCGCCTGACGGCTCCCGTGAATCCGCGCTCGAAAGGCAGCGACGTCGAAATCGTCGTCGAGTGGTTCGGGCCCAATGCCAGCAGTATAGGACTGCCACCCCTTCTCATCCAAGAGTTCTATCGTGCCGAGACGGCGTATGTCGCTAAAGACCAGAGACCGGCCCGCCCCCAGGCCGGCCTGCAGCACCGCGTAACGGCGCTCGGCCGCTCGCAGACGCCGCTCGTAGACCACCAGCGAGCCGGTCATCCGTGGCTGAATGACCACGCGGTGCCCGCTCTCGAGCAGTATCACCATGTGCTTCGCCCGGCGTGAGATGCCGGCGATCACATTTCGTCGCAGCGTACGCAGTAAGCGGGCGCGCGACACGCGGCGGAGCACGTTGGTGTGATGGAGCCTGGGGTTGGTGAGCGTACGGCCGGTGATGCGTGGGGCGAGGTCGCGAACGATGGTCTCGACTTCAGGCAACTCCGGCACGGGCGACCTCTCGCCAGGCGATGTCGCGCCGGTATTGCGCGCCCTCGAATTCGATCGCGTCTGCGAGCGTGCGACTCGCTTCAGCCGCCTGCGCCACGGTCGGTCCGAACCCGGTGGCACACAGTACCCGCCCGCCGGAGACGCGCAGCGTTCCGTCCGCGTCCTTACCGGTGCCAGCGTGAAAGAGCACAGTGTCGTCCGGGGTGATTCGCGGGATGTTGATGACGGCGCCCTTCTCAGGTGTGTCCGGATACCCGGCCGCGGCCACGACCGTCGTGACTGCCGCTCGTGCCGCGGGAAGCTTCGGCGGGGTCCAGTCCTCGCCTGCGCCGATACGCCAGAGTTGATCCAGCAGGTCGCCCTCGATGACCGGCAGGACTACCTGCGTCTCGGGATCGCCGAATCGGCAATTGAACTCGATCACGGACAGGTCGCCGGCCGGCGAGATCATGAGGCCGGCGTACAGCACGCCGCGATACGGGGTGCCCAGCTCGCTCAGTTGCCGTAAGGTAGGGAGGATGACCTCTCGCTCAACCCGCGCCATGAGATCCGGGGTCGCGATCGACACGGGCGCGTAGGCCCCCATCCCGCCGGTGTTGGGTCCCGTGTCACCTTCGCCGATCCGCTTGTGATCCTGCGACGCGGGGAGGAGACAGCACTGCTCGCCGTCGGTCAGCGCGAAGACCGACAGTTCCTCGCCCACGAGAAGATCTTCCACGACGACCTCCGCTCCGGCGTCCCCGAAGCGGCCACCGAACATGGCGGTGGCGGCGGCGATGGCTTCCGCCCGCGTCTGGCAGACGACGGCACCCTTGCCACCTGCGAGCCCGGACGCCTTCACGACCAAGGGCTCATCATGTCCTCTGATGTATCCGATGGCCTTATCTGCGTTCGTAAAGACCGCCGCGGCCGCCGTTGGAACGCCGGCGTCCGTCATGACCCTCTTGGCGAATGCTTTTGATGCCTCGATCTGCGCAGCTCCTGCCGAGGGCCCGAACACCGCCCGGCCGGCGGCCGCCAGACGGTCGGCGAGCCCCGCCGCCAGCGGCGCCTCGGGGCCCACTACAGTGAGATCTATGTGGTGGGAAACGATCGTCTCGATCACCGCATCGTGATCGGAGACGTCTACGGCCAGATTCGTGGCGTGGTTGTCGGTACCGGCGTTGCCGGGAGCGCAGAAGATCTCAGCGCCGGACCGCAGCGCCCAGCAGAGAGCGTGCTCGCGGCCGCCCCCGCCGACAACTAGGACCCTCACTCCTTGCGGGAGTCCTTGAAGGCCGAGGTGAATGCTTCGGCCGCCCGCTTGGCGGCGTCGGTGACTGATGACGCCACGTCCTTCACTTCCTGCCCGTAGTGGGTGGCGGCATCCTTCAGGTCGCCCGCGTACGAGTGCGCCTGTTGTTGCTCAGCCCCGCGACGCTCGTAGGTCCCGCCCAGGATCTCCTCGTACGTTCCCGACTCGATCCACCGCTGCACCTCAGCAGCGCGCAGCGTGCTGAACGGATGGGTCATCCCCATGGTGTTGAGGATCTTGTAGATGGCATCGAGGGGGCCACCACTCTCTTCGTACTCCTGGGCCTGCTCCATGAAGGCCTCGAGGTTCATCTGCTCCATGTCACCGCCACCGGCGAACTTGAGGAACAGCCGTTTCGAGGAGTCAGGGTCCTGGCTCGCGAGCAAGCCGGCGCGATCGGCCGATAGCTCGCTTTTCCGATACCACTCGAGCAGGGCCAGCTTGATGGGCATCAGTGCGATACCGGCCAGGAAGGGCAAGTTCTGGAACCCGAGCATCAGGATCAGGATCGTGATCGTCCGATACAACGCGTGACCGCTCATCACGTGCCCGAGCTCGTGCCCGATCAGCACGCGCATCTCGTCGTCGTTGAGCAAGCTCACCGCGCCCGAGTTGATCACAATGAAGGGATGCTCGAACCCGACCGCACCGGCGTTCACCATGGGGGTCTGGGTGACGTACAGCTCTGGCGGGTCGTCCCAGTCCATGGTCACGCACGCCTCGGTCAGAAGCTGGTGCAGTTTGAGGAACTGCTTGGGACCAACGCGGACGGCGTTCGCCTGGAACATGAGGCGGATGCCGCGCTCGCCAAAAAAGCCAAAGACGCGCTTGACCGCCTCGTCGAACCCGGGAACCTTGCGCAGCGCATTCAGCGCAGCGCGGTCCGCCGAGTGCTCCCAAGCGTCTGGCGCGATCTCCTTCAGGACTACCCGCGGCCGGGCCGTGGGAGTACCTGTGGCTTCGCTCATGAGTGCCTCCGGAAACCGTGGTGTTGAGGTTCTGCTGCTTCCTGCAAAACCATACGCAAAGCTGAAAGGCCGGTTTCAGCGAGACGGAATTTGGCAGGGTTCATCGGTCAACCATCCATCCCACTGATCGTCTGTTCCAGATCGGCCAGCAGATCGTCCAGCTCTTCGATGCCCACCGAGAGTCGGACGAGCCCGTCAGTGAGTCCCATGGCCTCCCGCATCTCTTTCGGCACGGACGCATGTGTCATGCTGGCAGGATGGCCAATGAGGCTCTCCACTCCCCCCAGGGACTCGGCCAGGGAGAAGATCTTCGTGCCTTCGGCAAAGGCACGTGCCCGTTCCAGCGAACCGAGTTCCAGCGATACCATCCCGCCGAACCCCCGCATCTGACGGCAGGCGAGCTCGTACTGGGGATGGCTCTCGAGTCCTGGGTAGTAGACCGTTTCCACCTTCGGGTGCGCGTCCAGCCAGGCCGCGATCTGGCGCCCCGAGCTGTCGTGCTGGCGCATCCGCAGCGCCAGCGTCTTGGTGCCGCGCAGTGCCAGCCAGCAGTCCATCGGGCCCGGGATCGCCCCGGCCGCGTTCTGGAGAAAGGCGAGCCGGTCGGCCAGGTCGGCGTCCGACGTGACTATCACTCCACCGACCATGTCGCTGTGACCGTTCAGATACTTGGTCGTGGAGTGCAGCACCAGGTCGGCCCCAAACTCGAGCGGGCGCTGCAGGTACGGGGTGGCAAACGTGTTGTCCACCACGAACATGAGACCCTTCGCGCGGGTCAACTCGCCGATGGCCGACAGGTCGGCGAGCCGCATCATCGGGTTGGTCGGGGTCTCTATGAATACCATCCGGGTGGTGGACCCGATGGCGGCCTCAACGTGCTCGACGTCCCTCGTGTCTACAAATGAGAAGGTGAGTCCGAGCGGCCGAAAAACCTGCTCCATGAGCCGGTGCGTGCCACCGTAGACGTTCTCGCCACAGATAGTGTGGTCCCCGGCCGATAATAGCTTCAGGACCGCGTCGGTCGCGGCGAGACCGGAAGACCAGGCGAGACCGTATTGCCCACCTTCCAACGCCGCGATGTTGCGTTCCAGCACATCCCGGGTCGGGTTTCGGGTACGCGCGTACTCGAATCCCTTGTGTCGCCCCAGACCATCCTGGACGTAGGTCGAGGTCTGATAGATGGGCGGCATGATTGCCCCCGAGACCGCATCGGGTCGCTGACCGGCATGCACGCTGCGCGTGCTGAAGCCGAACTGGAGATCCTCGTCGTATACGCGTGCCATCTAGGAGGTCGCCGAAGCGTGAGTGACGGGAGAAGCTACATCGAGCGCTCTTCCACCGGCAAGCGAGCGTCTGAGAAGGCGCGACCTCCGACCCACCCGTGCGCGGCGGCGACCGGGATCAAGTGCCTGGTCGTCGACGACCATCCCACGCTGCGATCCGCGCTTCTCGGCTCGCTCCGCGCACTCGGGCACGACTGCATCGCAGCCTCTTCCGGGAGGCAGGCGTTGGGGATCCTCGATTCCACCGACATCGACGTCGTGCTCTCGGATGTCCGGATGCCGGAAATGAACGGCATCGAGCTACTCGAGCGGGTGCGGCGAGTCTACCCGGACGTAGCCGTGATCATGATAACCGGCGTGTCCGACGTCGAGACAGCTGTCGGGTGCCTGCGGCGAGGGGCCTATGACTATATCGCCAAACCGTTTCAGCTCGAGGAGGTTCACGCCCGCGTCCTTCAGGCGGCCGAGAAACGGCGGCTGGTGCTAGAAAACCAGCGTTATCAGCGCCGCCTCACAGAACTCGTGCAGCAGCAGGGGTTGCGCATTGAGGAGCTATTCCTCGAGGGCATTCAGAGCATCGTACACGCGCTCGAGGCCAAGGACCAGTACACGCAGGGCCACTCGACGCGGGTCGCCGCATACGCCGGGGCCGTGGCCCGCCGGCTTGGTTTCGAGGAAGACGAGGTGCAGCTCGTGGAGCTGGGCGCGGAACTGCACGACGTGGGCAAGATCGGCGTGTCGGAGGCCATCCTGAACAAACAGGGCGCCCTCAGCGAGGAGGAATACCGCTACATCATGCAACACACGGTGATCGGGGCGCGTATCATGGCTCCGCTTCTGCGGGACGTGCCGGCTGTCCTCGGCACGGTCAGGTCTCACCACGAGCGGATGGACGGCCGCGGCCTGCCCGACGGGCTGAAGGGTGAGGAGATTCCCCTCAACGCGAGGCTGGTGTCGGTTGTCGATGCCTTTGATGCGATGACGACCGTTCGGTCGTACCGTCCGAGCATGAGCCCAGATACCGCACTGAGAGAACTCAGCGCCAACAGCGGGGCCCAGTTCGACCAGACGATCGTGGCTACGTTCGTCGCCGCTTATCCGGAGATAGGTATCCTGCCCATCGCGACGCCACGGCGGGCCTGGCGCCGTCTGCCGCGCCGCCTGGCTGGCGCGGGTATTGCGGTTCCTGCCACCGGCTAATTCCTTCAAGGGCAGGAATGCCCGGCAATTCGACTCTGATCATCTCCGTGTCCGGCGTACGCGGTATCGTCGGCACCGATCTCACCCCCGATATCGTCGCGCGCTACGCGGCGGCATTCGGCGTGCTAGCCCAGGATGCGGGCCGGCCGGCCGTGGTGCTCGCGCGCGATTCGCGGACCTCCGGGCCCATGTTCGCGGCCGCCGCACGGACCGGCCTCCAGTCTGTCGGATGCCGCGTAATCGATTGCGGCATGATTCCCACGCCCACAGCGCAGTTGGCCGTCGAGCACCATGGTGCTGGTGGCGCGATAATCATCACGGCAAGCCACAACCCCATCGAGTGGAATGCCCTGAAGTTCGTCGGGGCGGACGGTCTTTTCCTCGACGCCGAGACTGGTCGCAAGGTGGTCGATGGGGCGGACGGAACGATTCCGCGGGTGGGGTGGGACGGGATTGGCGAAATAGTGCCCGATGGTGATGCGATCGAGCGGCACCTAAGTCAGATCCTCGACCTCTCGTATGTCGACACGGAAGCCATTAGGTCACAACACTTTACAGTCGCTCTCGATTGTGTGCGCGGAGCCGGTGGCACCACAATGCCCAGGCTGCTCGATGCTTTGGGATGCACGGTGGTCGGAATCGACCTCGAAACCGATGGTCTTTTCCCGAGGTCCCCTGAGCCGGTCCCGGAGCACCTAGGGCGATTGGGCGACGAGGTACGTCGGGTCGGAGCCAATCTTGGGATGGCGGTGGATCCAGACGTGGACCGGCTTGCCCTGGTCGATGGCATGGGCACGCCGATCGGAGAGGACTACACACTCGCGTTCGCGGTAGAGAACGTGCTCCGGCGGGGGCCCGGCCCGGTCGTCGTGAATCTCTCGACCTCGCTGGTCGTGGACGATGCGGCGAACGCCTACGGGGCGTCTGTGGCCCGGGCACCGGTGGGCGAGGCGAACGTGGCCCGCGCTATGCAGGCAGCTGGGGCAGTCATCGGTGGTGAGGGGAACGGAGGCGTGATGCTTCCGGTCCTCCATCTCGGGCGCGACGCCCCACTGGCGGCTGCCCTGGTGCTCGATCTCCTGGCCGCCGACGGCAGTACCATAGCGGGACGGGTCGAGAGCCGACCTCGGTACGCGATCGTGAAGGCCAAGGCGCCGCGGGGCGGAGACCTGCAGCCGGTGTACAAGCACCTCGAGCAGCAGTATCCGGATGCCGAGCGCGACCGACAGGATGGGCTACGCCTCGCGTGGCCGGACCGGTGGGTGCACATCCGCCCGTCGGGTACCGAGCCCATCGTTCGGCTCATTGCCGAGGCGCCCACGCGTGAGGCTGCAGACGATCTCGTCGCCGCGGCCCGTGAAGCGATCGCCGGCACCTAAGCCAAGGGAATCCTATGTGTGGAATTGTTGGATATGTTGGTCGCAGGAACGGCGCACACCTTGCGATCGAGGCTCTGAAGACTCTCGAGTACCGGGGTTACGACTCCGCCGGTCTGGCGGCAGTGGCGGACAAGACGCTCGTGGTCGAAAGGGCGGAAGGGCGGATTGCCGCGCTCGAGCGGCATCTCAACGGGTCGTTTCCTGACGGGCACACGGTGATCGCTCACACGCGATGGGCCACGCATGGCGTCCCCTCCGAGGCGAACGCGCACCCGCACACCGACTGTGGCGGGACCATCGCGCTCGTGCATAACGGCATCATCGAGAACGCCAGCGAACTGCGGCTGATGCTGGCCCAACGTGGCCACACCTTCCGCTCGCAAACCGACACCGAGGTGCTTGCGCACCTGATTGAGGAGTACCACTGCGAGTTTCTGGAAGATGCGGTTGTAGCCGCGCTCCGCCTGGTCGAGGGTGCATACGGTCTGGCTGTCATCTCAGCGCGCAATCCCGACACGCTCGTCGCTGCGCGAAAGGGCTCGCCAATCCTGGTAGGGCTGGGTGATGGCGAGAACTTTGTCGCGTCCGACGCCGCTGCGCTGCTCGAGCACACTCGGTCCGTGGTTTACCTGGACGATGGCGAGGTGGCCGTTTTGCAGCCCGATGGCTACCAGATTCTGGATCTCGACACCGCGAAGGTCGACAAGGCGGTGAACATCATCGAGTGGGATCAGGAAACGGTCGAGCGCGGCGGCTACGACCACTTCATGATGAAGGAAATCATGGAGCAGGCCGCCAGCGTGCGCGACACGATGCGGGGACGCCTGCTCGAGGGCGAGGGCACCGCCCGCCTTGGCGGCATCACCATGTCCGACGACGAACTCCTGGCGATCGACCGTATTGTGCTCACGGCTTGCGGCACGTCCTGGCATTCAGCGTTGATCGGCGAGTACCTGTTGGAGGAGCTGGCGCGGATTCCCGTGGAAGTCGAGTACGCCTCGGAGTTTCGGTACCGCAATCCCATCCTCGACGAGAAAACGCTCGTCATCGGGATCTCCCAAAGCGGAGAGACGGCGGACACGCTCGCCGCGATTCGGGAAGCCAAACAACGTGGGGCGCGCACGGCCGGGATCGTGAACGTGGTTGGCAGTACCATCGCTCGCGAAACCGATTGCGGGATCTACCTGCACGCCGGTCCGGAGATCGGCGTGGCGAGTACCAAGGCCTTTACGTGTCAGGTAACGGCGCTTGCCTTGCTGACGCTGCGGATTGGGCGCCTTCGGTCACTCTCGGTTCTCCAGGGTCGCGAGATTGTCTCTGCGCTCCAGCAGCTTCCCGACCAGATCGAGCGTGTCTTGCGGCAGGGCGGTGCCATCCAAGAGCTGGCCCGCGGGCTCGCCGACGTCCCCAACGCTCTCTACCTGGGGCGCGGGTACAACTTCCCGGTGGCGCTCGAGGGCGCGTTGAAACTCAAGGAGATCTCGTATATCCACGCGGAAGGGTATCCCGCAGCGGAAATGAAACACGGTCCCATTGCGCTGATCGACGAGCAGATGCCGGTAGTGGTGGTAGCTCCGCGCGATAGCGTCCATCAGAAGATCGTCTCCAACGTGCAGGAGGTCCGCGCCCGGCGCGGCCAGATCATTGCCGTCATTACCGAAGGCGACGACGAGATCGCGGAACTGGCCGATCACTACATTGCCATTCCCCACACGATCGATTCGTTGACACCCATTCTGACGGTGCTCCCGTTGCAACTGCTGGCGTATCACATTGCGGTCCTGCGCGGCTGTGACGTCGACAAACCGAGGAATCTCGCGAAGTCGGTAACGGTCGAGTGATGCCGGGAAGGCTTTCCGCCTTTCCACCGGGCTGGGGGGCGGGGTCGGGGCGGTGAGGTGAGGGTGGTCCTCCAACGCGTCGCCCTAGCCTCCGTCACCGTGGACGGTCACGTTGTCGGCGCTGTTGGGCGGGGCTACCTGGCGCTGGTCGGCATCACCCACAGCGACGGTCCGGGCGAGACCGACTGGATGGCGGAGAAGATCCTCACGCTTCGCCTCTTCCCCGATGACGAAGGCAAGCTGAACCGATCGCTGGTCGATGTAGGCGGTGGGGTGCTCGTGGTCTCGCAGTTCACACTCTATGGCGATGCACGAAAGGGCCGGCGGCCGTCATTCGTGCATGCCGCTCCTCCCGACGTGGCGCGGCCGCTCTGCGAGCGTTTCGCGCAGCGCCTGCGACTGCTGGGTGTGGAGGTGGCAACGGGTACCTTTGGAGCGATGATGGATGTCGCACTGGTGAACGACGGGCCCGTCACCTTGCTGCTGGAACGATGATCGTTCTGGCATCGAGGTCTCCACGACGGACCGAGTTGTTGACGAAACTGGGGATTGCCCACGAGGTCGATCCCGCCCAACTGGACGAAACACCGGCACAGGGTGAAGCGCCCAGGGCCCACGCCCTTCGGTTGGCACAGGAGAAGGCCGTGGCCGTGGCGCGGCGACACCCCGGCGCGTATGTGCTGGGTGCGGACACTGTGGTGGTGCTCGACGGTTGCATGCTGGGAAAACCACACTCCCCGGGCGATGCCGAGGCTATGCTCTCGCGCATGTCGGGGAGGGAGCATCAGGTGATCACGGCCGTGGCACTCGCGTTTGACGGACGAGTGTTGGAACGTGTGGACGAGACGCGCGTGTGGTTTCGCCCGCTGACGCCGATCTTGATCCGCGACTATGTAGCGACGGGCGAGCCGCTCGACAAGGCGGGGAGTTACGGTCTCCAGGGACTCGGCACTGTGCTGGTCGAACGGATCGAGGGCGACTACTTCGGTGTGATCGGATTGCCGCTCAGATTGGTGGTGGATCTGCTGGCGGCGGCGGGACGGCCCTACACCTTCACGCGATAGACGGGAACGGCCTTCGCCTTTCCTTTCAAATCCATCGGCTCGAGTTGTTCGACGTCGGGTGCTGTCTTCAGAGCCTTGAAAAGCGGCTCGGAGATGATGATGTCCCCGGGTCCCGCTTTCGAGCAGAGGCGCGATGCAACGTTCACGGTGTCGCCCAGCACGGTATACTCGAGCCGTTGCTCGCTGCCGATGTTGCCCGCGAACACCTCACCAAAACTGATCCCGATACCGATCTCGATGGTTTGCCGACCGTCGGCGGTCCACTTTGCATTCAGCTCGAGAAGAATCTGCTGCATCTTGATGGCCGCAATGATCGCCCTATCGGCGTCATCGTCGTGGGGGATGGGTGCGCCCCACAGCGCCATAACCGCGTCACCCATGAACTTGTCGAGCGTACCGCCGTGTTCGAAGACGATCGCGACCATCTCGGTGAAATACTCATTGAGGAGCTTGGCGATCTCGTCCGGCAGCATCGTCTCCGACATTGCGGTGAATCCGCGGATGTCGCTGAAGAAAACGACGACCGGTTTTTTCGCGCCGCCGAGCTGCACCTCGCCTTCCTGCTGAGCAATCTGCTCGGCCAGGTTCGGAGCGAAGTACCGCTGGAAATTCGAGAGGACGACGGCTTCACGTTGCACTCGTTCAGTAAGCTGGCCGTTTTCGATCGCGACCGCCGCGATACCGGAGAACGCGATGAGAAACTCGAGATCCTCGTCGCTGAAGGAGTGCGTGGCGGTCATGTTGTCGACGTAGATCAGCCCGAGGACCGTACCCTCGCTCCCCATGAGCGGGGCACACATTGCGGACCGCACGCTCTGCATCAAGATCGACTTACCCTTGAACCGCTCGTCGGCGGCCGCGTTATCCGTGAGAATAGCGAGGCGCTCGTCGACGGCGCGCTGTGCTATCGAACGCGGCACGTGCCGCGTCCCTGGGCCACCGCTGGCTCCGTCGCCCAGGCGGTTGCGATACATGCGCGGGATCAGTTCGCCAGAGTCCCCGTCCACCATCAGTACGGAGACACGGTCAACGTCCATCACCTTGAACGTGATATCGACGACTTTCTCGAGTAGCTGATCGGTTTCCTGTTGGCGGGACAGTTCCTTGGAGATCTCGAGGAGGAGCGATAGCTTGCGCGCCTGCCGTTCCTCGTGCGACAACTCGCTCGTCGCGACCTCAACGTCGCCGCTAATGCGGTCTTTGACTTTCTCCTCGAGACCACCCTTGTCTGCTTCGATACGGCGAACGATGGTGGCGCTTGGTGGCGCGCCCGGAAACGCGCTCGCCGGCTCCGGCGGGGGTTTGGCTGTTGGAGCAGTGACCTCACGGACGTGGAACGCCACTTTCCCGAACGCGAGCACGTCGCCGTCGGTGGCCTCGGCTTCGGTGACACGCGATCCGTTGAGGAACGTGCCGTTACTCGAGCCGAGGTCGCGTATCGACACGCCGGTCGCCCCCATGGCGATCTCCGCGTGGCGCCGCGAGATCGTGGGGTCGTAGATCGGAACGTCGCTTGTCGCAGCCCGGCCGACGACCAGTGCGCCGTGTTCGGGCACGTCGATCGTCTGATCGCCGCCGGTGCTGAATAGCTTGAAAACAGCCAAAGGCACTCCCTCGGGCGGGAATATACCGCTCTATTTCTTGGGGCGCGATCCGGCTTCCGCCAGTGCTATAGCCGCCAGGACCGCGCTGGCTTTCTGTGCGGTTTCCTCGAATTCGCGGCGTGGGACACTGTCCGCCACGATGCCGGCCCCCGCCTGGACGTATGCCCGTCCCTTCTGGAGAACGGCGGTTCGGATCGTGATGGCGGTGTCGAGGGCCGTGCCGCCCCACCCGACATACCCGACCGCCCCGGCATAGGGGCCACGCCGAGTGGGCTCGAGCCCGTTGAGGATCTCCATTGCACGGACCTTGGGGGCGCCGGAGACGGTACCGGCGGGAAAACACGCCTCCAGCGCGTCGAACGCGTCCAGGTCGCTGCGCAGCCGGCCCCGGACCTCGCTCACGATGTGCTGCACGTGGGAGTAGCGCTCGATGACCTTGTCGGCCGTCACCTGCACCGAACCGAACTCGGCGGTGCGACCCACGTCGTTCCGGCCGAGGTCAACGAGCATCATGTGCTCGGCCAGCTCCTTGGGATCAGCCAGCAGTGCACTGGCGAGGTCTTCGTCTTCCTGGGGTGCGGCGCCCCGGCCCCGGGTACCGGCGATCGGGCGGACCGTCACGGTGCCGTCCTCCACACGGACGAGCACCTCGGGGGAACTGCCGGCGATCGCGAGATCGTCCAGCGCGAGATAATACAGGTATGGGGCGGGATTGAGTGCGCGCAGGGCACGATACACGTCGAACGGTGAGGCCTCACACGGCAGATCTAGCCGTCGGGACAGGACGCCCTGAAAGATGTCTCCCGCCCGAATATGGTCCTTGATCCGTGCGACATCGCGCTCGAAGGCCGCCTGTGGGTAGGGCGACGCCGGCGTGGGGCGCGTGCTCTCTTCCAGTACCAGCGGGGTCAGAGGAGGCGGCGTCGCGAGCCGCGTGAGGAGCGTGTCGATGCGCGCCTGGGCCTCGTCGTAGGAACGGCGGAGTGCGGCCTCGTCCGCGCCGGGCGTGATGCGCGTATTGGCCACGACGATGGCGCGGCCGAAGGCGTTGTCGACGATTACCAGCGTATCGACGATCATGAAGATCGCCTCGGGCAGATGCAGGTCGTCGGGGGGAGGCTCGGGTAACCGCTCGAGCGCCCGGACCGCGTCGTACGAGAGGAACCCGACCGCGCCACCGGTGAACCGCGGGAGATTGTGCAACGGCCCGGTGTGCCACGGACGCACCTGCCGGGCGAGATGGCGCACCGGATTCCGGGCGGATTCCGCCACACCCCACCCACGGGCTGCTGTCCAGCGCTCGGCGCCTCCCTCGCGATAGCGCCACACCTCATGCGGCTCGGTGCCCAGAAACGTGTATCGCGCCCAACGCTCGCCGCCCACTAGCGACTCGAGCAGGAAACCGAATGGTGGCCGATGGATAGCGGCGAACGCGGCAACGGGCGTGAGCACGTCGGCCGCGAGTTCGCGCACCACCGGCGCGATGGTACCGGCGGCTGCGTGCGACCGATAGGCTTCGAACGACGTGTCGCGGATCAACGCTGCGCCGCGAGGATGTACTCACCGCCCCCTTCGACCGCCGCCGAGATCTCGCTCACGCCTGAACCGGCCGATGCGGTGGCGACCCGCCACCGCCGCAGCGCGATCTCCTCCCACACGTCGAGGGCGGCCGCGTACGTGGCGCGGTCGGAAAACGCCGGCTCGGCGTCGGCGACCGAGAGATCGCCGTATCGCGCGAAGGAGAACGTGGCCGTTGGCGGAGTGCTCTCCGAGAACGCGAGGCCGGCCGGTGACAACCTGAATCCATACGCGCCCGGGCGCGGGTTGACGGACACGAGAACGGAATCACCGCTCGCGATGGGTGTCCCGTCCACGCTCACGAGGCTCCCGGCGGGGAATCGCAGTTCGACGTACAGGCTGTTCACGGCATCGCCGTGTCTGAGGGCGCGAATGGTGACGGTGTTGGTCCGCACGTAGAAGTTCGTCGCCGGTACGGGGGGCGCACTTGCCTGCAATGCGAGCGGAACGAGATCCGCTTCATCTACGGTCCCACCTCCAGGCACGAGCGCGTCGCCGCACCCGGCGACAGCGGTCACGATAGCCGTTGCCGCGATCCAGGAGCGAATCGATATTTGACGATGATGTTCCGTCTCTTCGCCGTGGTCCTTTGCTTCGCGCTTCTTGGCCCCAATACGCTTCCCGCACAGCAGTGGAATAGCGAGAGGGCCCGTGCTGTCGTCATGCAAGCCATCGCACGTCGCGCCGCCAATCAGGCGAGTGGACTCGAAGATTATCGAGCGCGGGCGCATGGGTTCGTGTTCTTCCTAGCGCAATTGGGGGACGAAGGGTTCGCCGAACCGCCGCAACTGATCAAGTCCGATCAGTTGGAACTGGAAGTCTACTGGAAGGCGCCGGGCGCGAGCAAGCAGCGGATCATCGGGTGGCGTGATCGTGTCGATCTCCCGACGGAGATTCAGTATCACCGCGACCACCTCGGAATCGTGCAGAACGGGTTCACCGACCGGATCCGTCTCGGTGAGGGCGATGAGATACGCGATGTGCCCCATCCGTTGGCGCCGGACGGTCCGACCCTATACGACTACGCGGTCGTGGACTCGCTCACGATCGAGCTTCCGGGCCGGACGGTTCGCGCGGTCGAGGTGGCGTTCCGACCCAAGGATTTTGCGGAGGCACGCATCGTCGGGAGCATGTATCTCGACGCCGACGGCGGGCAGTTGGTGCAGCTCCGCTTCAACTTCACACGCGCCGCCTACCTCGATGGGAGCCTCGAGGACATCACGGTGTTGTTGGAGAATGCACTGTGGGAGGGACGGTGGTGGTTGCCACGGCGACAGGAGATCGAGATTCGGCGCCGCACGACCTGGCTCGACCTGCCGGCTCGCGGCATCATCCGCGGGCGCTGGACGATCGACGGATATGACTTCAACTTAGGTTTGGCACCGGGCGTGTTCCGGGGTCGCGAAGTGGTTGCAGCGCCACTGGCAATTCGCGACACGTTTCCCTGGACCGATGCGTTGGATGTGCAGATCGCGGAGGCGGCGGGGCCGGTATCGAATGCCGAGATGGACGACGTGCGTGATCGAGTGCGGGATGTATCGGGCGGCAGGTTCCTATCGGGGCTTCCATCGGTTGGGCTCGCTTTAGGTGCGATCTCCGATCTGCTCCACTTCAACCGCGTAGAAGGGTTCACGCCTGGCGTTGGGGTGATGCTGCGCCCAGGCGCCGGCGCCGCAACGTTGCGCAGTTGGGCCGCGTATGGGTTCTCAGACGAACGGCTCAAGGCGCGTGTGAGCCTCGCGTGGCGCGTGGAACGAGGCACAATCAGCGTGCGCGCGGCACGCGAGATTCGGGATGTCGGCGAGCAGCTGACGGTGAGTCCCCTTGCCAACTCGGTGCTGGCCCAAGAAGCGGGCACCGACTACGGCGACTATGTGCTGGCAGAGGAGGTGGCGCTCGGGGCGTCCCTTGGCGACGTGACCGTGTCGCTGGGGGCGTTACGCACCATGAGCGTCGTGGTCGGTGCGACGCCGGCGACCGGATCGTTCCGGCCTAACCCCGCGCTCGGCGACGGAACGCGCGCCGTCGGACGGGTCGGGGTGGTGCGGCGTCGGGTACGGGGTGGAGACCGGATGGGATATCGCGCGGCGATTGCCCTGGAAGGCGGTGTTGGCGGCGGCAAGGAGTATCTGCGTGCTCGACTGGACGGGCAGCTAGTCATGTCGGCGCCGGGCGGATCGTTCCACGTTACCGGGTGGTTCGGGTGGGCCACTGTGGGACTGCCCGTCTATCGGCCGTTCTTGCTGGGAGGACGCGCCAGTCTGGTTGGCGAACCACATCGGGCGTTCGGCGGGAAATATGGCGGGCTCGTCAGGGCGGAGTGGCGGGTGGGCGTGCCGTTTCCAGCAATTCCGCTCGGCGCCTTTGCGTCAACCGGCCGCCAGCTCGTCGTCGCACCCTTCCTTGCCGCCGGTGGAACGGGTCGCCCATTTGTCTCGATGCCGTGGGACTCGAGCGACGGGATCCGGCCGGTGGTTGGGGTCGCGGTGGAGGTGTTTCATCGGTTGCTCCGGTTGGAAACCGGCTGGGGGCTCCGCTCGGGCGACGTTGGCGTAACGCTCGACGTGCGGCGGACGCTCTGGCCCATCCTCTGATGCACCAAGTCCCTGCGGGACCGACGGTTCAGGGCGCAGAGTATAGCCCACGCTTCTGGAGACCGTTACTTTAATCAGGCTGTGGCACAAGGACGGAATATCGGTGGCAGACGGACAAGAAAAATCGTTCACCGACGAGTGGCTCTCCCCCACCTTGGAGGAGCTCCTAGGGCGCGAGCAGGTTGATGCTCTCCGGTCGGACAAAGACGCCGCCGATTCGTTGTGGGGAACGGCCGTCGCGAAGGAGTTGGCGACCGACGAGCAGATTATCGGGGCGCTGGCCACGCGGTTCCGTCTCAAACTCGCCGATTTCGCGCAGAGCGAGCGGTCGGCGCGGGACGTCGTCCCCGAGCAAGTCGCTCGCCGATATCACGTGCTGCCAATTCACGTGACCGATTCCTACATGGAGATCGCCACCGCAAACCCATTCGACCTCGATTGCGAGAAAACCCTGGCGTTCGCCACGGGGCGCGAAGTGAGGGTCCTGCTCGCAAGTCCGTCGCAAATTGGGGACAAGATCGACGAGCTCTATCGCCCGGAAAACGTGATTGACAAGCTGCTCGAAGGCATGAGCGAGACGGAAATCACGCAGCTCGATGACGAGATTCCCGAAAGCGAAGACTTCTCCATCTCGGCGGAAGAGGCGTCCGAGCGCCCGGTCGTTCGCCTCGTGGATCTGATTCTGTCCGAGGGGATCATTTCCCGGGCCAGCGACATCCACATAGAGCCCGAAGAAGGTGGGGTAGCCGTCCGCTACCGCATCGACGGCGTGCTTCGCCAGGTGATGAAGGTTCCGCGCGCGGCTGGACTGCCGCTCATCTCCCGTCTAAAGATCATCTCGTCGTTGGATATCGCCGATCGCCTTCGCCCGCAGGACGGCCGCGCGCGTGTGGCGGTCAACGGCGTGCCCGTGGACCTTCGCGTCTCGACGCTCCCCGCGTCGCTTGGGGAAAAGGTCGTCATCCGTATCCTCGACTCAAGCCGCACGGCACTGTCGCTCGAGGCGCTCGGGCTGAACGAGGAAGAACAGCAGGCGATCATCGAACTCCTGGAGTTCCGAGACGGTGTGATTCTCGTGACCGGCCCCACCGGGTCCGGCAAGACGACTACACTCTACTCGGCGCTGAAGCACGTGCAGAGCGAGGGTGTCAACATCGTGACCGTGGAAGATCCGGTGGAGTACCGCCTGCAGGGAATCGTGCAGGTGCAGGTGCACGAGAAGGCCGGACTCACGTTCGCGTCCGCGCTTCGATCGATCTTGCGCCAGGATCCCGACGTCGTCCTCGTTGGAGAGATCCGCGATCGCGAGACGGCGCAGGTCGCCGTCCAGGCAGCGCTCACGGGCCACCTGGTGCTTTCCACCCTGCACACCAACGACGCGGCGAATGCGGTGACTCGGTTGGTCGATATCGGCATCGAGAGTTTCAAGATCGCAACGGCGGTGCGGGGTGTGGTTGCGCAGCGTCTGATGCGCCTGTTGTGCACCTCATGCAAGGAGGTCTGGGTGGAGTCGATTCCACCTAAACTCATGCGCTGGATCCCATCCGACACGCCGCTGTACCGGGCCGTCGGATGCGAAGAATGCGCCATGACGGGGTACCGCGGCCGGTTTTCGATCGTGGAGGTCTTGCGCGTTACTCCCGAGGTGGAACGGTCGATCGGCGCGAATGAGACGGCTGACAAGATCGCCGATGCCGCCGTGCGCGGCGGCATGAAGTCCATGTGGGTGAGCGGGCTCGCACATGTCATGCATGGTGACTCGACAATCGAGGAACTGCTCCGCGTGGTAGACGTGCCGCAGGAAGATGAGACTCCCGAGGAGGCGCGAGTCTCCGCTGCGCGGAGGGCGGCGCACGAGGATGGCAGTGCGACCGCCGCGGACGAGGACGGCTCCCCGCGCAAACGGCGCTCCTCCGGCAAAGCCTCCGCCTCGGATGAGTCCTTTGACGGTGCCTTCGATCTGCTCGAGCCGGGCATCCAGAAACCCGTCGAGATCACCGACCGGCAGGGACGGCGTCAGGCGGCGACGGTACTCCTCGTCGATGATGAGGACCAATTGCGCCGTGTCATGCGCGACCTGCTCGAACGGGACGGGTACACGGTGATCGAGGCACGCGAGGGTGTGGAGGCGCTCGATCAGGTCGACCGGCATGGTCCCGATATCATCGTGCTAGATCTCAATCTTCCCGGTCTCGACGGCTACGGGGTTCTCTCCCATCTGCGGTCACGTCGCGGGACGGAACACATTCCGGTGGTCGTCCTGACCGCACGCGGCGATGAGGAGAACGAGGTCCGGGTGTTCGAGTTTGGGGCCGACGATTTCCTGAGCAAGCCGTTCCGCGCACGGGCCTTGTCGGCGCGTCTGGATGCGGTCCTGCGCCGCACGCGGCGCGCCGCGAACTAGCTGCCCTCTTCCGCTTCCGCTGTGCGCGCCAAGATATGCGCGGCCGCGCTCTTCAACTCCCCAATGCGAAACGGCTTCACGAAGTAGCGGCATCCCATGCCGTCCAGCCAGGCTTGCGTCTCGGGCCGCACGTCGGCGGTCACGAGGATGGTACGCGGGAGGTACTGTGGCCAACGGCGCGCGAGATGGTCACCGAAGCGCTCACCTGCCGAGACGGCGGCGCGTGGGTCCGCGATCACGAGATCGTAGGCCCGTTCCTCGAGCTTCCGGGCGGCGTCCTCCGCGCCGTGTGCGGCATCGACCGTCGCGTCCGAAGCGAGGATCACGCTGATCATTCGGCGTACCGCGGGGTCGTCGTCGAGCAGCAGGATACGCTGCGGCGAAACGCTCTTGCCGTCGGGCGGGGCGGTAACGGCGCTATCCGGCGCTCCATCGGGCAGACGTGCTGCCGGGATGCCGACGGGAAGCCGCACCTCGAACAAGGCACCCCCGTCCACCCCACGTCGTACCGTGAGCGTCCCACCGTGCCGTTGGACGATCTGAAAGGAGATCGACAGTCCCAAGCCCGTACCGCTTCCGGGCGCCTTCGTTGTGAAGAACGGCGTGAACACGCAGGTGGCGATGTCGTCGGGAATGCCCGGTCCGGAATCGGCGACCCGTAGCGTGATCCCCGTATCATCGTGCGCCGTGCCGATCGAGACATGGCGGGGACGGTCCGGGGGATTGTGCTCGACTGCCTGCGCGGCGTTGGTTAGGAGATTCAGCACGACCTGCTGAAGTTCGTAGCGATCCCCCTGGATAGCGGGCAGCTCACCGTCGAAGGTCCACTCGACGTCTACCTCCCGCAGTCGCATCTCGTAACCGACGAGGGACACCGTTCGCTGCACGATGTCATTCAGGTCTACCTCGCCGATGTCCTCGGCGTCTTTGCGCGCAAAGGTTAGTAGGTTACGCACGATCCTTCCCGCCCGGTCGGCCTGCTCGTGAATGACGCGCAGGTGTTCGCGCTCGCGCTCCGTCGCGGTGCTCTGTTCCAGCAGAAACTCCGCGAGCCCGGCAATCGAGGTGAGCGGATTGTTCAACTCGTGGGCGATACCGGAAACGAGCTGACCGACCGCTGCCATCTTCTCGTGCTGAATGAGCTGTGACTCGAGCGCCTGTTCCTCGGTGACGTCCTCCACGAGCACCACTGCCCACGCGGCTGATTCCGGCCCGCGCATGGGAGCCGCCGAGACGCGCAGCGTCCGATCGAGCGCTGCAACGTGTTCCACGTGCACGCCACTCGGGTCACCGCGGAGGGCGGACTCGATCAGGGTCCCCACCTCAGGCGAGCTACCCAATGTCTCGACAAACGACGTTCCGGCGAGCGAAGGCACCGACGCACCCAGCAGATGGGCGAGCGCCGAGTTGGCCCGCTGAACGTTACCGCCCTCGTCCACAACGGCTATCCCTTCTGCGATCGCGTTGAACGTCGTCTCCCACTGATCGCGACCTGCGCGGACGAGATCGAAGAACCGGGCATTCGAGAGCACGATCGCGGCGTGCGTCGCCACGGTCGACAGCAGGCGCAATTGGTCGGTCGAGAAGGGCTGCTCGGCAAAACCACACACGGTGAGTGCGCCCACCGTGACTCCGTGCGCGCGCAGCGGGAGGATCGCCGCGCGCTCGACCGTGGTGTCTCCTACTAGGGTCGGCTGGTCGCCGTCCCCGCGCTCGACGAGTTCCAGCCGTTCCTTTCCCATGGCCTGTACGAGGCGGCCGCTGTCGCCTTCCAAGATCTCGGTATGTGCCAGGTGTTGCAGACCCCCCTCGGCGGCCGCGATCCGCATTGTCTTGCCGCCATCGGCGGTGAGCGCCACGAGCGATCCGTCCGTTTTCAGGAAGCGCTTGAGGTATGCCGTCATCCGTTCCGCAATGCGGTCTGGCTGGAGCGACTCGGAGAGGGTGAACGAGAGCTCCTGAAAGGAGTAGATCTCCTCGAGCCGGCGGGCGACCTCGGCTCGTGCCACCTCGAGATCCGTGGTGACGCGGCGCGTGCTGCGGGCCGACCCCCAGCGGTAGCCGACGATCATGGCGGCCGCCGCCACGAGCCCGGCGGCGAGCCAGAAAATCACCGGTCTACGGAGCCGCCGTGTTCGGGCGGCGCGCCGGGCTTGACCATCTTCGAGCGTGCTGGAATGCCGAGGTGCAGGTGGTAGGGACGGATGTCCTTGGTGGCGAGAGCCATTGCACCGAGCATCCCCTGTTCGCCAATGTGCACGCCGGCCAGCACCGTCGCGTGGTATGTGATGCGCGTGCCCGGATCGAGTACCGTTGGAGTGGCGGTCACGTCTGCCTGATCGTCGATGCTGTGCGTGTGCGTGTACACGTTCGCGTAGTCCGCGATCGAAGTACGATCGGAGAGGACCAGCGTCTCGCGGTCATCGAGCAGAACATGTCGATGCACGACGACGTTATCTCCAACCTCCATGTTATACCCGAACGAGAATTCCACGTACTGGAAACACTTGAAGTTCTCGCCGCACGACCGGAAAACGTGCCGGGCAAGCAGCCGCCGAAACCGCACGGCGAGATCGACATTTCCCCCACCGAGCGGGGACCGGTCGAAACTCTGCCACAGCCACAACAACGGCTTCACGCGGTCGTACTTTTCCTCGTCTTTCTCGTGATAGTACTCGGGCTCCAGCGTGATGTGGTGCGGATCGAGCGCAAGCAGGGCGGCTCGTGTAGCCAGAGGTGTCGCGGGATCCTTGACAAGTGCGTCATAGTCGCCGAGGCCGGGATGGTATAGTGCGAACAGGATCTCCCGGCAGAGGCGATACCAGTCACCGTCCGGATCGCCGAGCCTATCCTCGACCTGCTCGAGCCACTCGCTATAGACCGACATGGCGGGCTCGGACGGCGACAACGTGCGTAGCGGCCAGCGCGGCATACAACCCTCGACGAGTAAAGAAAACGGCCTAGCGGAGACTCAGGACCGGATTGGCCAATGTCCGCCGGGTCTCCGAACGCATCCTGCGTCCAATGCGATCATGGGTTCTCCCGGTGGGCAGCGCGTGAGCGGACCGCGGCCCGTTCGGCGTCGAGCCGACGCAGGATGCGCTCCCAGATAGCCGTCGAGAAGCCCGCATAGGACATCGTGAACGGCTCGAGCACCTCGATGTCATCTTCGTAGAGATAAATCGCGAACGTGGTCTCCCGCTGCCGCAGTTCCTGCTCACCCCACCGCTGCGCGAGGGGAATGATGGCGATCGGGCGAAAAAACCGGCCGCTACTCTGGATCGTGACGTCCTCCGGGGTGAAGCGCGCCCGCTCGCGCAGCCCAAAAAACGTCACAACGAACAGGGTGGGCTGGCGGACGCCGTACATCCGGGCCGCCTTGGCAATCGTATCTGCCTTGAACCTCTTGAGGCTGGCGAGCGCGCTGTACGAGTCCTGGGAGAGCAGACGGATCACGCGTTCGTCCAACGGGAGCATCGTGACCTGAATGTCACCCACCTGAAGGCGCAGATCGATGTCTTCCCGATGCAGCGTCCCGTACCCCGCCGGCGGGATGTCCTCGGCGAGGGCACGCGTGGAGTCCTGCGCGGCGGCGGTGAGCGGCATGGCGGTCAGGAGCATCACAAGCACGGCGTCTGGGGCCTTGTTCATCGCGTCCCCGGCAAAGTGTCGGCCCGGGACAGCAGGTCCGCCACCGACGCTCGTAGCGCGTCAATTCCCTCTTTCCGGTGGGCCGAGGTCACCACGCATTGATCTCCGGGGACGCCGACCTGATCCGCAATGGCATCGGTCCGGTCGCGCCGGCCCGCGCGGGGGACCTTGTCGGATTTCGTGAGCACGACCAGGACCGGCACGCCGCGAGTCGCAAGCAGGTCGCCCATCGCAAGGTCCTGCGTCGACGGGTCGCGCCGCATATCGAGGAGCCACATGACTCCGGCCAGGGGCTCCCGCGTCGTGAGATAACTGTTCAGCAACGTGCGGAACCCTGCGCGCGCCTCGCGAGATGCCTGGGCGTAGCCGTACCCGGGCAGGTCCACGAGATACGAGCCGTCGCCCACGTCGTAGACGGTGCACATCTGCGTCTTGCCCGGCGTCTGGCTGGTCCGCGCGAGGGCCCTGCGACCGACGAGCGCGTTTAGCAGCGACGACTTCCCGACGTTGGATCGGCCGACAATGGCAAGCTCCGGCATTGGAGGGGCGAGGCGGAAGTCGGCAGTGGGGTAGCTTCCGACGAACGTGACGGGTGTCAGGCTTCCTTCTTGTGCGGTTCCGTCACGAGGAGCGGCGTACGACCCTCGGTGACACATTCGCGCGTGATCACCACCTCCCGTACGTCAGTACGGTCGGGTAGGTCGAACATGATGTCCGTCATCATGTCCTCGAGAATGGCGCGCAGGCCCCGAGCGCCCGTACCGCGCTTGATGGCCCGAGCGGCGACGGCGCGCAGCGCGTCGGGCTCGAACGTGAGGCCGACGTTCTCGAGTTCGAACAGTTTGTGATACTGCTTGGTGAGCGCATTCTTGGGCTCGACAAGGATGCGCACGAGCGAATCCTCGTCGAGCGAATCGAGCGAACAGATGACGGGAAGCCGGCCGACCAGCTCGGGTATGAGGCCGTAGCGGAGGAGATCGTCGGGCTCGACGTCGAGATAGGGGTTCTGCTGCAGCGCCTGGGCCTTACCGGTCTCGACTTCTTCCTTCGAGAACCCGATCTGCCGACGTCCGGTGCGGGCCTCGATGATCTTGTCTAGCCCGTCGAACGCCCCGCCACATATGAACAGGATGTCCCGCGTGTTGATTTGGATGTACTCCTGCTGCGGATGCTTGCGGCCCCCCTGTGGCGGCACCGACGCGACCGTACCCTCGAGGATCTTGAGCAGGGCCTGCTGAACGCCCTCTCCCGAGACGTCTCGTGTGATGCTCGGGTTCTCGCTCTTTCGCGCTACCTTGTCGAGTTCGTCGATATAGACAATACCGTGTTCGCACTCGGTGACATTGAAGTCGCCCGCCTGCAAGAGCCGCACGAGAATGTTCTCGACATCCTCCCCGACATAGCCCGCCTCTGTCAGCGTCGTGGCATCGGCGATAGTGAACGGCACGTCCAAGAGCCGCGCCAGCGTCTGCGCGAGCAGCGTCTTTCCCACACCGGTCGGGCCGAGCAGCAAGATGTTCGACTTCTCGAGTTCGACGTCGTCGTCGCGCAGCGATTGCGAGTTGATGCGCTTGGAGTGGGTGTAGACCGAAACGGACAACGTCCGCTTGGCCCGATCCTGCCCGATCACGTACTGGTCTAGAACGTCCTTGACCTCGGCAGGGGTCGGGACCTGCGTGATTGCTTCGGCGACCTCCCGTTCTTCGTCTTCGGCGAGAATCTCGTTACAGAGCGCGATGCACTCGTTGCAGATATAGACCGACGGGCCCGAAATGAACTTTCGGACGGAGTCTTTGGACTTGCCGCAAAAAGAGCAGCGGAGATGCTTGTCGCTCGCCATCGGTCTGTTTGGGTTCCCTCCGCTAAGATGGGACCCTCAACGGCAGCCCGTCAAGAAGTCTTCTTGCCGTCCGCATCGGTCTTGTGCTGGATTACCTTGTCGATGATGCCGTACTCTACAGCTTCCTCGGCGGACATGAAGCGATCTCGGTCGATGTCCTGCTCGATTTTTTCGGTCGTCTGACCGGTGTGCGTCGCGTAGAGTTCGTTGAGTTTCTGGCGCAGATAGAGAATCTCCCGGGCCTGGATCTCGATGTCGGCGGCGGAGCCCTGCGCCCCGCCCGAGGGCTGATGCATCATGATGCGCGCGTGGGGAAGAGACGCTCGCTTGCCCTTGGTGCCGGCCGCGAGGAGGAACGAGCCCATCGACGCCGCCATCCCCATACAGATCGTGTTCACCGGCGCCTTCATGAATTGCATCGTGTCGTAAATTGCCATACCCGCCGACACGATCCCGCCCGGAGAGTTGATATAGAGGTAGACGTCTCGCTCGTCGTTGTCCGCCTCGAGAAACAGCAACTGCGCAATGACGATGTTGGCGACATCGTCGCTTATCGGCGCGCCCATGAACACGATCCGGTCCATGAGCAGTCGCGAGAAGATATCGTACGACCGTTCACCGCGGCTGGAGCGTTCGATGATGTACGGGGGGTAGATCGGGGACATGGCTCCTCAGCTCTCGGTCACCGTGGACTGTGATAGCAGGAAATCGAAGACCTTGTCTTCGGTGATCGTCTGTTCCAGTGCCTTGAGACGCTTGGCCTTTTGCAATTGGGCGTACACCTCACCCGGCTCGGCGTTGCGCCGTTCCGCGATCTCGGCGATACGCGAATCCAGCTCTTCTTCCGACGCGCGGAGATGCTCTTGTGCGACGATCTGGTCGAGCAGCAGATCCCGTTTCACCTGGGCTTCCGCGATTGGACGGAACTCGGTGAAGAACTGCTCGAGGGTCTCGTCGGGAATACTGTAGGCCTCACGATAGGCGTGCAGCAGCCGATCGACCAGTGGACGTGGGGCAGGGATGTCGTTGGCTGCCACGAGTTGCTCGACGAGTTGCTTGCGAACGTGGGCGTCTGCCTCGCGACGGGCCTCTGCCTCGATGTCCTCGCGCACGGCGGTACGGAGGGCAGCCAGGTCGTCGAAGTCACCTACCTCGCCGGCGAACGCGCCGTCGAGGTCGGGCAGATCGCGTCGCTTGACCTCCTGTAGCACGATACGCACTTGGCGCGTCTGACCCCGCTTACTCTCGTCGGGGAAATCGTCGGGGAACGTCACATCGCCATCGGTGGTCCCGCCGGGCTCGAGCGTACCGATGAGCCGCTCGACATCCGGGATTGCCTGATCCTCTCCTAGCACGATCTGGTAGGGCTTCGCCTCGTCCGGCTCGTCATCCGAAAGCGTTGCCAGCGTGACACTCACCATCTCGCCCGTCGCGGCCGGGCGCCCCTCGACAGGGACCCAGGGTGCCCGCTGCCGACGGAGTTCCTCCAGGTGGTGATCGACCATCTCGTCGGTCACCGCGCGTGGCTGCCGGGTTACAGTGAACCCGCCTACGCGCCCGACCGCAACGTCTGGTTTGAGCTCAACGTGGAACTCGAATGTGAGCGATGACCCAGCCTCAAACTTCAGGTCATGCACCCGCGGGTCCGCAATGGGCTCGAGAGATTCTTGATCCAGCGTCGCCTTCCAGCTCTCCCCGACGACGTCTCGCACAACCTGCTCGCGAATTGCGTCGTGAAACCGCTTGCGCACCACCGCCAACGGGGCCTTGCCCTTCCGGAATCCGGGGAGGCGTGCCCGTTTGGCAAACGCCGAGGCCGCGGTGTGCTCGAACTGTTGCACGCGCTCCGCGGGGACCTCGATCTTGAAGCTCGCGGCCCCCGGTTCCTCACCGGCTCTCGTAATCAGAATATCCGTCACCACGTAACCGTCTGCTGAAGTGAACCCGGCCTGAAACCTAACTGGAAGTGGAAGTGCCTTGCAGGGCACCTAGAACCGAATCTGCTGCGCCACGAGTTCCGGAACATCGCTCGGCGCGGCCGACCCGGTCCCCAACTGACCCCGGTTGTTCCCGCCCCAGCAGTAGGCCTGTCCGGGCTCGCCCGACAGGCCACAGGTGTGGAACGTGCCGGTTGTGATCGTGGTGAGTGCAATGGGGATGCGCAACGGAACGTTGCTGCGCGTCGCGCCGGGGAGACCCAGTCGTGACGTCCCCCAGCAGTACGTCTGGAATTCGGTCGTGGTGCCGCAGGTGTGAGTGGTGCCGGCATCGACGGCGGCAAACGGGATCGTGAAGTCGATTACCACCAGAGAATCGCGCTCGACGGTCGTACCCGTGCCCAGTTGGCCATCGTTGCCGCGACCCCAGCACAGCAGCCGGCGGGTAAGCCAGAGCCCGCATGAATAGGTGCCGTCGGCCGCCACGATGGTGCGGAACGTGAGAGCACTCGGTAGCGGTGTTGGAATGGGTACCGGTGCCGAGGTCGATCCCAAGCCGAGCTGTCCCTCGTCGTTACGGCCCCAGCAATAGGCCTGACCGTCGAGGCTCACGGCGCAGGTGTGGTTCCGGCCGGCCCGCACATCGGTGAACCGATCGGCCGTGACCGCGCTGTCCGGGGTCAGCTGCAGAACGAAGCCACCGTCTCCCAGCTGGCCGAACAGGTTGGATCCCCAGCAGTACAGACGGCTGCTGGTGGTGATGCCGCAGGTATGGTTCCAGCCCGCGCTCAGCGACTGGAAAACCAGGTTGGTCGCAACTGGCGTTGGGAGCGACACAGCGTTGGTCGTCCCGTCGCCCCGTTGCCCAAGGCTCCCCTGACCCCAGCAATGAGGTGTGCCGTTCTCCTGGAGTGCACACGTGTGGGTCGCGCCGGCGGTCACCGCCGTGAAAACGGCTCCCGCCGTCACGCGCCCGGGCGCGGCGCTCGCCTCGGTGCCTCCGTTCCCCAGCTGTCCGGCACGTCCGTCGCCCCAGCAAAAGGCCGCGCCGCCCGGCACCAACCCGCACGTGTGGGCATCTCCCGCGGTGATCTGAGTGAAGGCTAGCCCGGTGCGCACGACGGCGGAATCGACGAACCCGGCGGAGACGGCGATGACGTGCGTGAGACCCAGCCCCACGGCCGCCACTTCGCCTGCGGAGTCCACGGTGACCACTGTGGGATTCACGGAGGTCCACGTGACCTCGGCGCTGTCGAGCGGATTCCCGGAGAGGTCGGCGATCGTGACCGTGAGCTGCCCGGTGTCACCAATGGAGAGGCGTAGCGTATCGGGTGAGATCAGCACGGCGCGCGGAGGTTCGGGGCCCGCGGCGGCGTCGCCGCATCCGCCCGCAGCTAGGAGGCCGGCGAGCACTATCAGGGGAACGATGCGACCGGAGGGACTCGAACCCTCATGGGTGACCCCACAGGATCCTAAATCCTGCGCGTATACCAATTCCGCCACGGTCGCGTGATTACACATTCTATTGCAACATACCGACTTACTGTACTCCGGCGTTTGCACGCTCACCCCTCCGCGACGCCCGATTGTCCACGTTCTGTCCATGAACTCGCGGCTGCAAGCTTCGCCACACCCTCCGCTAGGTCGCTCTCGTTGACGATGCCGACGGCATGGGGAAGGTTGGGCTTCAACACCTTGGCGTAACGTGGTGCTCGTGCTTGAGGTCCTCAGCGAGATAGACGGTCGCCATACCACCGCTACCGAGTTCGCGATCAATGCGGTAGCGGTCGGCCAGCGCCGAAGTGAGACGATCCAGCGAGTCCGCCATGGAGGGGAAAGATGAAGGCGGCGGGGCGTGATGGCGAGCCGTGTGGCCCCGCCGCCAGAACTGTCAGAAACTGTCACAAGCCACGACGCCGAGGCGTTCGCCAAGGGTCCCATGGGGTCGGTAGTTGAGTCTCCCAGCCGGATGTCCCAAAAACAACATGCCATGCCCCAGAAATGCCCTGGCGCCGGCCCGGACAAGATCGCATCCTATCTCGGTTGGGTGCTCGCATCTTAAAGTCCGCAGCAAGGGTCAAGGATGGCACGACGCGGTTTCTTCGCTGAACTTCAGCATCAAGCAAAGCTCGCTGACCGAGAGCAAGCTCGGGCAGAGCGGGAAGCCGAGCGCGCGCGCAAGGCCGCGAGCGCCGAAGCTGAACGTGCCCGAAAGGCGGAAGAACGTGCAGCTGCTCAGTTAACTCGTGCCGATGCGGCAGAACAAAAACGACTCGCCAAAGCAGCTCAAGAAGCACACGTTGCCGCGATGGAGGCGGAGGTTGAGAAAAAAAACCTCGAACTATCCCAAGTGTATCACGATATTGATTCGTTGCTTGCCGCGACTCTCGATATAGATGACTACGTGGACTTGGACACGCTGCGCACCGTCGCCGAGCACCCACCGTTCGACCGCGGCGACCTCGAGGTACCCACGCCACCACCCAATCCTCAAGCCGATCCACCGGAGCCGATATTTACGCCGCCTCCCGCACCCAAGGGACTCCGACGGTTGCTTGGCAAAAAGAAGCATGAGAAGGCGGTCGCCGAAGCCACTTCCGCTCACAAGCGCGCCGTAGCTAGATGGAAGTCCGAGTTGGTTCAAGTCGAATCGGCCCGCAAGGCCGAAGCAAGTGGGCACGCTGAAACGGAGGCTCAACGTGTTTCGACACTTGAGGCAGAGCGGGCGCGATACGCAGAAGAATGCTCAGCGCGTGAGGCAGAGGCCGTGGCGCACAACCAGGCGATCGATACTTTAATCGCCAATCTCGGTTACGGAGCCGTTGAGGCGGTTCAAGAGTACGTGGCAATCGTCTTATCCAACTCGGTGTACCCGGCGCATTTTCCGATTCGACACGATTTTGAGTTCGATGCCGCTGCGGCTGAGCTGCGGCTGCGCGTGTTGGTACCTGGCCCTGACAAAGTGCCTGACACGCGCGCCTATAAGTACAACAAATCTTCAGATGAAATCACCTCGACATCGTTACCACAGAAAGCGTGCAAGGAACGGTATTCAGCCGCGGTGCATCAGATCGCGCTTCGGTCGTTGCATGAGGTGTTCGAGGCAGACCGTCGCAGCCTAATCAAAACGATCTCGTTGGAGGTCGGGACGGAGACGATCGACCCGGCGACTGGCAGGGAGACGTACATCCCGTTCGTGGCGGTCGGAGGAGAACGTGATTCGTTCCTTGAGTTCAATCTTTCGAGCGTCGTTCCCGCTGCTACTCTTGGTCACCTTGGTGCAGCTGTCTCCAAGAATCCGTTTGACCTCGTCGCTGCTGATGTTTCGGGAATCCGCCGCTCATGACGGACGAGCGCATCGTCTTCAATCCGCCACCCGGCTGGCCCAAGCCTCCCAGCGGCTGGACGCCGCCAAAGGGGTGGACACCGGATCCTACTTGGCCTGATCCACCTGAGGGCTGGCGACTTTGGCTATCCACCGACTCGAGCAGCGACGAGAGCTCGGTTCATGTGGAGGGCGACACTGGGGAAGGGAGCGCTTCGTCCGCGACTGGGGAGGGGCACTCAGGGGACTCTGTGCCCCGCGATGCCGAACGAAGGATCGCGTTACTTGAAGCGGAGAATGTCGCACTGCGGGCTCAGCTTGATGCGACTTTATCACCAAGTGAAGTCGTCGTGCTTGACGACGAATGGGTACTTCAAGAAGTCGGAATTTACCGATACCACCACCCGCTTGAGAATGCAGACGCGTACAAAGATCGGCTCAAGAATCTAGGCACACGCATCGCAACTCTCGTCAAGGCCAAGCACGCAATCGAAAGGTCGAACATGTTCACCTTCGACAATTCGCTTGCCAAAGGCCGCAGGATGTCCAATGACCTCGCCAAGCTAATGTTACGCGCGTACAACGCAGAAGTGGACAATAGCTTGCGTTCGCTTCGAGCCGGCAACGTCGTCACGGCGAAGCGGCGGGTCGAAGCATCGCGGGCCGCGATCATGAAACTCGGGAAAATGATGCAAATGCACATCAGCGACGAATTCCATGCGTTACGTGTCGAAGAGATCGAATTGACTGCTGATTACCTAATGAAGAAGCAGGAAGAACGCGAAGAGGCACGTGAAGAGCGCGCGCGCCTCCGCGAGGAGCGGAGGGTCCAGGCCGAACTTACGGCAGAACGAGAAAAGCTCGACAAAGAGCGCAGCCACATTTTGAATACACTTGAAGCTCTCAAGAGCAGCGGATCATCAGACGCTGAATTGGAGCAAAGACTTGCTGATCTCGATGAAGCGATTGCTCGAAATGATTACAGGGCGGCTAACATCAGAGCTGGCTACGTGTATGTAATTTCGAACCGGGGCGCGTTTGGTATCAACGTCGTCAAGATCGGCCTAACCCGCCGCCTGGAGCCACTCGACAGAATCAATGAACTGAGTGGTGCATCGGTTCCTTTCCGCTTTGATGTACACTGCCTGTTCTTCTCCGAAGATGCCGTCACCCTCGAATCCGAATTGCACCAACACTTTGCCGATCAGCGAGTCAACCACGCCAACGCACGCAAGGAATTCTTCTTCGCGAGCTCAAGTGAGGTGCGTGCAGCGCTTACATCCAAGCTCGGCAACCTCCTTGAATTCACGGAGCATGCAGAATCGACTGAGTACTTGCAGAGCGTTCGCTACTGGCCGAAACAGCACAAAGAAGGCTCGCTGACCGCGCGGGATCGCTGATAGCAGCCCGGCCCCGATTGCGCCGCCCCAGAATCCAAACCCACCCGTGCTGATCAAACCCGATTTCTCAAGAGGCTCATCGCCGATTGGGGCGACGTTGCGGGGTCGCTTGCCTCTTTGACACGCCCGCTAAAGCTCACGGGTCGTAAGAGACGGCGGCTGCTCGTCGAGTACACGAGTGCCTCGTCCCCGCGGTGGGGTTCGTGGGACCAACTCGCTCCAAACAAGGCCCGTCGCCATTTCACGGGCTTTCGTGCGCGGGTCAACGATGTGATAGCGCCCCACGTCGTGGATCACATTGACCTCGTTCCCAGAGGTTAGGCACGTGGCGCCCGCCAACTGCCCGGCCAGTTCTATCGACGCGGTTCCTGGCGTTGGCGGACGAGCCCAAGCTCTCCGTTGCGCGAAGATAGACCCCGTTCCCCCACTCGGCCACGTCCTGCGGTTGCAACGACCGCCGGCCGAGCTGCCAGGCCACTGTCCACGTTCTGTCCATGAACTGGCGCACACGAGAGGTAAGACACGGAAAAACGGGCTGTTCTCGACTGGTGCCAATGCGGGTGTAACTGTGGTCCATTGTGTCACTTGGTGTCCGGTAGTGACGAGGACGGTTTACCCCACAGCAGAATCCTAAATCCTGCGCGTATACCAATTCCGCCACGGTCGCTCGCTTGTCGTTCGCGGCAGCGGTACCCACCGCCGCAACCTCTTGCTCGCGACGAGGCGGGTCACCGCCGCTCGTCGCACTCGCGGTTCATGGTCCGCCACGTTGCGTGATTCCACACCCTACTGACGCGAGGCCTGTGTGGAGACCGGTGCAAGGACAATGTCGACCCGTGTCGTCTCGATGCCGTCTGCCGGTCGCCGGAACGGCACCGTGATGTTCGTGATGGTGGCCTCCTGGCGCGTGCCCCCCAGTTCCCACGACGCCCGTACGGTCATGTTGCCGTCAAACGGCTCGGCGAAAACGGCAAGCACGACCGAATAACGCCCGAGCGCGTCGGCCGTCGCAGTCTCGACACCGAGTGGCGTCGCGTCGGAACCACGGGTCACGTCGAAGACGACGGTCGCGCCGTTGGCCGGAAACCCCGCGGACGCGCTCACCGTGCCCTGAACGAGCGCCTGAGCGGTCTCGCGGAACAGCGGCTCACCGCAGCCGGCGAGGACGAGCGCGACCACCATGAGGGCAGTCTCGCCACAGCGCTGCAGTGTGGTCACTCGCATCATGGCAAAGGTACTCCTCTCACGCCGTTTCGGGCTCCTCGTCGATGATCACTCGCCGCAGATCTCGCCGGAAACGCGACCGGACCCGGGCGAGGAGGAAAGCGGCCACGGCCCCGAGTCCCACGACGAGGCCCCACCACAACCCGCGCGGTCCCGCCCGCGTACCGAATCCCAGCAGCGCGCTCACCGGTAGCCCGATCATCCAAAACCCTATCAGCGTGATCACCATAGGAGCCCTCGTGTCGCCCGCGCCGCGCAGCACCCCGGCAGCCACGACCTGCGTCCCGTCGAACACCTGGAACATCCCGGCAATTGGGATCAACGATGCTGCCAGCAGAATGACCGGGCGCTCCTCGGTATACAGGCGGGCAATGGCTCCCGGGAACGTCAGCATGACGGCGGCGCTCAATACCATGAAGGTGGCTCCCAGTGCAAGCGAGACTCCCGCGGCGCGGCGGGCGGCTGCCGCGTCATCCCGTCCAATGGCCTGGCCTACCAGCACGGCGCCAGCGGCGCCGATGCCGAGCGGGACCATGAAAGTGAGCGACGCGATGCTGAGGGCCACCTGATGGGCCGCCATCTCGATCGTTCCCAGCATTCCCATCAGCAGGGCGGTTACGCCGAAGGCACCGAACTCGAGTTGGTGCTGAACGCCTATGGGCGCGCCCAGCTTCAGCATGCGGGCTAGCGGCGCCCAGGCTAGGGCCTCGCGGCGGAACGGAAGAACGAACGGCACGATCCGGCGCCACGCGAGTGCCAGCAGACCCAACGCCATCAGCCATCGGCTGAGACTGGTTGCCCAGCCGCTCCCGACCGCGCCCATCGCCGGGAACCCGAGCTTGCCAAAGACGAGTACCCAGTTGAAGACGACATTCCCGATGTTCGCCGCGACCGTGGCGATCACGAGGGGAGCGACCCATTTCATTGCCTGGAGGGTCTGGCGGAACACGACGAACGCAAAGAACGGCAGCATGCTGGGGATCAGCGTTAGGGCATACCGGCCGGCGATGGGAACGACGTCGTCGGGTTGGCGGAGCACGTGGAGCAGCGGTGCAGCCGGTGCGAGCAGCAGCGACGTGAAAATGGCAAGCCCCACGGCTACGATGAGGCCGCGCTGGACGGCGCGTGCAATCGTGGCGTCATCGCCGGCCCCCACACCCTGAGCCACGACCGGATCGAGGGCCATCAGGACACCGACGCCGAAGATCGACGTTGTAAAGAAATAGAGATTCCCCAGCGCGACCGCGGCCAAGTCAGCGGCGGAGACGTGACCCACCATGATGGTATCGACGACCCCCATCGACATCATGCCGACCTGCACGGCCACGACCGGCAGAGCCAGCCGAACGAGGGCCCGCGTCGTCTCGCGGATGGGTGCAACTGGGGTCACGGCGGCTCCGCGTGGGTTGACGGAAGGTGCTGAAGGTACTCAGCCTTCTGTACGCAAAGGAGGCGTGATGAAAGAAGAGGTGCTGAATGTCCAGCTCAGGAAGTTCCTGAAGAATGTTGGGGTCACATCCCAGCGAGAGATCGAGAAGGCGGTGCGGGACGCCCTCACGGAGGGGACGATCGACGGCACGGAGACGCTCGAGGCCAACGTGACACTCGAGATCTCGCAGGTCGGTCTGAAACACACCATCGCCGGCAAGATCGCCCTGACCGATTGACCGTGGAAAACCGCCGAGCCGCGAGTTTACTCGCGGACTCCTTTCGCCAGGAGATCGGGCAGGCGGTCCAGCTCGACGTTCCCGCCGCTCAGCACTGCAACCACCCGATCGGCGGGACGAAGGGGAATCTTCCCCGCCAGGAGAGCTGCGACGCCCGCCGCCCCCGAGGGCTCCACCACCAACTTGGCCCGCCCGTAGATCCACGGCATGGCCGCGCGAATCTCGTCATCGGTGACGAGGACGACGTCCGCGGCGTAGCGGGACACGTAGTCGTAGGTGACGTCCCCGGCCATGGGCGGGGCGAGGCCGTCCGCGATTGACGAGACTGTGTCGAGGTGCACAGGGCGGCCGGCGTCCAGGCTCGCACGCATGGCCGCTGCTCCTGTTGGTTCGACACCGTAGACTTTGACGCCCGGCGCGATCTCGCTCAAAGCAGCGAGGATACCGGAGATCAACCCGCCACCACCGACGGGGACCACAACCACGCTCGTCTCGGGAAGCTGCTCGACGATCTCGAGCCCGACACTGGCGGTCCCTTCCACGAGGGCCGGATCGTCAAACGGATGTAGGAAGGCGAGGTTCCGCTCGATTGCCACGTCGTGCGCCTTCTGAAATGCCTCGGCGGATGTCCCATGCAGGATCACCTCGGCTCCGTACGCGCGGGTTGCGGCTGCTTTGGTGGGCGAGGCCTTGGCCGGCATGACCACTGTTGCCGCCACTCCAGCCCGGGTTGCTCCCCAGGCCAGCGCCTGCGCGTAGTTCCCCGCTGAGATCGTGACGACGCCGCGCGACCGCTCGTCTTCTCCGAGCGTCGCGAGCTGCGAGAGGACGCCGCGGGGCTTGAAAGAACCCGTCTTCTGCAGGTTCTCGCACTTGAGCCAGAGCTCGGCACCAATCTCGGCGCCAATCGAGGACGTCCTGAGCAGAGGTGTCAGGTGCACCCGCTCGCGGAGGTAGTCGCGCGTGCGCTGCAGGTCGGCGAGGGTCGGCAGATCGGGCATGGCAGTTCAGGGAATGGGAACGCGGAGGAGAGTGGCATCACCACCGTCAACCGTCAACTGTCAACCGTCACCGCCGATGCATTCTCCCCCGACACTCGTCATGCATACCCGGGCGGCGCTTGCAGATCTGTTGGAGAGCCGGTAGTCCTCTTCGGCTACGCGTTCCTCTCGAATGTGGCACTCTCGGTCGTTCCCCACGAGCCCGTGGTCATCTGGTACGGCGCACGGTACGGTGTCTGGACCACCGCGGTGATCGCGACCGTCGGCACCGTCGTCCCCGCATGTGTCGATCACCGGGTGTTCGTGCCGCTGATCTCCCGAGTCGCACACAAGCCTTTCTTCGCGCAAGGGACCGTGGGCTGGCTGCGGGCCCGCTTTGCGCATGCTCCCTTCGTCATTCTGGTGGCATCAGCTGTGTCGCCGCTACCGGCATTCCCGTTCAAGGCGATGGCGTTTGCGGAAGGCTACCCCATGGGCCGGTACCTGGCGGCCGTAGCCGCCGGACGGTTGCCGCGTTACGCGCTACTCGCATGGCTAGGCATTGTCGTCTCTATCCCGACGGAACGTCATGTCTGTGGCGCTCGCCATCCGGTTCGGCAAGAACCTGACACGACTTGCCCGCATGGAGCCCCAGCAGCGCCCGTAGCAGCCCTCATTAGCGCCGCTGTGGGATGACTCCAATCGGCGCCCGAATCCAGCGCAGGATTTCCTTGATCTTGGGCGGCTTGCCGGTGAGCAGGATCCCGATCCGGAAGACCTTTGCCGCCGCCCATAGAGTGACTGCGATCGAGACGACCAGCAGTGCGGTCGTCAGGATGTACTCGAGTGTGCTCGGCGGGGCCGCCGCCCGGTTCATCATCACGAACGGTGTGAACGGCGGAATGAACGACATCACCTGCGCCAACGTCCCGTTCGGGTCCTTCCCAATCGGCACCATCGCCATGAGCGGGACGATGAGCAGGAGCGTCACGGGTCCCATGAGGTTCTGTGCCTCCTTCAATGTCGTGCAGACGGACCCGATCCCCACGAGCAGGGCGGCAAAGAGGAGGTAACCCAGCAGGAAGTACATGATGAACGAGCCGACGTAGAGCGGATCGGAGGCCAACGCGCTGAGGTCCAGGGTTGGTGGAGCTCCGAGCATCGCCGGCACGTATTTCGTTCCGAGATAGAAGAACACCATCCACGATCCCACGATCGTCAGCCCGGTGATGGCAATGCCCAGAATCTTCCCCGCCATCAACTCGACCGGTGAAACCGAAGAGAGTAGCACCTCGATGATCCGATTCGATTTCTCCTCGATCGTGTTGGTGATCAGCATTTGCGTGATCGTGAAGATCGAGATCCAGAGAAGGTAGACGAACACGACGGGTACCCATTGCCTGAGCTGGTCCTGCTTTTCGACTGCCTCCTCCTCTCCCTCGCCAGACACCTTGCGCGCTTCGAACCGGATGGGAGTCTGGATCCATTGTGCTACACGCTGGTCGATCTGCTCCCGTTTCAGGCGTTGCGCACGGACCTCGGCGCTCGCTAGGCGGCCAAACCACTCGGGCAGGTCATCGTCGGTGAGGTTGTTCGAGATGTAGCGTGAGCCTTCGCTCCCGGTGACCGGATCGCTACCGATAACGAAGTAGGCGAACAACTTCTCGTTTGCCACCAGGTGACCGAGTGAATCGAGACTCGGTATCGCACCGTCGTAGGTTACGCGGGCATACCGTTTCCTGAAGGACCCCGGTGCATGCTCCTTCACGCCGTCGGCATCGAGGCTCCGCCACCAGGCCAGGATGGCACCGCGCTCTCGTTCGAGTGTTCCGAGAAGAGGATTGGGGATCGAGTCGGTGGTCGTCGTGTCCGCCGGGTCGACGAGTCGTCGAGCGGCGGCTGCGAGTTGGGTCTCGTCGAGCGGTGCGAGCTGGGGAGCGAGCCCCGCGAGCGGTGGCGCGATGCGCGCGGTGTCGGAGTCGGCCTCCCGGTACCGCTCGGCCGCCGTACGAAAAACGAGGACCATGTCTCGCGCGAGCAGTTCCTGGTCGACGGCCTCGAGCAGCCACCCGCTCTCGTCGACAACGGCGTATTGTCGTGCACTCTTGGTCCGGTCGAGCAGTGCTGGAACGATGAAGAACAGACCGAGCATCACGGGGAAGATGATGATCCCAATCCAGAAGCTCTTCGTACGCGCGTTTTCCATGAACTCGCGCTGCGCGATGAGGAAGACCTTACGCATCAGGCGCACCCCCGATGGTGCGCACGAAGATCTCGTGCAATGACGGCTCCCGCGTGTCGAAACGTCGAATGGTGAGTTTGCCGACGAGGGCCGACAGAATGGCCTGCGTGTCTGTGCCCTCGGCGAGGATCAGCTCCACCTGTTTCCCGGCATCGTTGATGCGGCGCACGCCTTGGAGCTGTCGGAAGACCGAGCCGTCTCCGTCGTAGTCGATGATGATGCCCTGGTCACCGCGTGACTTGACCTCTGCGAGACTGCCGTTCAGTACCACTTTACCCTTGTCGATCAACACGAGATAGTCACAGATCTGCTCGGCCTGCTCCATGACGTGGGTGGAGAAGATGACCGTCTTGCCCTCACGCTTCAGATTGAGAATCAGCTCGCGGACGATCTCCACGTTGATCGGATCGAGACCGGAGAAGGGTTCGTCCAGAATGACGAGGTCGGGCTCGTGAATGAGCGTTGCCAGAATCTGGACTTTCTGTCCCATGCCTTTTGAAAGTGTCTCGCATGTCTTGTTGACATAGTCGCCCAGGTTCCATTGCGCCAAGAGCCGCGCGGCGGCCTTGGTGGCGGTGCGTCCATCCATGCCCTTGAGCTTGCCGAAGTAGGCCACGATCTCGCCGGTCCGCATCTTCTTGTACAGCCCCTTTTCCTCCGGCAGATAGCCGAGGCGGTCCTTCACAGCTTCCGGGTTGGCGTTGCCGAGGACGGTCACGGTGCCTGCGTCGGGATACAGGATGCTCATGATCATCCGGATCGTGGTGGTCTTGCCCGCACCGTTGGGGCCGAGGAATCCGTAGATACTGCCGGTGGGTACGTCGAGCGTGATGCCGTCGACCGCGCGAACAGTACCGAACGACTTGGCGACTTCGGAAAGTGAGAGTGCGTAGTCCATTGGGTGTTGGGTGAGGTCGAGGAAACCTAGGAAGCCGGGTCGCTGGCGGCGAAGAGTTCGCCAAGGACCCGCGCGTCGAGACGATGACCGCCGTCGAACGTGATCGTGCTGTGGCGGACTGCCTGCGCGTCGAGTGTCGCGGCGTCACGTGCCATGCGGTCGGGCGTAGCATATTGATCTGTAGTACCTGCGACGAGCGTGACCTCGACCGTACGGATACGGTCACCCATCGCCGCCCAGTCCAGGTCTGGCGGAATCTCTCCGCCCCACGCGATCAGACGGCGGGGACGCACGCGGCCAGCGGCAATCCAGCGCCACGCTGTGGCAGACCCCTGCGAGAAGCCGATGATGTCCATCGGTTGTGAATCGGTTACCCCGGACTCGGCGTCAAACACCGCATCGAGATAGGCGACGTAATCGCCGATCTCGTGCTCCCGGTCCTCTCGCGTCATCCAGCTTGCGCCCACTTCGCCGGATGTCGCATCCCGGTAATGGCGGGACAGTCCCTCGGGCACGACGATCGTGCGCGCGCCGTCGTCGATTGGGGCCAGCGCGGTCGCAAAGGTGGCCGCGAGTTGGCCGTACCCGTGGAAGGCGAATACGAGCGCCACCGAGCTGTCGGTGGGACCCAGAGTCACGTACCGCGCCGTGCGGCGTACGTCGAGGTGGTGTTCCCGCATGCACGCTCGTGTCTGTGACGGGTTGTTCCGCAGGGGTCGATTGGATCCACTCGGCTCAACGCGGGAATCCTGTGGGCGGGGTCGGTCAGTCCTCGGTGTGCGTGACCCGGTCGTGCAAGGTAGTCAGATCGAGGATCTTGAGTTTGCGCTTGCTGGCGGGGAGCTTCACCGTAGCCGTCTCCCCCACCTTCTTATCCAGTAGCCCACGGCCCAGGGGCGACGAGACCGAGATCTGTCCCTCGTCGACGTCCATCGAATCGGGAATCACCAGCTCCCAGGTCTCCTCCGCTTTCGTGGCCATGTCGCGGACCCGGACTGTCGATCCCAGTCCGACCCGATCGCTGGGCACCTGGGAAAGATCGATGCTGGAGAGTTTCCCCAGACGACTCCGCAGGTGGGTAAGACGTGCCATGACGAACCCCTGGCGCTCGATGGCGGCGTGATAGTCGCCGTTCTCGCGCAGGTCGCCCATTGCCAACGCTCTTTTCAGCGTCTCCGGGATCGTAACGTGGATCTCGTGGTTGAGCGCCTCGACCTCGGCCTGGAGCTTCTTCTTCACTTCCTCGAGCATTGTGCAATCGTACTTCGCGAGCCCGTCAGCGTCCAGCCACGGCCCCGAAATCCGACCGATATGGTCCGCGAGGCGATCGGCGCAGCGGTCCGGCCTCTGACGGCCGAGAACGTGGAGTGTAGATCCGGGCTGGACCTAGCCGACTCGCTGCACTTGTTGTGCGGGGGAAAGCTTGGCCGGCAGGGACTCAATGATGGTGGACCTCAATGTCACGATCACTGATGCGACCGCACTGATCCAAACGGCACTGACGGCGATGTACCAGCGGTCGGCGCATCCTCCGTGGTACGAGCAAATACGAAGAGCTGCGCCCTTGGTGCCCGCGGCCCTGGGGACAGGATTGGTTGTTGGGGTGGCGCTCTAGGCGGGCACCAGTTCCACGCGATGCGGTCTTGGCTGAGCTTCTCCTGCTCCCGACGCAGCGGTGGAATCGGACCGGTCGGTCACAAGCTCCTTAATCACCAACCGCTCGGGAATCACTTTCCCCACAGCTAGATAACCCGCCAAGTGGCTGGCAAAAGCTTCGCGCCAGCGATCCTGCACCTCGGTGACGCTATCGCCGTAGACGACAAAATCGGGGACGCCGGGCACGAGGAGCCGAACGTATACCTCGTCTCCGTCCCGGACGGTGTCGGTAATCGGAGACCAATCCATTGCCAGATACTCTTCAAGGGTCTTCATGGTCCTAAGCCTCTTGTTCTACGATTGCCCGAAGGAGCTTGGCGACATCCTTGACGTACCCAATTGGTAAGGTGTCGTTCCCCTTGTCAACCAGGGTCACGAGGTCACGGTGGTCCCCATGCTTGTAGGTTCGGTGACTTCCCTTCTCGGAGACGAGGTTTGCCTGCGCACATGTCAGCGCGGCTCGCAAGTCACGGTATCGCCAGGATCGCAGGCGTTTGCGATCCTCAAGCATGGCCAACCAGTCCCGTGCTGACCGTGCCAAAGATCACGAACCAGGCAATAGGTCAGGCGGCCCGGCCGACCCCGGGAGCCCTGGAGGTGGTTCGGGGGCGGCGGGCCGTGCTTGCGGATTCAGAACGTAGAACTCACGTCCACCCAAGTGTCGGCCATTGATCAGAACATCGAATCGATATGACCCGTAGTGCGGAAACGACGCCCTCGCCAATGTGAGGACAAAGTCGGCCCGCAGGTTCCCCGATGTTCCCGGTAGAACCTTCTTGAATGAGACGGGTTGATTAGGGAGGCGAGCCACCTCAGTACCATCCGCGTCGATCAAGGCGATCGATATTTGATGCCCGGTCGCCATTTCGGTGGTCTCGGCAATGATCCTACCTACGAGCGTGATGTCGACGTTCGCAGCTTGGGGATTCTGCGCAAAAACGGTATTGAACTCGCCGATGATGTTGAACTTCCCGGCAACGTCGATGTTCGCCATATCGCAAATGGCGATGAGGTCTAGGTGCACCACAACTCCTGCGTTGAGCGGATTCTAGATGGTTCGGGGCACCACGAAAGCTACCATTTCTTCCGTCACCCGCTCCCTGTCGAGGTAGGCGAAGAGGGATCACAGGCTGGCTGCCCAATGGTCTTCACCGACAATCGCCAGTCCCGTGCTGTCCCGGTACTCGATTGCCTTCTCGATCTTGGTTCCCCATCCGGCGTGGATCCAGTCTCGACTACCGAGAAGTCCTACCACGACATAGTCGGTTTTCGTCGTGACGCCTGAGTGCGATTCCCCGCCTCGATCGGCGACAGCCGCTTGGCAGCTCCGGCGCATGCCGTAGTAGAACTTGCCGGTGAAGCAGAATGCGCGGCCCTCGAATTCGATGGTCGGTGCGGGTTCGTCGAGTGGCAGTCCCGAGGCGCGGTTTGCGAGCGCCGCGCTCGCGGCATCGCTCCCGGTCACTTGCCCAAGCAGTATCTGGAGGTCGTCGCGTTCGTCCGAAGTGATAATGCCGTCCTCTAGGATGCGCTCGAGCCGACGGGCGATCACATCTGCTGGCCACGTCAGGGCTGTATCGGGGTGCTTGACCATCCATTGGGCGAGGTGTGGGTTGACGGGATGTTGGACGTGGCCTATCTGACTCTGGTCAGCTTGACTGATTGTACCCGCGCCCCCGAAGAGGACCCGCCGCGTTGACCCCAACGCCCCCCCGGAGTACCATACGCGGGCGTCCGGCGGCCCACAAACGGCCACCGGACGCATTTGCAAACGGCAACCACGGGACATGGTCATTCGACACCAGCCCTGGAAGCGCGCGGCTCGAGCGCTCCGGTTTCTAGTTCCGGTTGCGCTGATGCTAGGCGCCGCTGCATGCAGCGGTGACTCGTTCCCGCAATCCACCCTGCATCCCACTGCCGATAGCGGCAGGGCGATCGATGCGCTGTTCACCCAGATCTTCTGGTGGGCGGTCGTCGTCTTCGTCGTTGTCGAGGCCGCGCTCGTCGTGACGATCGTGCGTTTCCGCGCCCGGCCCGACCGACCGGAACCCAGGCACGTGCACGGCAACACCGTGGCCGAGATCGCGTGGACGATGGCGCCCGCAGCCATTCTCATCTTCATAGCGGTTCCCACTATTCAGACGATCTTCGAGATCGACGGCGGGGCGCCGGACGACGCGCTCCAGGTCGAGGTGATCGGACACCAATGGTGGTGGGAGTTTCAGTACGCGGACCTGGGCATCTCAACCGCGAATGAGCTGCACGTACCGCAGGGCCGCCCGATTGAGCTGGTCATGCGGTCGGCGGATGTCATTCATTCGTTTTGGATTCCAAAGTTGCACGGCAAGCGCGACGTCATGCCGGGACGGGTGACGCGGTTGGTCTTCACACCGGACTCCGTCGGAACGTTCGCCGGCCAATGCGCGGAGTTCTGTGGCGAATCGCACGCTAACATGCGGATGCGCGTGGTGGTCGATGCGTCCACGGATTTCGACGCATGGGTGGCGCAGCAAGGCGCGACCGTTCCGCTCGATTCTTCGGATGCCCAACAGGTGGCGGGTCGGGATCTCTTCTTCCGTACGTGTATTGCCTGCCATCAGATGGACGGCGTGGGCGGCGTGCTCGGCCCGACACTTTGGCACGTCGCGGCGCGTACCACGATCGCCTCCGGGATACTGCCCAATGATTCCGCCAGTCTCGCCCGATGGATCGGAAACCCGAAAGGCGAAAAACCCGGCGCGAAGATGCCGCAGTTCCCGCTCAGCGATGACGACATCGCGGCGCTCGTCGCATACCTGCAGAGTAGGCGCTAGCCATGGCCACGACCGCCGTCACCGACACGCCGGCCCCCGCCACGCACGAGGCCCGTACCGGCTTGTGGAGTTGGATCACTACCACCGATCACAAGCGGATCGGCATACTGTACGGCGCAACCGCTGTGTTCTTCTTTTTGGTCGGCGGGTTCGAGGCGTTGTTGATCCGGCTTCAGCTTGCGCGTCCGGACAACAGCCTCGTCAGTGCCGAGACCTTCAATCAGCTGTTCACGATGCACGGCACGACGATGGTCTTTCTGGCCATCATGCCCCTCTCTGCCGCATTCTTCAATTTCATCATCCCGCTCCAAATCGGCGCGCGCGACGTCGCGTTCCCGCGGCTGAACGCGTTCAGCTACTGGCTATTCCTGCTGGGCGGGCTGTTCATGAACTTCAGCTTCGTCGCCGGTCCGCTGTTCGGGATCGATTCGCTGAGTGTCGCGCCCGATGGCGGGTGGTTCGGGTACGCGAACCTGACGTCGCGTCAGTATTCACCCGGACCCAATATCGATTTCTGGGTCATTGGACTGCAGATCCTGGGCGTCGCGTCGTTAGCCGCAGGGTTCAACTTCATTACGACCATCATCAACATGCGCGCGCCGGGTATGAAGATGATGCGCATGCCGGTGTTCACGTGGATGGCGTTCGTGACGCAGTTCATCATCGTGACGGCTTTTCCGGTCATCACGGTCGCGCTGGTGTTCCTCACGTTCGATCGTCTGTTCGGCACAACCTTCTACAATGTCTCTGCAGGCGGAGACGTGGTGCTCTGGCAGCACTTGTTCTGGCTGTTCGGGCATCCCGAGGTCTACATCCTGATTCTCCCTAGCATGGGGATCGTCTCGGACGTACTCCCCGTCTTCTCGCGCAAGCCGCTGTTCGGCTACGCAGTCGTTGTGTATTCGGGGCTGCTCATCGGCGTGATGGGGTGGGGCGTGTGGGCGCACCACATGTTCGCGAGCGGACTCGGTCCGGTTGCCGACTCGGTGTTCGGCGCGACCACGATGCTCATCGCCATCCCGACCGGTGTCAAGATCTTCAACTGGATTGCCACGATGTGGGGTGGACAGATCCGTTTCGCCACCCCCATGCTGTTTTCCATTGGGTTCATCGCGATGTTCGTGATCGGTGGGTTGTCCGGCGTCATGCACGCGTCACCGCCCGCCGATCTGCAGCAAACCGACACTTACTTCGTCGTCGCCCACTTCCACTACGTACTGGTCGGTGGCTCGATCATGGGCCTGTTCGCCGGTATCTACTATTGGTTCCCGAAGGTCTTCGGGCGCATCATGCATGAGGGGCTTGGGAAGACGCATTTCTGGCTGATGTTCATTGGAGTCAACCTGGCGCACTTCCCCATGCACTTCTCCGGGCTGCTGGGTATGCCGCGGCGGATCTACACGTACCCGGACGACCTGGGCGTGACACGGTTCAACGAAATCTCGACGGCGGGCACTTTCATCATCGCGATTGCGATGATCGTGTTCGTGCTCAACGTGATCAGGACGTTGAGGAAAGGTGAGCCCGCCGGCAAGAACCCGTGGAACTCCCCGAAACTCGAGTGGGCAGTTTCCTCGCCGCCTCCGGTTTACAATTTCTCGGTCATACCGGAAGTCCGCAGCCGGTTGCCGCTGTGGACGCCGAACGGCGTCTCCGAGATTCCCGACGAACCGCCCGAGCCGATCCACGTGCCGGGCGGTTCGTTCTGGCCAGTTCTCACGGCCGTCGGCATCATCGTGCTGGCGACGGCGGGCTTGGCCAAGAGCATTCTCCTCGCGGTTGCCGCTGGGCTGATCGTGGCCGTGTGTATCTTCGCTTGGGCCTTCGAACCGTTCGAGATGTAATGATGACGACCGCCGCCGCGCACTACACGAGTACCGGGCTCGACAACCGCAAGATCGCCTTCTGGACGTTCATCGGTTCGGAGTGCCTGCTGTTCGGCTCGTTGATCGCGACCTACCTCGTGTATGAAGGCCGCAGTGTCTCCGGACCAACGACGCATGAGATTCTGAATATCCCGCTCACGTCCGTCAGCACGTTCGACCTGTTGATGTCGAGTCTCTGCATGGTGCTGGCGCTCGCGGCGGTACAGCGCGGTGACAGGCTGCAGAGCCGTCTGTGGCTCGGCATGACCGCGCTGCTCGGCGCGGTCTTTCTTGGGTTTCAGGCGTACGAGTTCACCCAATTCGTGCACGAGGGACTCGGGTTTACCACCAACCTCTTCGGTTCGACCTTCTTCACCCTAACCGGGTTTCACGGTGCCCACGTCTTCGTTGGCGTGACCTGGTTGTTGACGCTGCTAGTACGGTCGTTCCAGGGAAAGCTCGGGCCCGAGAAGGCGCTTAACGTAGAGATAGCGGGTTTGTACTGGCACTTTGTGGATGTAGTGTGGATTGTGATCTTCACCGTCGTCTATCTGATCCAGACGACCCCGCTCCCGGCGGGAGGCTGAGCTAATGCGTGCGTCGACTAAGGAATTCTCGCTCATGCAGCCGTCGGCCGAGGAGCACGATCACCCGACCGTCGCAACCTACCTGGCTATTGCCGTCATCCTGACGGTAATCACCGTGGTCGAAGTCGGCATCTTCTACGTGCCTGCCTTCGCCGCGATCATGGCACCTGCGCTGATCATCCTATCAGCCACGAAGTTCACGCTCGTCGTAATGTTCTACATGCACCTGAAATCCGATCACCGGCTCTTCACCATGGTGTTCACGCTTCCGCTGATGATCGCGTCGGCCGTGATCGTGGCGTTGCTCTTCCTGTTTGGGGTGTTCGTGTTGGGGTAGGCAAGGCCATGCGCCTCACTCCGTAGCTCGTCCGTCAGCGCAACCGCCACTTCCAGATCGTCGCCGCCCATAGGTCAGGCCGCACCGTCACATTCTCGAATCTCCGAGCGACAACGGCCACAGTGGTGGGAGTAAACAACCATATCGCGGGTGCGTCTTCGTTGATCACCGCCAACGCGCTGTCCCACACGACCTGTGCCTCCGTCGGGTCGGCGTGCTGCATGGCACGTTCGAGGAGCGAATCGAAGACGGGGTTCATGTACCGCCCAGGGTTGAAGCCTGGCACCGCGTCACTGGCCCAGAATGCGCGGATCGCTCCTGGAGGCGGGTCGGCGAGCCAGCCGCCAAGAAGGGCGTCGAAATGCCCCCGCTCGGCCCGTTCGAGGAACGTGTTGAACTCGAGGGCTACGAGCCGGGTGTCTATGCCCAGCCGTCGGAATTGGTCCTGCAGAATGACCGCGGCTTGCTCCCGGATTCGGGAGGAGCTGGGGTACAGGAGATCGAACGTGAGCGGCTCGCCGTCGCGGTCGCGGATGCCGTCGCCATCGGTGTCCGTCCAGCCGCGTTCGGTGAGGATGGTGTGCGCGCGGGCGGAGTCGTACGGTAGCTGTCGGAGATCGTCGTGCCAGATACTGATCGCCGGGGTCAACGGGCCGCCCGCAACGCGCCCCCACTCCCCGAGCACCGCGCGAACGATCGCCCCGCGATTCGTCGCGAGGGTCACCGCACGCCGCAGCGCGCGATCCCCCCACAGCGGGTGCGCCCGCTCGAGGTCATCAGGGTCCCGCAGATTGAATCCCACGAACATGTAGACAGGCGACGGATACGGTACGAGCCGTGCGTGCGAGGCCTCCTGCGCGCGCGCGATGTTGTCTTGCCCAACGATGGCCGGGATAATGTCCACCTCGCCAGCCACGAGCTGCGTTAGCGACGTCGTTGGGTCGGGCGTGATGCGCCACACAAGCCGCTGTATGCCGGGACGGCCAAGAAAGAACGTCGTGTCCGCTCCCAGTTCTATGGTCTCGCCCGCGCGCCAGTGGGTCAGACGGTACGGTCCGTTCCCAACGGGATTCCGTAGGAACGGATGCGACCTAAGTCGATCTCGCGGAATGCTATCGAGCAGATGTCTCGGGACGACGTACACGTGATGGGTCGCGTCGTAGAACTGCTGCGCGTACCACTGTGTGAACCGCACCGCGACGGTGTGGTCGTCGAGAGCCTCGACACCCGCGATTCGGCTAAGCAGCGGTCGTGCCGGCGCGTTCACGATTGTGTCCAGGTAGAGACGGAACGAGAACGCCACGTCGCGTGCGGTGACCGGAACGCCGTCGTGCCAGCGCGCATCGTCGCGCAACCTGAAGACGAGCGTCAGTGAGTCCTCGAACCTCCACGAATCGGCGAGTTTCCCCTCGAAGCCGGCGTCCCCGACCGTGTTCATGTTCGGACCTATGTCGGCGAGCTTGAGGAACAATTGGTGGCCGACGGCTCGGCCGACGTCAGTCTGGCTGAGGACAGGCAAGAGCACGTCGGCATCCGCACCGACCGCAACGACCGCGGTGTCGCACTCCCCGGGACAGGGAGGGGGCTGCCGGCACGCCCCGGCGACGGCAATCGAAACGAGGAAAGCGCAACGGAGGAGGGGCAAGCTCATGGCTGGGCCCCAGTATAAGGTGCAGGAGAGGCGGGGACCAGCCACCAGATAGGACGGACGGGCTGTCTCGCCCGTCGGTAAGCGTGACTAGTCCAAGTCGTCGATCATCTTGTCGAGCGCTTCGGCTTCAACCCGGGCTCCCAACGCGCTGAAACTGGCACGAGCGGTCCGGGCCAACTCGCGCGCCTCCGCACCGCGGCCGAGACGATGCATGAGCCGGGCGAGGTCACGGCGTGCCTGCGCCCCGAGCAGCGGGCGCCGGTGCCTGTCTGAGCGTTCGATAGCCTCGTTGAGTAGACGCTCGGCTTCAGCCGGCTCGCCGGTTTCGGCGAGCGCGCCCGCGAGGACACGCAGGTCCTCTGCCTCAGCAACCGCATTGCCGAGGTCCCGGTGCGTCTCGGCCGCACGCTCGACCTCGCGCAGCGCAGCCTTGGCGTCCCCGGCCAGCAGGCGGATTTCGGCGCGACCGCCGTGGGTTAGGGCTGCGAGCCCGACGTCGCCGGATTCGCCCGCCTCATCCACCGCCTGGCTTGCGGTACGCAACGCGTTGTCGAGATCGCCCTGATCTCGGTAGGAGATGGCAAGGTTGTGCAAGGCCTCAGCAATACCGGCCTGCAGGCCTGCCTGTTGGAAGGCCGCAAGGCCCAGAGTGAACGAGCCGACCGCTCGGCCGTAGTCACCGCGCATATTGGCGATTATGCCGAGGTTGTTGGAGCACCGTCCGACCGTGGCGTGATCGCCGTCGCGCTCTGCCTCGGCGAGTGCGCCAGTGAAACATTCGGCGGCCTGGTCGATATCACCGTGCTCGAGTGCGATAGCGCCCGACACGTTGAGCGCTCGGGCTTCGATTGCCCGATCTCCACGCTCTCGCGCCCGTTCGAGGGCCATCTGCACCCAGTGTGCTCCGAACGCATGCAGCCCGACCTTTGCCTGAGCGATCCCGTAGAGAAGAGCGAGTGTGGGGGACCCATTGAGCTCTTCCTCCGGACGATCTTGCAAGAGATCCACCGCCGCGGCGTGCCTCCCAGTCTCCACCAGCTTCTGGGCCTGGTTCAGCATCTGAAGGGACTCCTTCACGTTCATTTTCTAGTAGGAGACCGCGTAACCGGAGAAATGCGCGAGCGGAAGCGCGAAGCGCTTTGACGCGATCGCGTGGTCGGATGAGACCTGCTCCCACGACCCGCCAACGTGCCCACGGTACGAGATTCCGAGAAGATCCTCCTGGATCGCCAGGTCGGCTTCGTTCACCTCACCGTCGGCATTGAGATCCTCGTCGGCTGCGGTGTACCAGACGTACAAAACCGCCGGATCACCTTCGTTGAAGACCAGGCCGGATGGCTCGAAGTCGACTACTAGTTGTGACGCATCGACCTGTACGGTGATGAAGATGGAGTCGCCGGCGACGAAGGGAGTTCCGTTCGGGCGGTAAGCCAACGCGGCAGCCGGAACCGCTATCTCGAGGAACTGTCCTTGAACCGAGGCGCCCATGACATCGATGCGCAACGTCCGAGCCTCACCCCGCACGGCCCAGAAACTCACGGAGTAACCGGTGCCACCGTTGCCGCTCACTGCGTTCAACGGGCTCAGTGGCGCGGGCAATACCCGTCCGCCCGCGTCGCGCCGTTCAGCACGGAACGAGGGCGCAACGTCGCCTCTCCAGCGCAGGGCGTGCATTGTTGGAGGTGCAGAGGCTGCCCCTTCGGCCGGCGGGCCGGTGGCTTCGGCGCAGGCCATGAGCATGCCAAGCCCCAGCGCGGTGAGCAACTTTGGTTTTCGCATCGTGGTCCCCCTAGGACAGTCACGTCTAAGAATGGATCCCCGGCCATTCGGTCCGTCCCTGGAGTGAACGACACCGAGGTGTGTGCCTCAATGAGGGTTTGCAGGGACTGTGCCGCTCTTGGTGCTTTCACTAAGGTCTTTCACGACAAACTCTTAGCTGTGCACCGAAGTGCGGGGGCTCTGGGTCGATTCGCGCCAGCCTGGATCAATCCGTACCAGGCGCTCCGCGATCAGGCCGAAACCTGGTCTTCGTCCAGCAGTCGGCGGAGGCGCCGACGGGAAATGTGGAGTCGACGGGCGGCCTCGCTTCGGTTTCCGCCGCACAGCTCGAGGGTCGACTTGGCTGCAGCTGTCGCGATGTCGTCGAGTGCTGCCGGAAACGGGATGGTCCCTTCGATCATTGCCGGCCGATCCGTGCGCGGAACCAGCTCGGAGACGTCGAGCTCACCGTCCTCGGAAAGCAAGAGCGCTCGCTCGATTCCATTCCTTAGTTCGCGCACGTTTCCCGGCCAGTGGTAGGCCAGCAGTGCGCTGTGCGCTTCCGGCGTGAGGGAAGGCGCCGGCATGCCGTGCTGCCGCGCGAGCTTGTCGAGATACCACTGCGTCACGAGCAGGACATCCTTTCCGCGCGCTCGTAGTGGCGGCAGAGTGAGCGTGATCACGCTGAGGCGGAAGAAGAGATCTTCGCGGAACTCGCCGGCGTCGATATCGTCCAGCAGGTTCCCGTTCGTCGCGGCGAGGATCCGCACGTCTACCGTCCGCAGCTTCGTGCCGCCCACACGGCGGATGCACTTGTCCTCGAGCACGCGGAGGAGCTTGGCTTGCACGTCCGTCGGCAGCGTGCCGATCTCGTCGAGGAACAGCGTGCCGCCATCAGCAACTTCAAAGAGTCCGGGCTTTGCCGCGTGCGCGTCGGTGAATGCGCCGCGCTCGTGTCCGAATAACTCGGATTCGACGAGATGCTTGGGGAGTGCCGAGCAATTGACCGGTACGAAAGGCGCGCGTCGACGGGGACCACCCGCGTGTATCCCCTTGGCAAGCAGCTCCTTGCCTGTGCCGGTCTCTCCGAGAATGAGGACGGTCGTATCCGGATGCGGGATGGCCCGGGCCGCCCGGCCCAGAACGGTGCGCAGCGCGGGACTGTCTCCGATGATTCCCGAGAACGCTTCAATCTTAGGATCGGCGGGCTCGAGCGCCTCCCGGTCGAGCTTGCGCGCGCGACGCTTCACCGCCGCCGACACGGCATTGCGCAGCAGTTCCAGGTCCTCTGGTAGCGCGAAATAATCTTTGGCGCCCTGACCGACGAGCTTGGCCGTGACGCGGCGACCGGGGTCGCCGCCAACGGCGAAAACAGGCGGCGCAGACCGGAACTCATGACGCTCGAGCCATTCGTATGCGTCTCGCTCGGCACCACCTGCTGCGAGGATGACCACTGCCACCTTTGAGAGCGTGGGTTCACCGCTTGCGGCGTCGGAGACGAGCAGCTCCGCGCCGCGCTCGCCGGCCAGATCCGGCCAGAGATCCGCGAACGAATCGGAAAACCGCACGACGAGTATGGCAACGTCAGCCAAAATGGGCTCCCGCGAAAGTTGGTCCGGTTTGAACCAGGTCGCACGTTTTGTACCAGGTCCATTTGCTGGATGAAAGGACCATAAGTCGTTGTCATAAAATGCGTTGTGGTGACGCAACTGGTTGGCCCACCCATTGCCCCGTAGGATGGTGGAATTCACCGAGAGAATGGATCTCGTCTTGACACGCTGAGGCTGCTTTGATCACTGCAAGTCGTTGCACACAAAAGTCTTTGCCGATCGCCGCCATACGGATTCCGGGGAGTGGCGCTGTCGCAACAGTTGCGCTCGACTTGGGTCGATTTGACCCAACCTCCCACGAGTCGTCAGTGCGAGCCAGTGTCTCCGACCGCGGCGCGGTTGGTGCGTTGCAGCAAGCGCTTCGGGCGCGGGATGGCTATACGAGCGGACACTCCGGTCGCGTGAGCGCATACTCGGTGGCGATCGCACGGGAGCTGGGCTTCGCCGAGAATGATCTGTCTGACCTGCAGCTCGCCGCGGCCTTGCACGACATAGGGAAGATTGGGGTGCCCGACGAGGTCCTCACGCGCGAATCAGCTCTCACCGACGACGAATTTCGGCTGATCCAACAGCACACCGTCATCGGTGAGCGAATCTTGGGGCCCGTCTCTGGCGATCGCCCGATGATCTTGGAGATCGCTCGCAGTCATCACGAGCGCATTGATGGACTAGGGTATCCGGATGGTCTGCGTGGCGACGACATCCCCCTCTGTGCGCGCATCGTGGCGGTCGCAGACGCGTTCGACGCGATGACCGTTGCCAGGCCGTACCGGAAGGCACTCTCGGTGGACCTCGCCATCCGCGAGCTCCTTAGAGTCGCCGGCAGCCAGCTCGATCCCGCATGCGTCAAAGCGTTCCTCAGGGTTCTTGCTCGCGAGGGTGTGACTGTTGCGGCCGTCATCATGTACCATGACTCGCCGCTCACTCGGAGCGCCGCCGATACTGATGCAGGACCGCGCCGTCGAGTCCGTCCTCGCCGCCGGCGCGCTGCGGCCCGCGCGCCGCCGGCTTTGGTGGCGCTCCCGCCCTAACTGCGCGGTGGCGCCGGCGGAATCTTGGATGCCACGACGTGTGCCTTCGCAAGAAAAAAGCGCCCCCACACATCGGGGGCGCTTGGCAAGCGCTGCACGCTGCTGCACCTACACTAGCGACTCATCTACCGCCCAATCCGCAGTCGGACAACTCGTGAGATGCCGCTGCCCTGGTTCCCGGCCGGGTTGAAGACCCTGAGCGAGATGAGATCTCCCGCGCCGGTCTCACCGAGCGCGGCATCGAGGTCCGCGATGGTGTGCACGCGCGCGCCGTTCACGTGCGTGATGATGTCACCGAGCTGCCCGCGCTGTGCCGGGAACAGACGGTCGCGCGCGGGACTGTTGAGATCTACGCTCATTACCGCGAGTCCGGTGTTTTGCGCCCCTATCCTTGCTTGCCGACCCGCGGTCTCCTCGTCGAGGGGCCGCACGGCGATGCCCAGCTTGGTCTCGTGGTTGCCCGGAGCAGGTTCTTCGGCCGGTACAGTACTGGCGACCGTCGTCTCCTCGCTCGGGGCTTCGCTGAGCCGCACCGGGATGTCAACATGTTCCCCACCGCGTCGTACGACGGTCACCCTCACGGTTTCGCCGGGGTGACGGAAGCCAACGAGTTGCTGTAGTTGACCGACGTAATCCACCCGCTCACCGTCCAGTTCCACGATGATGTCGCCACGCCTGATACCGGCGGCTTCTGCCGGGCCATCGGCCGAGAAGTCGTCGACCCGGACACCGCGAATCTCGTCCAATCCGACGTACTCAGCGTCCTCTGGCGTTACCGGGTTGATCTGAATTCCCAGGATGGCCCGGGTTACGCGGCCGTCGGCGATGAGTTGGCTCGATACCGCGCGGACGAGGTTTGCGGGAATCGCGAAGCCGTAGCCCTGATAGAAACCGTTGTCACTGGCAATGGCTGCGTTGACGCCCATCACCTGACCGCGGATGTTGACCAGCGGCCCGCCGGAATTGCCGGGATTGATCACCGCGTCGGTTTGTATGAAGTCGAGAATCCGGTATGCGGACTGGATCGGCAGGCCCCTCAGGACGCGACCCTTGGCGCTCACGATTCCCGCGGTGACGGTGAACGAGAACTGCTCGCCCAGCGGGTTGCCGACGGCAAGAACCCACTCGCCGACCGAGAGCGAATCGGAATTGCCCAGGGAGACAGCGGGGAGTCCGGACGCGTCGATCTTGATCACGGCCACGTCGGTCGATGGATCACGGCCGACGACCCGCGCTTCGAACTCACGTTTGTCGTACAGTCGAACCATGAGTTTCGAGGCGTTCTCGACGACGTGGTTGTTGGTGATGATGTAGCCGTCGGCGGAGATAATGAAGCCGCTTCCCTGTCCGCGCCGCAGTCGCTGTCCGCCTCGGGAATCCGGGAACAGATCCTCGAATCCGCGCGGGACCTGCTGACGCGCCGTCTCGATCACGTCGGCGCGGATGAACACGACCGCGGGCCGTACGAGATCCGCCACCGCCTTGAATGACCCGCTCAGGCCGGCGGCGGGTTGGGCGACCTCTGGGAGGGGGGCCGGCGCCGGGGTCGCCAGCACCTGCAGCGCGGCGGCTTCTTGCTGGACCGGTGTCCGCACGGGACGATCGCCCGCGCCCGCAAAGGTCGCGGCCAGTACGAACGTGAGCGCGACCAGGACGCCGAATTTCATCCAATCTCTCTTCCTAGCCATATGACGACTCGCTCGATTGGAACGTTTATGGTTCTTCAACATAACCTAGATGCGCGACGGGGTTCCGGCGTCGCTACTTCTCCTCGTCTACCACCTCGTAGTCCGCCTCGACTACGTCCTCGTCGGGCTTGGCCTCGTCAGTGGCACCCTCCTCAGCACCGGCTTCCGGCTGCTCGGCTGCCTGTGCCTGCGACGCTTCATAGAGTGAGGCGCCAGCGGCGGAGTAGGCCTGCGACAGTTCTTCCAATGCCTTTTCAATCTCCTCGGCACCGCCCGCCCGGAGCGCCTGTTTTCCGGCCTCCACAGCGCCGTCGAGGCGCTCCTTGTTGGTGTCATCGAGCCGGTCGACCCACTCCTTCGAGTCCTTCTCGACCTGAAAGATCAGCGAGTCGAGACGATTGCGGCGCTCGATCTCCTCGCGTCGGCCCTTGTCCTCCGTTGCATGCGCCTCGGCCTCCGTGACCATCTTGTCGATCTCGGCGTCCGACAGTCCGCTCGACGCCTCGATGCGGATCTTCTGTTCCTTGCCGGTCGTCTTGTCCAGCGCCGAAACGTGCAGGATGCCGTTGGCATCGATATCGAAGGCGACCTCGACCTGCGGCATGCCGCGCGCAGCGGGCGGAATGCCCGTGAGCTGGAACCGGCCAATGGTCCGGTTGTCTATTGCCATCTCCCGCTCGCCCTGGAGCACGTGGATCTCGACCGTGGTCTGGTTGTCTTCCGCGGTCGAGAAAACCTCGGACTTTTTCGTCGGGATCGTGGTGTTGCGAGGGATCAGGACGGTCGTTACGCCGCCCAAAGTCTCGATGCCGAGCGACAACGGCGTCACATCGAGCAGAAGCACGTCTTTCACCTCGCCGGCCAGCACACCGCCCTGAATTGCGGCGCCGATGGCCACGACCTCGTCGGGATTCACTCCCTTGTGCGGCTCCTTACCAAAGAACTCCTTCACGACCTGCTGGACCTTCGGGATCCGGGTCGACCCACCCACCAGGATGACCTCGTCGATGGCATCGGGCTGCAGACCGGCGTCGTTCAACGCCTTCTTCATGGGCTCTATCGTGCGCTGGATGAGGTCGTCCACCAGTTGCTCGAATTTGGCCCGGGTCAGGGTCGTGTTCAGGTGTTTGGGGCCGGACTGGTCGGCCGTAATGAACGGCAGGTTGATCTCCGTCTGGGATGCCGTCGACAGCTCCATCTTCGCCTTTTCGGCGCCCTCCTTGAGGCGCTGCAGTGGCATCGGGTCCTTCGAGAGATCTATCCCCTGGTCCCTCTTGAACTCGTCGATCAGCCACTGGATGACGCGCTCGTCGAAATCGTCGCCACCGAGATGCGTATCGCCGTTGGTGGCCTTGACCTCGAACACGCCCTCGGCCAGCTCCAGCACGGAGATGTCATACGTGCCGCCTCCGAGATCGAAGACGGCAATTTTCTCTTCTTTCTTCTTGTCCAGACCGTAGGCGAGTGCCGCGGCCGTAGGCTCGTTGATGATCCGCAGCACCTCGAGCCCGGCAATCTTGCCGGCGTCTTTGGTTGCCTGACGCTGCGAATCGTTGAAGTACGCGGGCACCGTGACCACGGCCTTCTCCGCCTTGTGGCCGAGATAGTCCTCTGCGGTCTGCCGCATTTTCTGGAGGATCATTGCCGAGATCTCGGGCGGCGTGTACTGCTTGCCGCCGATCTCGACCGACGCCAGATCGTTCTTCCCCGAACGCACCTCGTACGGCACGCGTTTCTTCTCTACCGTGATCTCGTTCATCCGGCGGCCCATGAACCGCTTGATCGAGAAGATCGTGTTCTGCGGATTCGTGACTGCCTGTCGTTTCGCGACCTGCCCTACGAGGCGCTCGCCATCCTTGGTGAAAGCCACCACCGATGGCGTCGTCCGGCCGCCCTCGGAATTGGGGATGACAACCGGGTCGCCACCCTCCATGACGGCAACCACGGAGTTCGTCGTGCCGAGGTCGATGCCGATGACTTTCTGCGCCATATTTGCTCCCCTTGAGGTGTTTTCAGGCTCTTATGTCAACCAGATCCTAGTCCAGAAGCAAGCGACGTACCAGCTTTTGGTGCCAATATGGCAGTGAGACGGTACGCGGTGAGCGGTACGCTGTGCGCAGGTTCTGCTTGAGGTGGGTCCGTTCCCGCTTACCGCTCACCGCTCACCGCTCACCGCGCACAAACCCAAAGCAGCACATATAATTGTCGCGTATCACGTTAGAGTGCTACCATCACGAGACACCGAGGATACGAGTGTTCCCCTATCGCGACGAGAATCCCACCGAACTGACCCCGATCGTGACGATCGGCATAATAGTGGCCAATCTGGCGGTGTGGTTGCTGGTTCAGGGAGCAGGGACCAGCCCGGCGCTCGCTCGCTCGGTCTGCGAGCTGGGGCTCGTCCCGGGCGATCTGTTGGGACGCTTGCCTGAAGGAACGCAGTTCCGCGTCGGGCCCCAGTCCGTCTGCGTGATCACGTCCGGTGTACCGTGGTATACCGTGTTTACGTCGATGTTCATGCACGGTGGGTGGTTCCATCTGATCGGCAACATGTGGTTTCTGTGGATCTTCGGGAACAACATCGAGGACTCGATGGGCCACACCCGGTTCGCGGTGTTCTACTTGGTCGTCGGTGTGGTTGCCGCCGTCGCCCAGATTGCGAGCGGTCCCTCATCTGCGGTCCCGATGGTTGGCGCGTCCGGGGCGGTGAGTGGTGTCATGGGCGCGTATCTGATCCTGTACCCGCGGGTGCGCATCCACACGCTGATCTTCTTCGGGCTCATCTTCACGGTGGCCGTGCCCGCCTATCTCATGTTGCTGTACTGGTTCCTTCTGCAATTGCTTGGAGGCCTCCCCGCCATCGGCGGGGCGCAAGAGGGGGGCGTGGCGTTCGCGGCTCATCTGGGCGGGTTCATCGCCGGCGTTGCCTTGATCAAGCTCTTCACCAATCCGGAACTCGTTGCCAAACACACGCGTCCGAGGGTCGAGGTCGGTACCTGGCGTTGAGCGTCGCAAGAGCGGCTCCGATTTGTCCTACCCGTTCGAATCCGGCCGTTGGTGCGCGGTCAGACCTCTCGCCACGCCTGCGTCACCGAGCGGATCATGACCGACCCCCCGAGCGCGGCGACCATGAGCGCCGTTGCGCCATAGATCCAGTCACCTAGCACTAGCCACCCGACGCCGAACACGGCGGCATAGAGGGCCACAAGGGCGGCGAGCCACTCTCCAACGTCGTGCCACCCGACCGCTTTCACCGAGACGCCGCTCAGTCGGGCGATCGGTCCCCACCACGGGGTCCCCGGCCGCACCCGCTCATAGAAGGCGAGCAGCACCGCCTGATCAGTGGGGGCGGTAAGGAGGGCGACGCCAATCCAGCAGGCGGTGGACCCGAGCGCGGTGATGATCAGCGTCCAGCCGAATCCCAGCGCCGGCGCGAGCCAGTTCAGGCCGAGGTACACGGTGGCAGTGGCAACCCAGGCGGCGATCTCGCTCCACGCGTTTACGCGCCACCACCACCAGCGCATGATGTAGAGACCGCCAATGCCCACCGTCATCCCAAAGAACAGCTCCCATGCGCCACGGATCGTCTGCATGAGGTACGCCGCGATACCGCCTACGATCACGAGGCCGACGATGAGGAGCTTTGAGATGAGCACGTAGTGCGTCTCCGCGGCGCGTCGGCGCACGAACGGTTTGTACAGATCGTTGACGAGGAGCGATACACCCCAGTTGAGCAGCGTGTCGATAGTGCTCATGAAGGCCGCCACCATGCTTGCCACCATGAGGCCGAGGAGTCCTGCGGGGAGCATCGCCACGATCATCCGGGGGTATCCCAACTCGGGATCGGGGAGGTTGGGAAACACCACGAGCGCGGCGAGCGCGACCACGATCCACGGCCAGGGCCGCACGATGTAGTGCAGCACGCAGAACCAGAGTACGGCCAGGAAGCTATGCGCCTCGTTCTTGGTAGCGAGCATCCGCTGTACCATGTAGCTCGTGCCGCCCGCGTCGCGGGTTGCCCACCAGTTCACGCCTATCAGCGCCAGGAACGTGATCCAGGGGAGTGCTATCTCGCTTCCGTCCGGTACGATGCTGAGGTAGCTGTCTGCCGCTGACCCGAAGCGCTCGGCTAGGCGCAGCTTCAACTCGGCGACACCGCCCACGTCGTGGACGACAATGATGGCGAGCGCAATGGCTCCTACCATGGCGATCACGAACTGCACGATGTCCGTGACCACGACGCCCCAGAGTCCCGACAGGACCGTGTACGCGGTCGCGACCGCGAGGCAGATGAGAATACCGAACCACCGACCGTCGATCAGATGATCGATGCGCAACGTGGCGGTGACGGCATCGAGGTCCACCAGTACGCCGAGGATTTTCACCATGGCGAGGATCACCCAGCCCATGATGATGGAGTTCAGCACGACGCCTTCCCACACGCTGCGGAATCCGCGTAAGATCCGCGCCGGCGTGCCGGAATAGCGGATGTCGACGAGTTCGAGGTCCGTCACCACGCCCGCGCGGCGCCACAGCCGGGCAAAGAAGAACGTGGCAAGGAGGTGTGCGGCGGCGAAGTTCCAGATGAACCAGACGCCTGCGATCCCGTCGTTAGCCACCAGCCCAGCCACGACAAGCGGCGTGTCGGCGGCGAACATCGTCGCAACGATCGACGTGCCGGCGAGCCACCACGGAAGGGAGCGACCCGAGAGGAAGTACTCGGTTATCGATCGGCCGGCGCGCCGGCGAAACACGACGCCCACGCCCAGTGCGAAAACCAGGTAGGCGACGACGATGCCCCAGTCGAGCGGCGTCATTGTCCGACTATCCGCCGTGCCGGGGAGGCATGTGAGGGCCGCCGACGCTAGGTACGATCAGGTTGGCCGAGCGTGGGAGGATCATGGGGGAAGAACAGCCTTACGGTGGTGCCGTGCCCGAACGCGCTGCGGACCTCCACGTAGCCGCTGTGCGCCTCCATGAGATGCTTGACGATGGAAAGACCGAGACCCGTCCCACCCTGCGCCCGCGACCGGGCAGGATCCGCGCGATAGAATCGCTCGAATATCCGGGGGAGGTGCTCTGCGGCAATACCCGTCCCGCTGTCTCGCACCAACACTTCGGTGCCCTGGTCCAGCACGTTCCCAATCACTTCGATCCGCCCCCCTTCGCTGCTATAGCGCAGGGCGTTGTCAAACAGGTTCGTCAGTATCTGATGAAACGCGCTCGGGTCGGCGACGAGCGCGAACCCGCTGTCCATCGTGAGGGACAAGTTTACGTGTACCGAGCCGGCCCGATCCGCCAGCGGTGCCCACGCCAATGCCGCGCCTTCGCGGAGATCCACTCGCTGCGGTGCGGGACGCCAGCCGCCCGACTCGAGCTTCGCCAGGTCGAGCAGGTCGTCGACGAGGTGCTGCATGCGCTGCGTATTCGCGTGGATCACCTGCAGAAACCGTTGCGCGGTTTCTGTATCCACCGGGTCGTGCAGGAGTGTTTCACTGTACCCGGCAATGTTGGTGAGAGGTGTTTTCAGCTCGTGGGATACGTTGGCGACAAAATCCCGTCGCACGTTCTCGAGTCGCCGCAGGTTCGTGATGTCGTGCGCGCAGATGACGCCACCTCCTGCGGGGAGCGGGCGCGCGGTGACGAGCACCGTTCGCGTGCCTAGCATCAGCTCGAGTCCGGAAACGGATTGGCCGGCCAGTACCTCGTCTACTACAGCGCGCGTGTCGGCGCGACCGAAAAGCTGCTTGATGTTTGGCAGCGTGGCATCGGATTCCCGTTCTAGGAGACGCCGCATGGCGGTGTTGCACACCAGCACACTGCCGCTCGCATCAGCCGCGACGACACCCTCGATCATCGACTCGATTAGTGCGCTGGTCCCCGCGCGATTTGTCTCGATGGTGGCGATGCGGTCGGCGAGCTGCTCCCGCATGGTTTTCAACGCGTGTACGAGATCTCGAATCTCCGGTACCGACGACGTCGGGTATGTTGGCGGACTTCCATTGGCGAGCTGGCGTGCGGCGCGTGCGAGCTGTCGCAGTGGTCGCCCCATGATGTGCCCCGAGACGGCGGCCACTCCCGTCCCGAAAGCTAGCGCCACCACCGCCGCCAGATACACGGTGCGTTTGGCATCGGACACGGCGGTATCGATTTGCGTCTCGTCTGCCAGCCGGGTCACGAGTTCTCGCCGCAAGCCGCGCTCGGCCACGATCGTCGAGATGAGCACTGTCACGACGAGGATCGCCAGCATCGCGAGCAGCGTCCGGGCACGGGAGGTCACCGTCCCGTGCGCTGCCTGTCGCGTCGGAAGCGATAGCCAAACCCACGAACCGTCTCAATGAGATCGGCGGCCTTTCCCAGTTTGGACCTCAGCCGCTGCACGTGCATGTCCACGGTGCGCGTCTGGATTTCGGGATTCGCGTCCCAAACGGCCTCGAGGAGCTGCGCGCGACTCTGTACCCGACCCCTGCGCTCGGCCAGCGTGACGAGAAGCCTGAACTCGGTCGCGGTGAGATCCAGCACATCCCGATCGTAGCATACCGTGTGACCGGCCAAGTCGATGGACAATGCCCCGGCGGAGATACGCGAGCCCTTCGCGACCGATGGCCCGGACATGCGACGCAGGATGGCCCCGACGCGCAGGACCAGCTCCTTGGTAGAGAACGGCTTGACGAGGTAGTCGTCTGCACCCAGCGACAGGCCCTCGATACGATCTGCCTCTTTCTTGCGGGCGGTAAGCAATAGCACGCCGACCTTGCTGGTTTCAGGACGGTCGCGCAGGGTCTCGAGGACGTCGAACCCTGAGAGACCCGGGAGCATGAGGTCGAGCACAACGAGGTCGGGCGGCTGCTCCCGCGCGGCCCTGAGGGCTTCCGACCCGTCGCCGGCCGTCGTCACACCATACCCCGCTCTCGCGAGGTGAAAGGCAACGAGTGCGGTGATATCGGGCTCGTCGTCAACCACGAGAATGTGGTACTTCATCGTGCCGCGAATAATAATCGCCCCCGCATTTGCGCGCGTGTCGCGGCCTGGTCAGATTGCGTGATTCATGCGAAGCATGTTGGTCGTACCCATTGCGCTCGTGGCGGCCACTGGCCGGCCGGCAAGCGGGCAAGACACGGCGCACGTGGTCATCGTGGCCACGACCGATGTCCACGGCCACGCGACGGCGTGGGATTATGTGAACGATCGCGCAGCCCCGTGGGGTCTGGCGCGCGCCGCAACCGTTGTCGATTCGTTGCGTCAGCGGTATCCGGGTGAGGTCCTGGTGCTCGACGCCGGCGATCTCATCCAGGGCAGCCCATTCGCCACCTACTTTGCCGTGGAGCAGCCCGCCAGTGTCCATCCCGTGCTCGACGCGATGAACGCGGTGGGGTACGATGTGATCACTCCCGGCAACCATGAATTCAATTTCGGGCTGGATGTGCTGGCGCGCGCGTATCGGCCGGCCGCCTTCTCCATAGTATCCGGCAACATCCGCCGACTCCCCCGCGACACGCTGGTCTATCAGCCATATGTCGTGCTCCCCCGTGGTGGGGTCCGCGTTGGCGTGACCGGCTTCACGACGCCCGGCGTGATGGTGTGGGACCGGCAGCGCGTGGCCGGACGTGTCGCCGTGCGGCGCATCCTCCCGGCAGCGGAGCAGATCTTGCCGCTTGTTCGGAGCGCCGCCGATCTGGTGGTTGTCGCTGTCCATTCCGGGATGGGACCGGGATCGTCCTACGACACGACGGGCGTCGGTGAGGAGAACGTGGCGGCTCGCCTCGCCGCCGTCTCCGTGCCGCCCGACCTGGTGGTGGTTGGTCATTCCCACCAGGAGATGAACGATTCCGTCATCGATGGCGTGCACTTCATTCAGCCCCAACCCTGGGCGCAGAGTCTAGCGGTCGCGCATATCTGGCTCGCGCGCAACGCCGGGCAACCCTGGCGCGTCGTGCGTATCGTCGGTGAAGGCGTTCCGCTCGCGGACGTTCGTCCGCTACCGCAAGTACAGCGGCGACTGGCGCGTGCGCATGAGGACGTTCGTTCCTGGGTTACGCAACCGCTCGCGACGCTCGTCGGTGACTGGAGTGCCAGGTATGCTCGCGCGGAAGACACGCCCATCATCGACTTCATCAATGATGTGCTCCGGCGCGTCGCGGGAACGCAGCTCTCGGCGACGGCGGCGTTCAACGTGCGCGGAGGGTTCGGACCGGATGCAGTCCGGTTGAGTGACGTGGCAGGGATGTATCCGTACGAGAATACGCTCAAGGCCGTGCGCATCGACGGCGGTACGTTGCGCGCCTACCTCGAGCGGTCCGCGAGGTACTTCCGAGCGACGACGGCGGCGCATCCCATCAACGATTCGGTCCGTGGCTACAACTACGATATCGTGAGTGGTGTGTCGTATGTGATCGATGTGTCGCGTCCGGCCGGTTCGCGCATCCGACAGCTCACGTTCGAGGGACAACTCGTCATGGCGGCGGACACGTTCACGCTGGCGCTCAACAGCTATCGACAGGCCGGGGGTGGGGGGTTCGATATGCTCGGCGGCCTCCCAGTCGTCTACGATCGTGGCCAGAACATCCGCGATCTTGTCGTCGCAGCGATCCGCGACGCCGACACGTTGCGAACCGACGCCTATTTCGATCCGTCGTGGCGGCTCATTCCGGCGTCGGGTGCGGCTCGCGTCCGGGCGGTGTTTGGCCCTCCGGTGGCGCCTGTCCGGGATACGATTCTGTTACGCGTGTTGGCCACGAACGACCTACACGGCGCGTTGGAGTCGGATACACCGTCGTGGGCGAGCGGGCGCGAGGTTGGCGGTGCGGCGGCGCTCAAAGGCTGGATGGACTCGCTTGCAGCGGAGTGTGCATGCCCGTCCGTGCGGCTCGATGGCGGTGACGAATGGCAGGGAACGCCGATCTCGAATTTCGTGTTCGGTCGGTCGGTCACCGAGATATTCGACCTAATAGGGTACGACGCTGCCGCCATTGGGAACCATGAGTTCGATTGGTCGATCGACAGCGCGCGTGCGCGGTTCAATGAATCCGAGTATGCATGGCTGGCGGCGAATATCCGCCTGCGGGACCATCCGGAGGCGCGACCGGCGTGGGCCGTTCCCTGGACGATGATCGAGCGGAACGGGTTGAAGATCGCCGTCATAGGGGTCATCACCGAGTCGACCCCGACCACGACCAATCCGCTGAACGTACAGACACTGCTGTTTCGCGATGGCGCGGAGTCGGTCAACCGCGTTTTGCCCGAGGTCCGCCGCGCCAATCCGGATTTCACGTTCATCGTGACGCACTCCGGGGCGCTCTGCAATCCAGAGTGTCAGGGAGAGGTCGTGGACCTGGCGCGCGGGCTCGACTCGGCCAGTATCGACCTGATCGTGAGCGGTCATACACACTCCGAAGTGAATCACGTGATCAACGGCATTCTCATTGTGCAGGCGCGCGCCCGCGGGACCAATCTCGCGGTGGTGGACTTTGTGCGGCGCGCGAACGGGGTCCGCGAGGTACGGTCGCGGATCGAGACGGTCTGGACCGACGCAGTGGAACCGGATTCCGCTGTTGCCGCCACCGTTGCGCGCTACGCCGAGATCGCGAACCGGGTCGCCTTGCGTCCGGTGGCGCGATTTCTGTATCCGCTGCCACGCGAACGGCAGCGGGGCGAGTACCTGCTCGGCAATCTAATTGCGGACGGGTTGCGCAACGCAGCGCGGGCGGACGTGGGTCTGATCAACAACGGCGGCATCCGTGCCGATCTCGCCGCCGGCCGGGCGACGTACGGCGACCTCTTCGAGGTGCAGCCGTTCGGTAACCAGGTGGTGAAGGTGAGCGTGACGGGTGCCGAGTTGCGCGCCGTGCTCGAGCACGCGCTGAGCCGCGACCGGATCGACGCTCACATCTCGGGCATCACCGTCCAGTACGATCTGCGGCGTGAGGTCGGGCGCCGGGTCCGCGATATTCGCTTTCGCGACAATCGGCGCGTGCGCGACCGTGACACGGTGACGATCGCCGTCCCCGACTTCCTTGCGGTGGGGGGCAGCGGGTACGACATGCTGGTCGGCAAGCCGCTGGAACGCTCCGGTCTCACCGATCTCGATGCGCTCATTCAGTACATCGGCCGGTTGCCACAACCCATCGAGGTGTCAACGCGCCGTCGCTGGGTCGAGCGCCGGTGATCGGCGTCTCCGTCAACGATCGGAAGATCGCGCTCGCACCCGGTGCGACCGTTCGCGAGGCCGTGCTTGCCTTCGAACCCGGACTCGCCAGAGCCCTTCGCAATGGTGACATCTACGTCACCGACGGCGGCGGACAGCCAGTCGAACCGGGCGGTGCCGTCGAGGGCGGCGCCGTGTTTCGCGTGATGGAGGCTGCCTCCGGGCGGGCTCCGGTTACTCCAGATCTGGTGGCGCGCATGCCCAAGGCCGAGTTGCATGTGCATCTCGACGGATGCCTGCGACCGGAGACGATGCTCGAGTTAGCATCTGCGTACGGCGTATCCCTGCCGGCTGATGCACCCGACACGCTCACCGAGTACATGATTGTCAAGGACGCCAAGAACCTCGAGGAGTACCTTGCGCGGTTCAAGGTCACGCTCTCGGTCATGCAAACGGTCGAAGCGCTCGAACGTATCGCGTTCGAGTTCGTGGAGGATGTCGCGCGTGAGAACGTACGCTACGTGGAGGTGCGCTATTGCCCGGCACTCCACATGCCGGCGCTGTCCATCGAACAGGCGGTTGAGGCGCCGCTTGCCGGTCTCGAGCGCGGTATGCGAGACCATGACGTGACGGCCCGGCTCATCATCTGCGCGCTCCGCACGTTGCCGCCTGAGGTTTCGGTCGAGATGGCCCGCGCGGCGGTGCGGTACCATGCAAGAGGCGTTGTGGCGTTCGATCTGGCCGGTGCCGAAGCGGGGCACCCGGCCTCAGACCACGCCGAAGCCTTTGCATTTGCCGCCGAAAGCGGCCTGGCCGTCACGTGCCACGCCGGTGAGGGTGACGGGCCAGCCTCCATTCGCGAGGCGATGGACATCTGCCGCACCCGCCGGATCGGACATGGGGTCCGGTTGGAGGAAGATCCGGCCCTCGAGCAGCGCGTGCGTTCCGAGGGGGTACCGTTGGAGATGTGCATTACGTCCAACGTGCACACGCGAACGGTGCCGACAGCCGAGGAGCACCCGGCCCGCCGGTACCTCGAGTCGGGTATTCCGGTGACCCTGAGCACCGATAGCCGGTTGATGGACGGGATCACGCTTTCGGACGAGTTCTGGACCGCGCACAGACACTTGGGCTTCGATCGGAACGCATTGGACCAGGTTGTCAAGAACGCCTGCGAGCATGCCTTCCTCCCTTCCAACGAGAAACGTGCACTGCTCGACCGCGTCACGAGCGAACTCGAGGAAATGCCATGATGGCCATGCTGTGGATGGTCCAGGTAGGCCCCGCGGCCGGTGCGCCACTCGACACCCCGTTCGGCGCGCGACTCATTGGGCTCCTCGGTCTGGGAACCATGATTGGCATCGCCTGGCTGTTGTCCAACAACCGGTCGCGTATCAACTGGCGTCTCGTCGCTACCGGTGTGGGGCTCCAGGCCGTGTTCGGGGTTCTGGTGCTCAAAACCGGGGTCGGGCAGGCGCTCTTCCGCGGCGCCAACGCGGTCTTTGGGCGGCTCCTGGGCTTCACGACCGAGGGCGCGGCGTTCATCTTCGGGAACCTCGCCCGGGGAAACAATGTCCCGGTCGGGACGACAACCGGTACCAACCCGGCGTTCGATCCGCTGTCCTCGTCAGGCATGTGGGCCGACGTTGGGGCGTTCTTCGCCTTCAACGTCCTCCCGACGATCATCTTCTTCTCGGCGCTCATGTCCGTGCTGTACTACCTCGGAATCATGCAGCGCATCGTGCACGGTCTTGCGTGGGTCATCCAGCGGGCGCTGGGGACATCGGGGGCAGAAACGCTCTCTGCCGCCGGCAACATCTTCGTCGGCCAGACCGAGGCCCCACTGCTCATCAAGCCCTTTGTCGGTCGCATGACCAACTCCGAGCTGAACACCGTCATGGTCGGCGGATTCGCGACCATCGCGGGTGGCGTCATGGCCGCATACGTCGGGTTCCTCTCGCCGTTCTTCCCGGACATCGCCGGCCATCTCCTTACGGCGAGCGTGATGAACGCACCGGCAGCCCTGCTCATCTCCAAGATCCTCGTTCCCGAAATCGGGGAACCGGTCACTCGTGGCAACGTGAAGATTGAGATCGAGCGCACGGACGCCAACGTCATCGAAGCCGCCGCGTCAGGTGCGGGACAGGGTCTCCAACTCGCGCTCAACGTCGGGGCCATGTTGCTGGCGTTCATTGCGCTGATCGCCATGCTCAACTTCATCGTCGGCGGGGTCGCCGGGATGGTGGGCATCGAGAACCTCACACTCGAGCGGATCTTCGGGTGGGCGCTTGCGCCGCTCGCCTGGTTGATGGGAGTGCCGTGGGCGGACGCGGGTACCGTCGGTTCGCTCATAGGTGTCAAGACCGTGGTGAACGAGTTCGTGGCGTACGCGCAGCTGGCTGGAATCATGAGCGGCGACACCCTCTCGCCGCGCGGAACGGTCATCGCGACGTACGCGCTGCTGGGCTTCGCCAATTTCTCGTCCATCGCCATCCAGATCGGCGGCATCGGGGGCATTGCCCCAGAACGCCGTAGCGATCTCGCGAGACTCGGACTCAAAGCAATGATCGGCGGCAACCTGGCGGCTTTCATGAGCGCCAGCCTGGCCGGCATGCTGCTGTGAGAGTGCGCGGTAAGCGGTGCGCCCTGCGCCCGATGCCAGGGTGCTCCCCCAACCCCGGGCGTAAGCCCGGGGTTGTCGAGGAAGGGGGCGCCTCCCGGGGTCTCCAGGGAGGTGTGATGGGGAAACGCAATGGCTAGGAACAGCGCGCGGAATTCGGCCAGGGTCGTTGCCGAGCGCGCGGGGGACGTGGCTCCGCGCGTTGCCATCGTGCTCGGGTCCGGGCTCGGCGGCCTCGCCGATGTGGTGGAAGATCCGGTCGTCATCCCGTACGCCGACATCCCCGATATGCCAGAGGCCACGGTGCACGGCCATGCCGGCGAGTTCATTGTCGGGCGCATCGACGACGTTCCGGTGCTGCTTCAGAAGGGGCGGCTCCACCTGTACGAGGGACACGATCCCGAAGACGTGGTGTTGCCGGCGCGTGCCTTCGCCGAGCTCGGCATCGAGACGGTCATTGTCACGAATGCCGCCGGTGGCATCAACAGGACGTTTGAGCCTCCGGCGCTGATGCTCATTGTGGATCACCTCAACTTCATGTTTCGCTCCCCCCTGTCGGGACCAGTCTGGTCGGCTGAAGATCGATTCCCCGACATGTCTTTGCCCTACGATCCCATGCTCCGCACCATGGCGCAGCGTATTGCGCTGGAGGAAGGCATTGCTCTCGAGGAGGGGGTTTACGCGGCGGTCTTAGGCCCGAGTTACGAGACGCCGGCCGAGGTCCGTATGCTCGAGCGGCTGGGGGCTGATGCTGTGGGAATGTCCACGGTGCCGGAGGTTGTCGTCGCCCGCGCGCGCGGGATGCGGGTTCTGGGGATTTCCACAATCAGCAACCGCGCCGCCGGCATGTCGGCGGAACCCCTTCGTCACGAAGGGGTCGTTGAGGCGGGTGAGGCAGTGGCTCGTGACCTCGAAATCATTGTCCGAGGAGTAATTGGGAAGCTTGGTCTCGGGCTCTGACGTGCCGCGCCTCGGCGTTCCGGAAGTCGCAGTGCCGTGTACGCGGGTTTTCCCCTGGGCGCGACGCGCCCTGTGGTACGTTTTCCTGTGTGGCCCCGGAGGAGGTGCCGCGTTCGTGACGTTTCCGGTGCTCGGGCGATGACGATCATATTGGTGCGTTCTTTCGCCTGTCTCCTGTTGCTGGGGGCGGCGAGTATCGATCCCGCTCTCGCGCAAGTACGTGGTGTGGTCACAGACCCGACCGGCGTACCCCTCCCTGACGCGCTCGTCGAGCTCTGGTCGGTGGAGCGGCGTCTCGCAGGTCAACTGACGGACGCGCGAGGCGAGTTCGCCTTCGCCGCGATCGGCCCCGTACCATCTCTCACCCTCCTGATTCGCCGCATCGGGTACTCTCCCGCGCGAGTGGCGGTTTCCCACGGCCGCATCGAGGTTCGTCTCACGCGATTCGCGGAGGTGATGCGCCCGATTTCCGTCTTGGCGGGGCGGCTCTGCCCGAGGCCGGAGGACCCCACTGCCCGTGCCGTGTGGGTTGCGCTCGCCGAGCGGTACTCGCGGGATCGGGCGTTAGCGCACTGGGCGGAGCCCTTGGTGAGTGTAGCGATCGTCCGCCCGGAGCAGCTTGGGCTCGTCGACACCGCCAGACTGACCGCCAGTGAGATCGGTGCGGGTCGGGCATACTTCGAACTCGCGAGCCGGCTCATCGCGGAGCGCGGATACGCGATTCCGTACGAAGGACTTCGGTTGGCCCGCTACGATCTCTGGGAGTACCCGTACTTGGAATCGTTGTACGCTGCGCATTTCGTCGACACGCTCTTCGGCCGGCTGCACAACCTCGCCTGGGCCTCGGGAGCGTCGCGGGAGATCGTCTTCTGCCCGCGAGACACGTCGAAGCCGAGTATTCAGGGTCATCTCATCCTCGATGGGCACGGGGCGCTCGAGCGCGTGCGCTGGCAGTTCAACACTCCGGCACCTGCCGAAATCGCCGGCGGGGAGGTCATCTTCACTCGGCCCGGAGAGGAGTCGTCAACCGCTCTGCTGCCGATGGCGGGGTTGTTTTGGCGGAAGCGGGTGTTCGACTACTGGCAGCAGTGGTTCGAGTTCCGTGAGTGGCGGACGTGCGCCAGTCGTCCGGACGCACGCTTCTGCGAATAACGTTCGAGGAGTCGATCGTTTGCCAGCCCGCGGTACTACATTCGCGGCAGGCTCGATGGCACGTTGTGAAACGCCCTAGAGGCAGTCGTGCGCGCTTGATTCCTGCACCAAGCCATTCCTCATGAGGCGCGTTATATGAAACGCTCCATCATCCCTCTCGTGATACTGACACTGCAGGCCTTCGCCGGCTCTTCGGCGCTTGCCCAAAACGGGGATCTCGATTCCATCCTGCGCTTCGAACGGCAGCCGGAAGGCGAGACCCTCAGCGGCTGGGGCGGCGGCCCACCCGGAACCATCCACTTCGACAGCACCGTCGTGCACAGCGGCACCGGTGCAGCCCGACTTCAACGTGATGCGCGGAGTGCCCGCACCTTCACGACGATCACGAAGGGACTACCGATCCAGTTCGACGGCCAGTGGGTCGAGCTGCGCGGGTTTCTGCGCACCGAGGACGTCACCGGGTATGCCGGACTGTGGCTCCGGGAGGACGGCGAGAGCGGATCCGTCCAATTCGACAACATGAGCGACCGAGGTCCCAAGGGCACCACCGACTGGACCGAGTACACGATCAGGCTCCCGCTCGACGGGAACGCGCGAGGGCTCGTATTCGGAGTGCTGGTCGTGGGTGAGGGAACAGTCTGGGCGGACGACCTGCAGCTCTTGGTCGACGGCAGGCCGATCAGTGAGGCGCCCAGGCGGGAGCGCATCACGACGATCCTGGACACCGATCAAGAGTTTGCTGAGGGCTCCGGCATTGCGGTCTCAGCACTCACCCCCACACAGGTCGAGCAGGTCGCCGTGCTCGGGATGGTCTGGGGCTTTCTGAAGTACCATCATCCGCGGGTTACAGCGGGTGAACTGCACTGGGACTTCGAGCTGTTCCGCGTGTTGCCGAACGTACTGGACGCGCCAGACCGCGACGCGCTCCATCGCACGCTGTCGCAGTGGGTGTACGACCTTGGCGTGCCCGAGAGTTGCGATCCCTGTGCCCAGGTCCCGGACGAGACACACCTCGTCCCGCGGCTTGCCTGGATACGGGACGAAGAGCTGCTGGGCGCAACACTGTCGCGTCAGTTGCAGGACATCTACACGCGCCGCTTCGCCGGTGACGAGCACTTCTACCTATCGCATGCTCGTGGTGTCGGCAATCCGGTATTTCAGCGGGAACTTCCGTACGCGGGCCAACGCCCTCCCGACGCCGGCTATCGCATCCTGGCGCTGCTCAGATACTGGAACATCATCGAGTACTGGTTCCCCTACCGCGATCAGATAGACGACGATTGGCAGGCCGTGCTCTCGGAGACCCTCACGCGTTTCGTTGCTGCTACCGACTGGGACGCTTACCGGCTCGAGTTGCTGATGTTAGTCGCGCGCGTGCGCGACACGCACGCTAATCTCTGGTCGGAACTCGAGGTTCGGCCACCGCGGGGGACGTGCTCTTTGCCGGTCGAATTCCGCTTGATAGAGCATCGAGTGACGGTCACCGCCTTTGCCGACACGCTAGCGGGAACGGCCTCGGGGCTCGAGATCGGCGATGTCATCGAGGCGATCGACGCACAGCCAATCGATTCGCTGATCGCGGCATGGTCACCATACTATGCGGCGTCGAACCAGACGACCCGCCTGCGGGATATCGCTCGCTTCCTGCCGCGTGGGCCGTGCAGCGAGAGCACGCTCACGATCTATCGGCGCGGCCAGGCGCAAACGACAACGGCCGCCCGCACAGTCGGTGGCAGCCGAAGGTCGACCACCCACGATCGGCCCGGCGATACGTTCCAGTTCCTATCCGACGATGTGGCGTACATCAAGCTGTCGAGCATTCGCTTCCAGGACATCGATGGGTATCTCGAGCGGGCGGCTGGGACGCGTGGTCTGGTGATCGACATCCGTAACTACCCGTCCGAGTTCGTGGTCTTTGCGCTAGGCACGCGCCTGATCGACGAGCCCACACCCTTCGTGCGGTTCACTGTCGGCAGCGTGCACAGTCCCGGCGCCTTCACATGGACGCAGCCGCTCGTGCTTCAGCCGCAATCGCCAGCCTACACAGGCAAGGTGGTGATCCTGGTGGACGAGGTTTCGATCAGTCAAGCCGAGTACACTGCGATGGCACTGCGGGCCGGACCTCGAGCGATCGTGGTCGGTAGCACAACGGCGGGCGCCGACGGCAACGTATCCCAGATTCCGCTCCCCGGGGGCATCCGGACGATGATCAGCGGCATCGGCGTGTTCTATCCCGATAAGACACCGACCCAGCGGGTGGGCATCGTGCCGGATGTTGTCGCCACGCCCACGATCGAGGGCATCCGCGAGGGCCGCGACGAGATTTTGGAGGAGGCGTTGCGTCAGATACTCGGTCCCGATGCCGACGAGCAGATGATCCGCAGGATGGGGTCAGTTCGCGGCTGATAGCCCGCCTGTCGTCTGCCCGAGTCGCAGCGCAGCCAGGTGGGAGGCTCGAGCGCATCGCGGCCTTCCCGCCCTTCCGTGTAACCCTTTCCCGCCACACCGTGTCCGAGAAGTAGAACCGAGAGCATGGGCCCCCGGAGGCCAGTGGACGAACGACAGCTGATACGACGAGCAATCGACGGGGACCCCACGGCCGAACGGGCGCTGTACGACGGTCATGTGGACCGGGTGTACCGGTTGGCGTACCGCATGACCGGTGAGGACGACCTGGCGCAAGATTGTACCCAGGACACGTTCATCCGAGCGTTCGACCGGCTCCCGGATTTCCGCGGCGAGGCGGCGTTCAGCACGTGGTTGCATGCCATTGCCACCTCGGTCGTTCTGAACCAACTACGCAAGGTGAAGCGTTTTCGCTCGCGGGAAACAGACATCGAGGTTGCCGACCGGATGGCGACGTCGGAACGGCGCGCGAACCCGGATCTCAAAGAGAAGTTGACGGAGGCGATCGACAGCCTCCCGGACAAGTATCGGATGGTGTTCGTCATGCACGACGTGGAGGGCTACACCCACGAGGAAATCGGCGCCGCGCTCGGCACGAAGACCGGTACATCCAAGGCACAACTCTTCCGCGCGCGGGCCAAACTCCGCGACGCACTGGCGGCGTTCGCCGGGGAGTGGGCCGTATGAACGAGGAACAGATGGAACAGGCACTGCGTGAGATGGCGGCGGGATACCACGCGCCGCCAGAGACGCCCAGAGAGGAAATGTGGGCGCGGATAGAGGTGGAGCGTCGCGGTGAGGCTACCCGGCGCCGCAAGGCGGCCGTGATCCACTTCCCCGTGTGGCGAGTTGCGGCGGCCGCGGCCGCTGTACTAGTGGCAGGGGTCGCTATTGGACGGTTTAGCGCACCGGGCGGCGAGCACGTGGAGATGGTTGTGGGTGGGACGCCAGACGTTGAGCTGGCTTCCGAGAGTCAGGTCGCGTATCGGGTGGTCGCCAGCGAACACCTCAGCAACGTCGAGACGTTCTTGACCGTGTTTCGAGCGGAAGCTGGAACCGGTAGGTTGACCGAGGCCGACTACCTGCCGCCTGCGCGGCGCCTGCTGTTTCAGACACGTATTCTCCAGGACTCGCCCATCGCACGGGATCTGGCTCTCAAGACGTTGCTCGACGACGTCGAGCTGATCCTGGCGCAGATCGCACAGTTCTCGGATGATCGCCCGGGCGACCTCGAATTCATCGATCAAGGCATAGAACAGCGCGGTGTCCTGCTGAAGCTGCGCTCGGCGATTCCCGCCGGGCCGCCGCAGGTATCAGCGCAGGGAGCACTCTAATGAAAACCATGACCGTATCTCTGGTTGGCGTGGCCCTCATGGCCCTCATGGCCCTCATGGCGCTCGTGCAGCCGTTAGCCGGACAGCTCAGCCGAAGCCCTACCGCGGCTCCACAACCCGATTTGGCGGTGAGCGCGCCCGCGCCCTGGCTACAGCAGGATCCAGCCGACTCGTTGTATCGAGAGGGCCGGCGGGCGTTGAACGACGGCGACTACCGCGCGGCGGCGCGGTACTTCCGGCAAATCCGGCAGCGCTATGCGGAGTCCGGGTACGTGGCGGACGCGCACTATTGGGAGGCGTTCGCGCGGTTTCGGCTGGACACGAGCGGGCAACTCAAGCAGGCGCTGGTGTTGCTAGAGGGACAGCTCGAGCGCTATCCCGATGCGCAAACGACGCGCGACGCGCGGGACCTGCGTGCGCGCATCCGGGGTCGGTTGGCGCAGCGCGGCGACGCGGATGCGGCCGAGCGCATTGCCACACGTGCGGCGCAACTCGCGCCACCGGCGCCCCGGGCCTCTCCGGCACCGCGTGCGAGGCAGGCACCGCGCGCGGCACCTGCACCCCGCGCACGTCTGGGTCCTCGTGCGCGCCGCTACCAGGATGACGACTGTGACGATGACGATGACGAGCGGCTGCTGGCGCTCAACGCGCTGCTGCAGATGCGGGCCGATCAAGCCGTTCCGATTCTGCAACGCGTGCTCGAGCGCCGCGATGAGGGGTCCCTTTGTCTGCGCCGCAAGGCGGTGTTCCTCGTATCGCAGAAGCGGTCACCGGAAACGGCGCGCATCCTGCTCAATGTCGTCCGCTCAGATCCGGATCAGGAAGTGCGCGAGCAGGCCGTGTTCTGGTTGTCGCAAGTGAACACGGCGGAGGCGACGGCTGCGCTGGACTCGATTCTCCAGAATTCGAGCGACGTGGAATTGCAAGAGAAGGCAGTCTTCGCGCTCTCGCAACAGCGGAGTCCGGCGGCTAGCCGCGCGCTGCGTGATCACCTCGAGCGCGACGCGACGCCGAGTGAGATCAAGGAAAACATTATCTTCTGGCTGGGACAGCGGCGTTCGGAAGAGAATGCGGAGTACCTGCGTCAGTACTACGCGTCGACCGACGACGCTGAGCTGAAGGAGAAGATCATCTTCTCGCTCTCCCAGATGAGCCTGGAGGAGAACGCACGTTGGATCATGTCGATTGCGCTCGACGAGAACGAGACGATCGACGTGCGAAAGAATGCCCTCTTCTGGGCCGGTCAGATGAACGCGGTCAATATCGACGATCTCGTCGGGCTGTACGACGGCATGACCGATCTGGAAATGAAGGAGCACCTCGTGTTCGTCTACTCACAGCGACGCGAGAGTGCGGCGGTCGACAAACTAATCGACATCGGTCGCAACGAGACCAATCGTGAACTGCGTGGCAAGGCAATTTTCTGGCTCGGTCAGTCACGCGACCCGCGTGCGGCGGATTTCCTGCTCGAGATCATCAACCGATGAGGGGCCCGTTTTTCCCGACCCTCCTGACGGTCCTGATCCTACCGACCGTCCTGTCTCCGACCCTCGCGGGACAGAGTCTTGCGGACCGTGCTGCGGAGATGCGCGACGGCAAAGTCCGCATGAGCTTCGCGACCCGGCCAGGCGTCTGTGGGAATGGGCGGAACATCACCACGCATCGCAGTACAGACGACTGGGAGAGTTGGTGCGAGGCGGGTCCGGCGCGCGTGGTGCTCACGATGCGCGGCGGTGAGGTGATTGATGTCGACACGTACGTTGGCGGTCGCTGGCGCGCTCCACGCGGCAACGTGCTCGACGTCGGAACCGTTGCCGCACCGGAGGCGGCTCGCTATCTGCTGGACCTGGCAGGTGATCCCGGGAGCCGTGGCGGGAAGGAGGCGATCTTCCCCGCCACGATCGCCGACAGCATCGAGGTCTGGCCGGAGTTGCTTGACCTCGCGCGGAACAGAGAGTTGCGGCGATCCACGCGGAAGAGCGCGGTGTTCTGGCTCGGCCAGGCTGCGGGGGAAGCGGCGACTGACGACCTCGCCGACCTGGTCGATGACGACGACGCCGATCTCGAGATTCGAGAACAGGCCGTCTTTGCGCTCTCACAATTGCATGACGATCAGGGGGTGCCCGCGTTGATCGAGATCGCACGCACCCACGACGATCCTCGTATCCGTCGGAAGGCGTTGTTCTGGCTTGGCCAGTCGCACGACGCGCGGGTCATCGCGCTGTTCGAGGAGATCCTGTTGGGGCGATAGCGTGAGGGGTAACACGTCCACCGGGTGCGGGTATGCTTACCGCGCCCGTTGTCTTGTGGGGCACCCGGAGAAACCGCCGTGTGTTCTGTCAGGAGAAGGCGTGTCCGGAGCGACTGCGTGCCGGGTACCTTTCTTGACGCCAGTAGTATCGCATGAGAGGAGTCAGCCCCATGCCCACACAGTTAGCGCACCGACTACGTCGTCTTCGAGCCCGCACCGTTTTGCCCGCGATAGCCGCTCTGACGCTGCTGACCGCCGCGTGCGCCGTGAATCCGGCCACCGGCGAGCGGCAGTTGATGCTCATGAGCGAGGCGAAGGAGATCCAACTGGGCCGGCAGTACGACCAGCAGGTGGTTGCGCAGATGGGCCTGTACGACGATCCGGCATGGCAAAGCTATATCCAGCAGTTGGGATCTCGCCTTGCCGCCCGATCGGAACGGCCCAATCTGCCGTGGACGTTCCGAGTCGTCGATGATCCAGTCGTCAACGCGTTCGCGTTGCCGGGAGGGTTCATCTATATCACGCGAGGTATCCTCGCGCACTTCAAATCCGAAGCGCAGCTCGCCGCCGTCATCGGGCATGAGATTGGGCATGTCACGGCGCGCCACTCGGCGAGCCAGGCGAGCCGGGCGCAACTCGCACAGCTGGGATTGGTCGTGGGTGCCGTGCTCGAGCCCGAGCTGGCTGACTACGCCGGTATGGCGGGCGCGGGGATCGGATTGCTCTTTCTAAGGTTCGGACGCGATGACGAGCGCCAGGCGGACGACCTGGGGTTGCGGTACATGCGACGCGGCGGGTTCGACACTAGAGAGATGCCCGGGGTGTTCACGATGCTGGATCTGGTGAGCCAGGCGTCCGGCGGCGGTAGCACTCCTGAATGGCTCTCAACCCATCCCAACCCCGAGAACCGGCGGGGACGTATCGAGGCGGCAATTTCTCAGCTTCCGCCAGATTCGCTCGGCACGGTCGTCAACAGCGACAGCTACCTGCGCCGCCTGGACGGACTCGTGTTCGCGGCCGATCCGCGTGATGGATTCTTTCGGGGCGAAGCATTCTTTCATCCCGATCTCGCGTTCCGGCTCGACTTCCCCGCGGGATGGACGACGCTCAACCGGCGAGATGCGGTCATTGGCGTCAGCGCGGATGAGAACGCCGTGCTCCAGCTAACCGTCGCGGGTGAGGGAGGCCCGAGCGCGGCAGCGCGTGAGTTCTTCGCCGCGGAGGGAGTGACCGGGTCAGCCGGACCAGATCGCATCAACGGTTTGACCGCGGTAAGAGGCGACTTCAGCGCCACGGTGGATAACGGCACGCTGCGCGGGCATGTGGCGTTCGTGCAGTACGGCGGTAACGTGTTTCGCCTCCTCGGATACTCGGAGGCGAGTCGGTGGTCTTCTTATGCGGTGGCGACCGGCGCCTTCGCCGGCAGCTTTCGTGAGCTCACCGACCCGCGTTTCCTGAATGTGCAGCCGTACCGCCTGTCCATCGTGTCGCTCGACCAGTCGCTCTCGCTGACCCAGTTTGTTGCGCGGTACCCGGCGCCGGTGGACCCGCAGGCGGTCGCGCTCGTCAACCAGCTCGGGTCCGGGGCGCGGTTTGCGCCGGGCCTTGCGAAGCGCGTTGTTGGACAGGCATTGCGCTGACGGTGACGCACCGCGTGTCGGCGCCGTTACGGACTGATTGATGCCCATCTCGCAAGCCGGCGAGTTGCCGCGTCTCGCGGCGATCGATATCGGGACTAACTCGATACGGTTGGTAGTAGCGGAACCGGACGCGGGCGGAACCTACCGCGTGCTCGACGAGGAACGGGCAATGACCCGCCTGGGCCAGGGTCTGACCTCTACGGGGCGACTTGCCGAGGAGACCATGGAGCGGTCGCTCGACGCCATCGGCAAGATGAAGGCGATTGCCGACGGTCTCGAGGTGCGACGCCTTCGGGCGGTGGCGACCAGCGCGGTCCGCGAGGCGGAAAACGGTGAAGCGTTCCGCCGCGAGGCGCGGCGACGGCACGGGGTGACGATCGAGATCATCAGCCCGCGCGAAGAGGCGCAGCTTGCGTTCGAAAGCGCACGAAGGCGCTTCGATCTCGAGGGACGTGCTGTCGCGGTCGCCGATATCGGTGGTGGGAGTCTCGAGGTGGTGCTCTCGGCCGGTGATCTGATCGATCTCGTCACGTCCCTGCCGCTTGGCGCCGTTCGGCTCACCGAACGCCTGGTGAGGTCGGACCCGTTGCGGAAACGGGACTGGCGATCGTTACGCAAGGCGATCGATCGCGCACTGCAGCGCGGGATCGGAAAACCCCCGTTCACGGTCGAGTTGATCGTGGGTAGCGGGGGGACGTTCACAGCCCTGGGGGGGATGGTTCGTTACGGGCGGGAGGGCAGCGAGGGGAACCCACACGGGTACACGATCACGCGTGCGGAAGCACAGCGCGTGCTGGCACGTCTGATGGAAGTGCCGCTCGAGGACCGGTGCCAGCTGGCCGGTCTGCCCCCGCAGCGGGCGGACATTATCGTTGCCGGCGCGGCGGTCGTCGTGCGGCTCGCCAAGTACCTCGGGTGCAGGCAGATTCTCGTCAACGACGGTGGTGTGCGGGACGGCCTGCTGCTCGCCATGCTCGGGAAGAGCGGCGCGGCTTCCGGACACGAGCCCGGTCGCGGTCGCCTCGAGGCGGTGCGGCAGTTCGCCCGGAAGTGCCGGTCCAACGCGCGGCACAACGAGCATATCGCTGGGCTTGCCCTTCAGATCTTCGACGGGCTCGCCGTGCCGTTCGGGATGCCCGACGAGGCGCGCGACCTGCTGGAGGCGGCGGCCCTCGCGCACGACGTCGGGTTTCTGGTTAACCACGCACAACACCACAAACACGCCTACCACCTGATCATGCACAGCGATCTCGCTGGCTATTCATCCCACGAGATTGAGCTCATCGCGAACGTCGTGCGCTATCATCGTCGCGCTAGCCCCAAGCAGTCTCACGACAACTTTGCCAGGCTGACGCCGGAAGATCGGGCGTGGGTGCGGCGTCTCGCGGGCGTTCTGCGGGTGGCTGTTGCCCTCGACCGGAGTCATACGCAGGTAGTCCGCGAGGTCCAGTGCTACGTGCGCCGCCGCAACGTGTGCCTCACGTTGATTGCCGACCGCGAACCGCAGGTCGAGATGTGGGACGCGCGACGGAAGACAAAGCTGTTCGAAAAGGCCTTTGACGTCGAGTTGGAGGTGGCATGGAAGCCGGGCGTCGGGAAAGACCGCGCGGGGTTGCGGGTCGTAGGGGGGCGGGGTCGGGGTCGGGGGCGAAGCGCCGCCGGCTGACGGCTAGCCGGTCAGCGCGCCAGGTTCACATTCTCGTAGGCCCGGTCTCCGGTGACTTCCTTAACCACATGAGGGGCTAGCCATTCCGGCATGATGACCTGGGTGCTGGTGGACGGGAGCTCCACCTCGGCGATCACGAGTTCCCGGTCGGTGAACTCGTCAATCTCCCAAAGCAGTTCTCCCTCCCTGACCCTGTACCGGCGCTTGAGCACGCGGCTCCCGGCGGTTAGCGGCCACATCGTGCTGAAGATCTCCGAGGTGGTCTCATCTTCGACTTCGATTCGCTCGAGTCCTGATCCGAGTTTCACGGTGCGGTAGAACAGGTCCGCCCCGTTCTCTCGCGACCGGCGGAGCCGCTCGCGGAGCTGTTGGCCCGGCAGCCAGCCTTGGGTGATCTCGAGCGGCTGCTCTTCGGCGGCGCGTGGGGGGACGGCCGACAGGAGATACTTTCGCTCGATCTCAAGCAGGTGGCCGCGAGCTGCCAGTACAACTCCCTCTTGGCGGAGGTCCTCGGCGAGCGCCTTGGCCTGTCCGCCAAGCCAGTCGCTTTGGAGCCTCTCGTACAGCTCATCGCGCCGCTGGCGCACGAGTTGCGCAATGCGCACGAGGCCAAGGCGTTCATCCCGCCGGCGCTCCCGCGCCAGCTCCACTTCTCTCCCTTCAAGCGCCAGTTCGTGCATCCGCTGTGTCTTCTTCGACGAGACCCGCTTCACCGTGGCAGCGACGGTGGCGGCGAGAATGTGCGCGTCGTTCAGCTCGCCGAGCAGATCCTGTAACTCCCTCAGCCGCTTGACCGAACCCTTGCCCTTCTGCAGCGCGGGCGCGATGGGCTCGAGCAGGTAGCGCAGGCGTTTCCCGGCTAGGCGGGCTTCGTGCGTGCGGGGCCTGTCGCTGGCGGAGCGGATCGACGTGAGGTGCGCAAAAAGATCCTGAGCGTGTTCCTGGAGCAGAGTGCCGAATGCCCAGCGAAACAACGTGGGCTCACGGGCAACGTGTTTCCCCAAGAGCATACGCACGGCGCCGCTTACCTTGGCAAAGTCGTTGCGGACTTGCTGGCGTGCGTTCGCGTAGCTGTCGCGCTTCTCCTCACGTAACCGACACAACAGCCAGTTGAGCCCGGCCCGTTCACTACGGCGCAGCTCCGATCTGCGGGTCTCGAGCCATTCGATTTGCACCTCCGCATCGCGCCCTGCGTTGGTGGCGCGTGCAAGGTCGGCGAGGCGGCGCCGAATCTTCCGCCCGCCCGCTTTCCCGAGCCACGTGCGATAGGCGCGGAGCACGCTCCGCGTGCGGCGGATAGCGACGCGGGAATCGTGAAAGGCCTCATTTTGTCCGGGTCTCCCAATGTTAGCGAGTTCCGTCGCGGCGGTATCGAGGTGGCCAAACGCGATGTGCGTCACGGCTTTCTCGACAGGGAGATCGAAGAGATCGGAGATCTTCATGCCGGCCGTGTCCCGAGCCGGCGCAGGAGCCTGGGGCTGATAACCCACTGGAGTTCTCCGGTTGCTGCGGCGATTGGGCCGGCGAAGCTCAGCAGACACGCCCCCCCCTTCTTGAACGAGAACACTGGGTCAGCAGATCCGGTAGCCAACCATGCCGCTAACTCCGAAAGATCGGGCTCGTGTCCCACGGCGGCCACACAGCGGGTCGGCGCCAGCGCGCACAACCATGCGGCAAGTTCCTCCGGCTGCGCGCCGGGCTCGAGCGTCGCCGTTTCGGCGACTGCCGCTCCGTACCGCCATCCCACGATGTCCGCGGTCTGCCGCGCACGCAAATATGGGCTCGTACTCACGGCGTCCAACTCCGGGACGGCGACTTGGAGTGACTCCCCGCGCGGACAGCGGGCGTTCGCGGTCGGGACGGCCGGTGGCCGCGAAGGCCCCACGGTCTTCGGCGATGGCGTGCCGGATCAGGAGCAGGTCCATAAATGTATGGCGCGGTGCCCTACGCCGGCGCGTTGGTGTCGTCAGCCGCTGTCGCTTCCGCGTCGTGCGGGAGGGTCCCTCGCGGCGACCTCAAGTAGATGAAAGGTGTGTGGTATAGGAAGTTGGAAACGCGCGACATGTAGATATCAGCGTAACGTTCAACCTGCCGCGCGAGGTGGCTCTTATCGTTCCCCGCCCGCATGAGCAATCCCCACCGGAGATTCGATATCTGGCCCGCCGCATGGGCGAGCGGCGCGATCTCTTCGTCGAGTGCCGAGACCTGCTCGCGGATGCCGCCCAGTTGGGTCTCAATAGTCTTCACGGAGTCCTCTAGCACGCCGTACACGTCCCGATGACGCTGGAGACGCAGCCGGAGCTGGGCGGCATCGAACTCCAGGTTCTCCTTGCGTGTCATCAGTTCCTGCAACCGAAACCGCCGCTCGTCAAAGGCCTCGTCGGCCACGAGGTCCGCCTCGAGTTCGCGGAGAACGAGTGCGGTGCGCCAGCGCACGACGTTCTTCGTTACGTGCACGTCGGCAAAGAGGTGATCGCCGACAAAGAGGATCTGATCCGGCGCGATTCCGAGATGATCCTCGACTAGCGCTGCATTGCCGCCAAGGAATACCCCACCCGATCGTAGCTTCCGGGCAGGCTCGAGCTGTCCGGCTTCGTTGATGACCTCGAACAAGGGACTCGTGGAGAGGAAAAAATCCGGCTTTCTGGCTTGCACGACCACGATGTCGAACAGATCCTGCCAGGTCATGTCTCCCGGCAGGAAGCGGTCGAACGCGTGCGTCATTAGGACCCGCGTGTACGGCCACTCCGAGTTCGTGATCAGCAGGAGCTTCTTGCCCGCCTTTAGCTGATCGAGTAAGGCCAGCGGCGTATCGGGATCGAGCTCGACGAATCGATCCGGATCGGCAAGGATCTCGCCCTTGAGCAGCCCCTCGATATGCGCCTCGTCGATGTGATGACGCACGCGGGAGTAGAGATCGCCGTACCCCAGCACCTCGGGGAGCGCGCGCGCGTCGAGCAGGTCGACGAGTTGTGCGTACATGCACGCCTCAGATAGCGCGAACAGCGTGTTGAGAAAGCGGTAGCGCTGCCGCTCGTCCAGATCGACGACCGTTGCGCCGTATGCCCGCCGCTGCGTCTCGAAGTCGAGTTGCGTCGTGCCGTGATAGGCCCGCTTCACGTACCCAAACCGGTTGGCCTTGACGATGTTGCCGGTCTCCATGTCGATGATCAGTCCGCGCACGATGAACTCGGGATCGAAGACGAGGTCGTCCACGGGCCAGCCAAGGTCGGAGAGCTTCTGTTTGAGGTACGAGTAGGCGCGCTCTTCCCATGCGCTCACGCGGTAGTGGATGAGCGTGTAGTCCATGTCGTACCCGATCGCGCGGACGGCCCGGAGATTGAGGGTCCGGTTGCAGAAGATGCCGCGGGTCCGTGGCGGTCTGTCGAAAGTGGATGCCTTGTCGGTCACCCGGCCTCCGTTGCGGCGACGAGATGGTTCAGCGGGCCGTGACCCGAGCCGAGTCCGGGCGCGTTTGCCATGGCGCGATGTACGAAACCCAGCGCGCGCTCGACCGCCGTCGGGATGTCGTACCGCAGCGCGAGCCCAGCGGCGATCGCGGCAGACAGCGTGCATCCGGTCCCGTGGGTGCTCGTCGTGTCCAGACGGGGGTGGGTGTATCTGTACACGGTCTCCGTGGTGACCAGGATGTCCACGATGTCCCCGTCGGCGAGGTGGCCGCCCTTCACGAGGGCCGCACCGGCTCCCATTCCGCACAGCGCCCGGCCGGCATCCTCCATGTGATCCACCGTCTCGACCGGCTGCGCCACGAGGACGGCAGCCTCGTCGAGGTTCGGGGTGACGACCGCGGCGAGCGGGAGCAGCGCCTCTCGTATCGAACGTTCTGCGTCGCGATCCAGCAGCCGGTCCCCTGATGTGGCTACCATCACGGGATCGCACACGTAGTTGGGGAAACGGTGCCGGGTGAGCAGCTCGGCAACCAATTCGACCAGCTTGCGGGACGCCAGCATTCCGCTCTTCACCGCCGCCGGTGGGAGATCGCCGGCCAGAGCTTCCACCTGTGCCCTCACCGTGTCGGCCGGGATCGCGTGCACACCGGTGACACGAAGCGTGTTCTGCGCCGTGACCGCGACGACCACGCTGGTGCCGAAGACGCCAAACTGCTGGAACGTCTTGAGATCGGCCTGGATCCCGGCGCCCCCACCGGAGTCGGAACCGGCAATGGTTAGCGCTATCTGCACGTCCAACGCTTTCCCGACACGCGCGCGACAGTATCATTGAGGCCGCGGAGCGTCATAATGAAATCACTCGTGTCCATGGTGCGGAATCTACAACGCCGGAAAAATCGGCGGCGCCACGGCATGACCGTGGCAGAGGGGATACGTGTCGTCGAGGAGGCCCTGGCGGCGGGCGTCGAGATGCACGGTAGCATCGTATCGCGGACGCTGGAGCGCACGCCCCGGGGAGCCGCGTTGTTGGCGGATCTCACCGCGCATGCGGTGCCGTTCGAGGAAGTGCCCGAGGACGAGTTCGCCGACCTCGCCGACACAGAGCACCCACAAGGTGTCCTCGCGTTGGTAACCCACCGGCTTACCGAGCTTGTGGCGATCGCGCCCCGTCCGCGGGCTCCCGTGCTGATCCTCGACGGGGTCCAGGATCCGGGCAACGTCGGGACACTGCTGCGGACGGGATTCGCGCTCGGTGCGGCCGGCGTCGTGCTGCTCAAGGGATCGGCGGACGTGACCAATCCCAAGGTGGTGCGGAGCGCCATGGGGGCCTCGTTTCGGCTGGCGATTGCCCGTGCGCAGGAGAGCGACCTCGCGGCGTGGGTAGCGCAACACCGTATCGCCCTGTGGGCTGCCGTGACGGAGGGCACGCCCCTCGCGCGTCTCGACGTGCCCGAGCGGCTCGGCCTCATCATCGGGAACGAGGGCGCCGGCGTGAGTGCCGCTCTCGCCTCCCTTGCCGAACATCGCGTGGTCGTGCCGCTGGTACGCGGCGCCGAGTCCCTGAACGTCGCTGTGGCCGCCGGCATCATTCTGCATGAGGTGACCCGTGCCTGAGTACCTCGTCGTGCCGGCCGCGGCAGCTCTTGGGGCGGCGCTCGGCAGTTTTCTCAACGTGTGCGTCTACCGATTGCCCCGCGATCTCTCGGTGGTCTCGCCGCCCTCAGCGTGCCCTGCGTGCGGTCAGCAGATCGCCTGGTACGACAACGTGCCAATCTTTGGCTGGCTTCTCCTGCGGGGCCGGTGTAGGCGCTGCAAGGCGCCCATCTCCGCCCAATACCCGGTGGTCGAGGCGCTGGTCGCCGCCATCTGGGGCACGATGGCATGGTACCACGGCATCAGTCCCGAAGCTGTGCGGGGTGCCGTCTTTCTCTCGCTGCTCCTGGGGATCGCGGTCACGGACGCACAACACTATATCATCCCCGATGAGTTCACCTGGGGTGGGCTCGCTCTAGGACTCGGACTCAGCCTGTTCGACGGAGGGGTTACGCTGTTGCAGTCGGTGCTCGGTGCTGTTGTTGGGTTCGCTCTGCTCTACGCCGTGGCGTGGCTGGGAGAGAAGTTGCTGAAGAAGGAGGCGATGGGCGGCGGCGACATCAAGATGCTCGCTATGGTGGGCGCGTTCGTCGGATGGAAAGGCGCACTCCTCACGATCTTCGGGGGTGCACTCGTCGGGACCGTCATCTTCGTCCCGATCTCCCTCAAGACCAAGAAGCTGGTTCCGTTTGGGATCTTCCTGGCGGTTGGCGCGGCCGTCGCTTTCCTGGCAGGCGAGCAGATCTATGCGTGGTATATCGGCTGGGTTTTTAGCACCTAGCGTGTTTCAACCATTGATCGGTTTGCCTCGTCCAACTCAGTGGCATGAATGAAGCGACCGTCGAGGTGGTGTCCCCCAACGAAGGCGCTATGGCCCCGGACGAATCCGTAGACGTAGCGCTCGCGGCCAGCGGGGACGGGTATGCGTTCGAGCGGCTGTATCGCTCGCATGTTGCGCGCATCCACAGCCTGGCGCGTCGCATGACGGGGCCAGAGCACGCGGACGAGCTGACGCAGGACGTTTTTGTACGCGTTTGGGAGAAGCTCGACACGTTCCGCGGCGACGCCGCGTTTGGGACCTGGCTGCACCGATTGGCCGTGAATCTGATTCTGTCGCGGCGAACGAGACTGGGGAAGGAACGGCTGCGGGTAGCAGACAGTGTGATGCTGGAGTCGCAGCCGTCACGCCCCGCACGGCCAGAGCTGGCGATCGATTTCGAGGCGGCAATGGGGCGGCTGCCGGATGGGGCCAGGGAGGTATTCGTGCTGCACGATGTAGAGGGGTACAAGCACCACGAGATCGGCGAGTTGCTCGGCATCGCGACTGGCACGTCGAAAGCGCAGCTCCACCGGGCGCGCTTGCTGTTACGGAAGCACCTGGAACCGCGTGAAAGGAAGCGAGAACGGTCATGACTGGCGATACCTGGACGGCACGGCTGTCCGAGTATATCGACGGCGAACTGCGACCCGACGAGCACGACGCGCTCGAGCGGCATCTTGGCGAGTGCGACACGTGCCGCGAGAGCGTGGCGTCGCTGCGCCGCGTACGCATGCGCGCGGGAGCCGTCGCTGATCGCCCACCGCGGGTCGATCTCTGGCCGGGGCTCGCCGAGCGAATCGGTGTGAACACGGGTGGCTTTCAGCCGGTCGGCCGGTCGGGTCGGCATCGACGCCAGTGGGCGTTCACGATGCCGCAGTTGGCCGCCGCCGCCCTGGCGCTCTTGGCGATCGGCGCCGGTTCCGTGTGGTTCACCGCCGGCCCCGGGTCGGGGGGCGTCGCGTCCGTGACCGAGCGGGTTACCACGCCGTTCGAGTTCGATGGGCGACTTGTCAGCGTGATCTCGTATGACGCGGCGGTTGCCGATCTGGAGCGGGTGCTGGGTGAGAACCGGGAGCGGCTCGACTCGACCACCGTTCGTGTGCTCGAGGAGAACTTGCTCATCATCAACCGGGCTATCCGACGGGCGCGCGAGGCGCTGGCGGCCGAGCCGAGTGATGCGTACCTGAACACGCATCTTGCGGAAACCATGCAAACGAAGCTTGCCCTGCTGCGGCGGGCCGCGGACATCGCGTCCGCGTCGCTGTAGCACACGGAGGACGAGAGATGGCCATACAAATTCCCCTGGCGCTCATGGCGTTGGCCTCCATGGCGCAACAGACCGACACAACCGTCACGGTGCCCGCCGGTGCGCGCCTCGACCTCACCAATCGTGCCGGTGAGATCGTGGTGACGGCATGGGACCGCAACGTCGTGCGCATTCGGGCGGAGCACGGCAGTCGAGATCGGATCGAGATCGAGACCCGCGGGTCCGTGGTCACGATCCGCGCGCGGCGCCGGTTCGGCATGCCGGCGATCGTCGACTACGAGCTGACCGTCCCGGTTGGGATGGCACTGAAGCTCGACGGGATCTACGCCGAGATCGAGGTCACCGGTGTCGAGGGCGACCTCCGCGCGGAGAGTATCGAAGGAGACATTCGGGTGCGCCGTGCGGGGTCGGTTTCCCTGGGGTCCGTCGAGGGAGATATCAGCGTCGACGGGGCCAACGGGACCGTGCGCATTCACGCCATAGACGGAGAAATAGAGCTGTCGCGTATCGCGGGAGACGTAACCGTCGAAACCATCGATGGAGATATCACATTGGATGGGATCGAGGCGACCGACGTGGACGTGAGTACCGTGGACGGCGACCTGCTCTACCGCGGTGCGATCCGAGACGGCGGCACGTACCGGCTGACCTCCCACGACGGAGACGTCATCTTGGCGGTGTCGCTGGAGATCAACGCGACCATTTCGGTGGCGACGTTCGACGGCGAGTTCGAGCCGGACCCGGCCTTTAACGTGCAGCTGCGCAACGCACGACCGGGGAGACGGTTCACTTTCGTGCTGGGCAGCGGCAGTGCACAGGTGGAACTCGAATCGTTTGACGGCTCCATCCGGTTGGTCAGGCGATAGTGCGTATTCGGACGAAACTGATTCAGCGAGGGAATGCCATGCGCGGAATGACACTACTGGCCCTGGTGACGCTGACGTCGTCGCTCGCGGCGCAGGAACGCGACTTCATGTGGCGCGGCCAGATCGCGCCGGGCGACGCAATCGAAATTCGTGGCGTGAACGGTGACGTCACGGTCCTGCGGGCTTCCGGGCGTGAAGTGGCGGTGACGGCCACCAAGCGGGCCGATCGGAGCGACCCAGAGGATGTACACATCGAGGTCGTGACCCACGGCGACGGAGTGACGATCTGTGCTCTGTATCCGCAGCGACGCGGTGGATACAGCGAATGCGAGCAAGGCGGCCCAGAGGAAAACAGCACCCGGCGGAATGATGTCGCAGTGCATTGGACAGTGCGGGTACCGGCCGGCGTGGCGGTGCGGGGCTACACGGTTAACGGAGATGTAGACGCCCGTGGCCTCGAGAGCAATGCGTTTCTCGGGACCGTGAACGGTGATGTGGGAACGGTGATGTGGACGTTGAGACGAGTGGCTACGCGGAGGCCAGCACCGTCAATGGGTCGATCGATGTCGCGATGGGTCGGGCGGACTGGTCCGGGACGCTGCATTTCTCCACTGTAAACGGCAGCATCTCCGTTGCCGTCCCGGACGGCTTCGAGGCGGACGTCGAAGGCCGCACTGTCAACGGTGGACTCGAGACGGATTTCCCGCTCACGATACGCGGCCGCTTTGGTCCCAGACGCTTTTCCGGCACGATCGGTGACGGGGGCCGCGGCCTGGACATGAACACCGTAAACGGGAGTCTGCGCATCCTGCGTCGCTAGCCTCGGCTCCCGCTCCCACCAGACGCTCAGAGCGGTCTCGCGCCCGCCCTGAGCGTCTGAGCACTCTGAGCGTCTGAGCACCTGAGCGTCTGCGCGTCTGTGCGTCTATAATCCCCCCATGCGATTCCTCCTCGTCCTCCTCACCGCGCTCACCGCCTGCGCTCGGTCGCCACAAAGAGATACGGACGCCGAGATGCGCCGTATTGCGGCAGAC
>JAZDCY010000055.1:0-38439 GCA_036679645.1 Gemmatimonadota bacterium | reverse complement strand
GAGAACCGACGGTGGCACGGCAACAGCCGCCCCGGCGGTCGCTGTCTGGTTGTTGCCCGCGTTCATGGAAATCGTCGCGGCGGCGTCCGCCACACCGGTGGCGGTGAACGTCACGGGCTCGCCCGTGAGCGTGAGTCCGGTCGTGGCTTGCAGCGTATTGTTGCCGGCCGTCTGGCCCAGGGTCCAACTACCGACGGTGGCAATGCCGGACGCAGTCGTCGCCGCACTCCCGCCGGTCACGCCACCACCACCCGCGGTCACGCCGAAGGTGACGCTCACCCCTGAAACCGGGTTCCCGCCACCGTCGGTCACCAAAACGGACGGGGCAAGGGTGACCGCGTTGTTGACGGTAGCCGACTGCCCGTCACCCGTATTGAGCGCGATCGTGGATGCCGCACCGGCGCTCAGCGTGATCGTTCCGGAGGACGTCACCCCGAGCCCTGTTGACGTGAAGTCGAGCGTGTAGTCGCCCACCGGCCCGGTGATCGCGAGATCGACAAACGTGGCGAGCCCCGACGCATTAGTCGTAGCCGCGGTGGTTCCCCCGAGGCCTCCACCGGAACCCGACCCGAGCGCCGCGTCGATTGTGACGCTCGCCTGGCTCACCGCATTGCCAAATCCATCGACCAGCTGAACGGAGGGCTGCTGCACGAAGTTGACACCGCTCTGAGCCGCCGCGGAGGGTTGGACGGCCACCGAAAGCGCGGCGGGCGCACCAGCCAGACCGGTGGCAGTGAACGCAAGGGGTTCGTTGGTGAGCGGAATACCCGTCGTGGCTGAAAGCGTATTCGCGCCCGCGACGCTTCCCAAAGTCCAGCTAGTGACGGTAGCAACACCGCCGGCGTTCGTCGTCTGGTTCCCTCCCAGCGCGCTGCCGCCTCCGCCGGTCACCGCGAAGTTGACCGACACACCCGCCACGGGGTTACCGAACTGATCCGACACGAACGCCGACGGTGCGACGGCAACCGCGGTACCAACCGTAGCACTCTGCCCGTTCCCCGCGTTCATCGCGATCGTGGTGGCGCTGCCCGCCGTGGCGGTCGCACTGAAGAGGACCGGATTCCCCGTGATGCCCGCCCCAGAGACGGTGGCGCTGAGCGAGTTGGCGCCCGCGGCGGTTCCCAGCGTCCAGCTTGCAACGGTGGCAATTCCCGACGCGTTCGTCGTCTGCACCGCACCAGTGACGCTCCCGCCACCCGATGCTGGAGCAAAGGTCACGGTCACGCCCTGCACGGGATTGGATGTCGCATCGGTGACCAATACCGCGGGTGCCACGGATACCGCGGTGCCCACAGTTGCTGTCTGGTTATTGCCGGCACTCATCACGACCGTGGCGGGCGCGCCCGACGATCCGTTCGCGGTGAACGTGACCGGTTCGCCAAAGAGCGCGAGGCCGGTCGTGGCTTGCAGCGTGTTGGTACCTACCGACGGCCCGAGCGTCCACGAAGTCACGCGGGCGATGCCGCTCGCGTCAGTGGTGATGGGCGTCGTGGGACCGACCACTCCCGACCCGGAGGTCACACCGAACGTGACCGCGGTTCCGGAGACGGGGTTCCCGAACTGATCGGTGACGACCACCGACGGGGCGATGGTCACGGCGGTCGTGACCGGAGCGCTCTGGTTGTTGCCGTCGTTGACCGCGATATTCGCCGCCGGTCCAACGATACCCGTGGCTGTGAACGTGACCGGATTGCCCGTTATGCCCGCACCAACCACCGTGGCGCTAAGTGTGTTCGTGACCGGGACCGTGCCCAACGTCCACGACGTCACGGTCGCGACACCGCTCGCGTCAGTCGTGAGTGGGGTCGTGGGATTGACGCTGCCCCCGCCGGACGCGACGGCGAACGTCACGCTCGCTCCCTGCACCGGATTGCCGAACTGATCGGTGACAATCACCGACGGCGGTACGGCCACCGCAGTTCCCGCATTGGCGGTCTGCCCGTCACCCTGGTTCACGGCGACCTGTGCCGCCCCACCGGCAGTGCCGGTGGCCGTGAAGCTCACTGGGCTGCCCGTGAGGCTGCCCGACGTCGCCTGCAGCGTGTTTGGGCCCGGCGTGTTCCCCAGCGTCCACGATGTCGCGGAAGCCACCCCGTCAGCACCGGTGTTGACGGGTGTGGTGGGAACGACCGCGCCGCCCCCCACCGTAACGGCAAACGTCACCGGCGCCCCCGCAACGGGATTGCCGAACTGGTCCGTAACGATCACCGACGGCGGCACGGGAACGGCCGTACCGACCTCCGCCGACTGCCCGTTGCCGGCATTCATCGTGATCGCACTCGCGACATCGACCGTGCCGGTTGCGGTAAAGGTCACCGGGCTCCCGGTCAATCCCGTGGACGTCGCTTCCAGCGTGTTCGTCCCCACAGCGGTACCCAAAGTCCACGTGCCGACCCGGGCAATGCCGCCCGCGTCCGTGGTTTGCGCCGCGCCGGTGATGCTCCCCCCCCCTCCGCCGGACGGCACGGCGAAGGTGACGGCCACACTCGCAACGGGATTGCCGAACTGATCGCTGACCAAAACCGACGGTGCCGTCCCGACCGCGGAGCCGACGGTGCTGCTCTGGCCATCTCCATCGTTCGCTGCAATCTGTGCCGCCGCGCCGACCGTGGCCGTAGCCGTGAACGTGACGGGATTCCCCGCCACGGTGCCTCCGGCCGCGGTTGCGGTAAGCGTGTTCGTCCCTGGTACCGTCCCGAGCGTCCACGCCCCGACTGTCGCAATGCCGCTCGCGTCGGTGGATTGGGACGCAGCGGTCACGTTCCCGCCGCCCGATGCGACCGCGAACGTGACCGTGACACCTGCCGCCGGATTTCCAAACTGGTCGGTGACGAGCACCGACGGGGCAAGCGACACAGGTGTGCCCACGGTCGCCGTCTCGTTGTCTCCCGCATTCAGTGCGATGTTTGCGGCGGCCCCTACCGTCGCGGTGGCCACGAACGGCACGGGGCTGCCGAGCAGACCAGGGGCAGATACGTTGATGGTATTGACCCCGGGGGCGGTTCCCAGCGTCCAGGAACCGAGCGTTGCGACCCCGTCAGCCCCGGTCGTCTTGACGCTGTCGGTGATGGCCCCACCGCCCGACGTGATAGAGAAGGTGACCGTAACACCGGATACCGGGTTGCCGAACTCGTCGGTCACCGTCACCGCAGGTGCCACGGCAACCGCCGACCCCGCCTCGGCGAACTGTCCGTCTCCCGCTGAGGCGAAGACGGTGTCCGCCGCCCCGGCGACGCCGGTGGCCGCGAACACGACCGTGTCGGCAACGCCATCGACCGTTGCCCGCAGCCCGTTCGGGCCCGCAGGCAGGCCGAGGGTCCACGATCCGACCGTTGCCGTACCGTCGGTCCCGGTGAGCGGCGACGAGCCGGCCACCGAACCGCCACCCTGCACCACGGTAAAGGCGACGGTAGCCCCTTCCACGAGGTTACCAAACTGGTCGGTCAGGGTCACAGCCGGCGCGACCGGGACAGCAGATCCGACCGTGGCCGTCTGCCCGTCTCCCGCGCTGCCGACTATCTGTGTTGGCGTGCCGGGCTGACTCGTGGCGTTGAACACGATCGGCGGGAGGGACAAGCCGGGGAAATGTGCCTCGAGCGTGTTCGGGCCTACCACGTTTCCGAGTACCCAACCGCCCACCGTGGCCGTGCCCTGCGGGTCGGTCACCTGCACGCTGTCGGTGATGCTGCCACCACCCCCGGTCACGGTGAAGATGACGTCCATGCCCGGCACCCCATTGCCGAATTGGTCGGTCACGGTCACTGACGGAGGATCGCCGGCGGCGCCACCCGCTGTCCCGCCTTGGCTGCTGCCGCTGACGGCAACCCCACCCGCTGCCGGTCCAGGCTGGACCGCAAGCCGAACGATCAGCGCCAAGGGCGTGTTGATGGCGTCGAACGATTCGATCTCGATGCGCGCGGACAGATCCATGGGCGTGGTGAACGAGGTCGTCATGGCGCTCAGCACGAGGTGGGCGGGCGCCTCGGCGGAATCGAGCGTGACATTGAGCCATCCGGTGACGCTGTCGAAGTACGAGACCGCACCCACGGTGAGCCCGATGAGGTCGAACCCACCGCCGTTGGTGATGACGACGGTATCGGGCGGTGGGTCCGCCTCTCCGGCCTGCGCCGTGAGCACCAGGCTGTCTCGCGACAACGCAATCGACGGCGCCAGATCCACGACCGTCTCGGCCCCTCCCTCGATGCCATCGATCATCGCCGTAATCGTGGCCCTGCCCGGATTCACCCCCGTGACGCCGCCTTTACTGTCGACCGAAGCAATGCTTGCGTCGCTGGTGGACCACGAGACGTTCTTGCCGGGAAGCAAGGACCCGGTCGCGTCGAGCGGAACGGCTAGCAGCGTGCGCGTCGCGCCGACGCGCAGCGCAACCGTGTCAGGACTCACCCGCACCTCGACGACCACCCCAGGGCCAAGCTGCGGGATGGTGTCGTCGCACGCCTGCACCGCCAGTGCGGCTAAGACTGTCGCAGCGAGTCCACGATAGTGACGTGTCACAATTCTTCGAACCTCACGCTCGATCATAAGTCGTTGTCAATAAGCCTGTTACGGGGTAGAACTAACTGATGAAGGTCTCAGGCCATCACAAAAAGCAGGGGATGTGCCAGGGGGGAAACTGGGCAACGTTGAACCTCGAACGTCGAAGTTGGATGTTCGACGTTCGGCGTTCAGTGTTCAGTGTTCAGTGTTCTTCAGTTATTCGGTGCCCCGTTCCGAATCCAGGCTCGGAGCCGAGTGAGGAAGGTGCCCGAGATCGAGCCTGACGGGGGCATGACCGAATTGCACCCGGGGATACCACTCGTATTGCCGTCCATCCGATGCATGATCACGCTGCGGGTTTCGGCGGTCGTGCCCCCACCGGTCGCGACATAGTCCCAAATGTTGTTGTTGGGGCTGTCGCAACTGGCGTTCACACCCAGGGTGGTTGCTCTGGTCCAGTTGTGACAACCGTTGCAGTTGGAGGTCCAGATGGGCTGAACATGAGTCGCGTATGAATAGATTGCGCTCGCAGAAAAGCTCACGGGCTCGCCTGACAATACGTTGGACGGCGCAGTCGCTTGCAATGAGTTGCTGAAGGTGCCGGTGCTCGACATGCCGGTCGAGGCGCCCAGGGTCCAGCTCGTGACAGACGCCAAACCGCTCGTGCTCGTCGTCTTGCTCGTGCCCGTGGCCGAGCCGCCTCCACTTGCTACCGTAAACGTTATCGAGACACCATCCACGGGGTTATTGAAGGCATCTCTGACCAGAACTCGAGGATCGGTAATCACCGCGTTACCCACGACGGCTGTCTGACCGCTGCCGGTAGAGAGCACGATAGAAGCGGCCGGTCCATTATCCACCAACACCAGATCGGTCTGTTGAATGGTTCCTACCCCGGTGATGATCGCAGATACAGTCTTGGTTTGCGCGACCGTGGAGGACCAGGAAGCCGTCGTCTGGCCACTCGCGTTCGTCGATCCAGGTTGATTGAGGGAATTCCCCGAACCGGTGACCGAGATCGTTACCGCATCACCAGCGCGCGGATTCAGAAAAGCGTCCAGAACCGTGATACTGACTGTCGACAGAACAGTCCCCGCGCTAGCCGTGATCGGCTCTGTGGCATCCATCGACGAGGCGCTGAGGCTTGCCGCTGCCGGATTGACGGTCACAGCCGCCGTGCTCGGAAGCGCACCTTTGCCCGTCACGCTGGCTGAGATCGTCTTGCCGACGGCTTGCGTCGAATAGAAGCCCCGGATGATCTGCCCGTTAGCGGCCGTCGTGCCCGATGTGTTTGGAGAGAAGAAGTTACTCGTTCCGCTCGCCGAGAACGTGACCGTTTCGCCCACAAGCGGGTTGCCGAACTGGTCGGTGATCGTGATGGTCACTGCCGACGTGCTGGACGCATTGTCGTTCGCCGTAATGGTGCTACTGCCCCCGGAAATAGTTGACACCGCGAGGTCCACGGCCCCCGGGGTCGCCGACGCGAGGAATGACAACGGATTGTTGGTGATGCCTGAACCAGCCACTAGTGCCTGCAGCGTGTTGTTGCTCGCCCCCGCGCTAGTACCGAGCGTCCAGCTGGTAACGGCGGCCTGCCCGTTGACGCCTGTCGTGGCCGCACCGCCCACGGCGTTGCCTCCGCCGGCGGTGGGCGAGAACGTGACGGACACCCCGGAGATGGTGTTGCCGACGCGGTCTACCACCAGCACCTCTGGGGCAAGCGCGACTGCGGTGTTCACCACCGCCGTCTGGTTGTTCCCCCCCGGGATCATCGACATGGTCGCGGGGTTCCCAACGGTCGCGGTCGACGAGAGCATCACGGGAGAACCGGTTAACCCACCCACCGCCGCATCGACCGTCTGTGGCCCGAGCACGTCCCCAAGGGTGTGCGTCGCCACGGCGAGGCCCGCGGCATCGGTCGTCGCCGTTGCGGGAATCGACCCACCACCGCCGGTGACGTTCCACGCCACCGGTACACCTGGAACGCCGTTGCCGTTGGTGTCGGTGATTCTGACCGTGTAGGGTGTGGGCAGCGGCGCGCCAATCGTGTCGGTCTGCGCGTTACCACTCACCAACGCCATGGTCGTGGCCGTGCCAGAAATGCCCGTCGCGGTAAAGACAACCGGCTCTCCCGTCAGACCAAGCGTTGAGGTCGCCTGCAGCGTGTTGCTGCCGACACCTGCGCCCAATGTCCAGCTCGTCACGCGCGCCATACCGGTGACATCGGTCGTTTGCGCGGGGCCGGTGATGCTGCCTCCACCCGACGTAACGGCGAACGTGACGGCTACGCCTGCGATGGGATTGCCGAACTGGTCAGTGGCGACGGCTTCTGGTGGGATGCCCACCGCGGTCCCGGCGGTGGCACTCTGATTGTCCCCGGCACCCACCGTAAGCGCGAACGCGGCCCCCGCTGTAGCAGTGGCACTAATGGTGACCGGGTTACCCGTGATCCCGACACCCGCTGCGGTGGCCGTGAGCGACTGGGCACCCGCCACGGCCCCGAGCGTCCAGCTCCCGAGCGTCGCCGTGCCGGCGGCGTCCGTCGTTTGCACACCGGCCGAGATGCTGCCGCCACCGGTTGCTACCGCGTAGGTGACCTGCACCCCGGCAACGGGATTGCCGTTCAGGTCGGTCACGAGCACGGCCGGTGCGGTGGCTAGCGTCGCCGCGACGGTATCGGTCTGCGCATCTCCGTCGGATGACGCGATCTGCGCCGCGGCGCCGGCGATACCGGTCGCCGTAAACGTGGCCGTACCCGCAACTCCCGTCGCCGTGACGTCCAGCGTATTCGTTCCCACAACCGTCCCAAGCGTCCATGTGCCGACCGTCGCGAGGCCATTCGCATCGGTCGTCTGGCTCGGCCCCACCGTAGACCCGCCGCCCGCAGTCACCGCAAACGTCACGGCGATACCGGCAACCGGGTTGCTGAACGCGTCGGTGACCTGAACCTGCGGCGAGGTTGGCACCGACGTGCCGGCAACCGTCGACTGTCCGTCGCCTGCAATCACCGCGATGACCGATGCTGGTGCCGGATTCGCCGTGGCGGTGAAGGTGATGGGCGGAAGACCGGTCACGAGTGCCTGCAGCGTGTGCGCTCCGAGACCCGACCCCAACGTCCAACTCCCCACCGTCGCAGTCCCCTGCGCGTCCGTCACCTGCACACTACCCGTGATCGACCCGCCCCCGCCGGTGACCGAGAAGGTTACGGTGATGCCGGGTACCGGGTTGTCGAATTGGTCGATGAGCCGCACGGAGGGAAGCGTGGTGACCGCGCCGCCCGCTACACCGACCTGATTGTCGCCCGCGCTGATGCTCACGGTATCGGGCACATCAGCCGCGAGCGCCAGCGCGACCGCGACGGTGTCTGGCGCGCTCGCGGTCGCGGCGAGGATCTCGACGGAGGCCGTGTACGTCGCCGCGACGGTGATCCCGGTGGAGATCGCGCTCAACACGAGCGTGGCCGGCGCTGTGGTGGAGTCGAGGGTCGCCGCAAGCCAGCCGTTGATCGAATCGGCGTAGGTGATCGCGGAGACGGAGATCCCGTCGAGCGTGAAACCGCCGCCGTTGGCGACAGTGACCGAGTCCGAGGGGGGATCGGCCCCTCCAGCTACGGCGCTGAACGCGACTGTGTCGATCGAGAGGCTGATACTCGGCGCAAGGTCGACGCTGACGTTCGCGTTGCCGTCGAACCCCTCGACGGTCGCCGTGATGACAGCCGATCCGCTGGCGAGGCCGGTGACGGTGCCGATCTCGTCCACCGACGCGACACCAGGCGCACTGCTGGTCCAGGTAACCAGAAAGCCCTGCAGGAACGCTCCGGTGGAGTCGATGGGGACCGCGTCGAGTTCTATCGAGCTTCCGACCGCGAGGGCGACACTGTCGGGCGCGACCACGATAGCCACGACTCCACCGGGGCCGATCTTCAGTGCATCGCCACACGACGCCAGGGCAATCGCGCCCGTGGCCGTGGCGAGCAGGAGTGCAAGCTTGCGTCCCATAGGCTTACCTGATGTCAGTGATGACCCAACGAGCGCCGCGCCGGGCGAGCACATACTGGTTGTCGGCGGGCAGCTCCCGGTTCCCACCGGCATTGAACAGCCACTGCCCGGTCACTTCCACGAAAGCGCGATTACCGTCTATATCGATGCTTCCGAGCGACAGGCGGACCCGCAGATCGTTCATTGCGGGCAGCGCGTCGCGCAGCTGCTTTTCGCGATCGGACGGCAGTCCGGGATACACTACCCGAACCGCGTCGATGTCCTTGGCCTCGAGAGCATCGGCATAGTCTTGAATGGTCTGCTCGATGAGCACGTGATGATCCACGGCCACTACCGGTGCGTTCACCGTCACTGAGGCAGTGGCCGTGCGTGCCTCGCTCGTCGCCGTGATCGTGGCGGTTCCCGCGGCGACTGCCCGCACCAACCCGGTGGCACTGACTGTGGCGATCGCATTGCTACTGGACGACCAGTTCACCGGACGATTCTGGAGCGCTGTCCCGCTCTGGTCTGCGGGCGTGGCGTTGAGCTGTACCGTATCACCCACCTCGAGCGTCCGCCGGGTGGGTGCCACGGTCACCCTCGCGACCGGTATGGCCGACACCGTGAGCAGGACATCATCACTGCGTCCGTCGACGGTGGCCGAGATAGTCGTCGTCCCGGGCGCGATCGCCTGCACGACGCCGGATGCCCCGATCTGCGCCGTGCCCAAGTTGGACGATTGCCAACTCACGCGACGGTTCACGGCGGCGCCGTTCGCATCGGTGACGGTCGCACGCAACGTCACGCTCTGCCCAGCCAAAATCGATGCCGGGGGACTCACGATACGGACGCTTTGTACCGCCGCAGGCCTCACAGACTGGTTATCGACCGCGGCCGTGGGCGCGGAATCGATCTGTCCGGTCGGCAACGCGGGCTCTGATGTGGGATCGGTAGTGGCCGCCGCATTCGGATTGGCTGCGGGTTGCTGAAGATCACCGATCGCGACGGGCTGCGTGGTCTGCGCGGTTTGGCCCCCGCTCATCGGCCCGAGGACCACTGCCGCCGCGACCGCGCCCACTACGACCAGCCCGCCGAGCCCCAGCCACAGACCCTTGCGCGACTTCTTGGGCGCCGTGACGACGGTCCGGCCAGGCGCGGCACCGGTCACGACACCCGAGCTGAAGCGCACCGTCTCGGCCGAATCGATTGGCGCTCCCGTCGCGGAAAGCGGTATTGGACTACGCGGTGTGCTGACCCGCGCGAGGATGTCACGATTCTCACTGTGCTTGGCAAACTCAATCAGGGCGGTGCGCGCCGAATCGTCATACGCTGTCTGCCCGCCGCTGATGCTGGGAAGCGCCGCCTCCATCGTCTCCCAGCGATCTTCGGGCTTCTTCTGCAGCATCTTCGTGATGGCGCCGCCGAGGTCGGCAGGAACCTCCGAACCGAACTCATCGGGCGCCGGCGGCTCGTCGTGCACGTGCTTGAACATGATGGTCATCACGGAGTCGCCGTCGAAGAGCGGTCTTCCGGTGAGCATCTCGTACGCCATCACGCCCAGCGAGTACTGATCTGACGCACCGGTGATGGCGAGCGCATTGCACTGCTCTGGACTCATGTAGGTGGGCGTGCCGATCGTGGCACCCGTCATCGTGAGCCCTTGTTGGTCGGCGACCTTGGCAATGCCGAAATCCGTCACGATCGGCGCGCCCTCGGCGTCGATCATGATGTTGGCCGGCTTGATGTCGCGATGAACGACCCCGCGCCGGTGTGCGTACCCGAGTGCTTCCGCCACCTTTGCGATCACCGCGCGCACCATGGGGATCGGCAGCGGGGCGGCTTCTTTGATGATCGAGTCGAGCGGACGCCCGTCGATGAACTTCATGACGAAGAAGAGGAGATCGTCCATCTCCTTTACCGCATAGATCGGGATGATGTGCGCGTGAGACAGGCCTGCGGAGGTGCGGGCTTCGAGCTTGAAACGCTCGACCATGCCCTCGCCCGAGACGAGGGCGGGATTCATGACCTTGATGGCGACCTTACGATCGAGCGAGATGTCGTGGGCCAGATACACCGTCGCCATGCCGCCCTGGCCCAACTGGGTTAGGACCTCGTAATCACCGAGCGTCGCGCTCCGCAACGTCTCGAGCAACTGGTCCTCCGCTTGCTGGGCGGACGACGGCTTGACGTACTGGGTAGCGACTCCCCCCTGCTGGCCCGTGACGTCAGAACCACAACCGGCGCAGAATCTCGCGCCCGCATCGACCTCGGACCCGCAGGCCGCGCAGCTTGCCGTGGAACTCACGCGTATCTCGAGATCATGTAGTCGATACCGGGCGGCAGCGCTTGTGACTCTGATCCGCCGCCGAGATGATGTCCGTGTCCATTCTGTCTATCCCCGCCCCAGAGGTATGGAAAATCCTAGCTAATCTACCGCTTATGAGTGCAACTTCCAGTCCGCTGGACCTGCGGGGCCGATTCAGGTCATGCGCCCCGAAGCGGGATGAACACGTTTCCTGCGGGGCTGGCCGCGGAAGAACGCGACCACCATTTTCTGCCCATTTTGTTGCTTCTTCGCAGTGGGAGCGATGCCGATACCGGAAGCCGGAGCGATCGCGGTCAGGATGGCGGGCGATGTCCCGGAATTCCTGATCGTCACCGCACGGGACAACCCGGAGCACTGGCTCTTTCCCAAGGGCCACATCGACGGTGGTGAGGATCCCGAGGACGCTGCCATTCGGGAACTGCACGAGGAGGCCGGCGTGGAGGGCGAGTTGGTGGGCCGGATTGGGACCGCGACCTACGAGCACGGGGAAGACGAGATCGAGGTCACCTATTTCCTCATTCGCGCAGTGGCCCAGGGAGATCACGCCGAAGGGAGAACCTGTGAGTGGCTACGCTACGCGGAGGCTCGTGACCGACTGTCGTTCGAGAACATCCGGGTGGTCCTCGACGCCGCGGCCGGTGCTCTGAGCGCTCGATAAGTCGAATCACATCTTTCCGTCCAGCAAGGCGAGCGTTTCCCGCTCCAGTTCTTCGGCGCGGGCGACCATTTCCCCCCCACGTCCCAACACATCGTCGACGTATGCACGATCGGTGAGATCCTTCGCGTTGATGCGCACGTTGAGATACGCACCGCGCACGGCGGCCCGCGCACAGAGAGCGCCCACACCGGCGTCCGACGCCGAGCTGGGCAAACCGATATCGGCCATCCGCCCCGTGATCTCCATCGACGCGAGGGCAGCCTCCATCACCAGGAGCGGCACCTCGATCGCCCGCTTGGTCGCCGCCTCCACCGCCGCGGCGCGCGACGAACGCTCTTCGTCGGTCCCCTCGGGCAACTTGAAAGCCGCCATCACCTCGTTGAAGGCCTCGGTATCCGCATCGATGAGCCGCAGCAGCTCGTCGTGCAGCCGCTTCCCGCGCTCGGCCCAATTGGAAAACTCCTCCCACCGCTCATCCCACCCGCGTTTGTGTGACGATAGGTTGGCCACCATGGTGCCAAGTGCCGCGCCAAGCGCGCCTACCGCCGCCGAGACCGAGCCACCACCGGGCGCTACCGACTCCGACGCGGTCTCCTCTACGAACCGACGCACCGTCCTGCCAACCAATCCGCGCTCGATCGGCTCCGAGGCCGCCTCGCTTTCGGAACGATCCGTGGCCGCCATGGCGTACTCGATGATCTTTTCATCGGTCCTGAACGGATAGAGATCGTCGAGCCCCAGAGATCTCGCCGCAATCTTGATGATCTTCCAATCGGCGATACCCACCGATCGATGCTGCTTCTTCAGGAAGTAGCGCCCCGCGTCCAGCATAGCCTGAAGCGGTACGAGTCCGACGAGTTCGGACCCGGTCACCCGCACGCCGCGCGCCGCCGCCTTGGCACATACCTCGTCGAATGCGATGTGTATGGGCGTGACGGATAGGTTCGTGAGGTTCAGGGAAACCTGCGCAATACCGTATTCCTCTATGTACCAGCCGATCCCCTTGACGCTCTCGAGGGATCCGGGCGTCCAGACGGGCTGCCCGTCCGCATCACGTACGATCTCACCAGTGAGCGAATCCCCCTCACGCTCAATCCGTCCCTTCTCCCGGACATCGAACGCAATGGCGTTGGCCCGGCGGGTGGAGGTTGTGTTGAGGTTTATGTTGTACGCCACCAGAAAGTCACGCGCCCCCACCGCCGTGGCACCGCTCTTCGCGTTGAAGGTCCCGGGTCCGAAATCTGGCTTTCCCTCCGAACGCGCGACCTTGTCTCTCAACCCTTCGTATTCGCCCGCACGCACGACGGCGAGGTTGCTGCGCTCGGCACGCAACGCCGCCTGCTCATACAGGTAAACCGGAATCCCCAGCTCCGATCCGCCTCATCCATCGAGATCCCAGCAACCGGGACGAGCGGGCACACGTCGGTAGCCCCAAAGCGAGGATGCTCGCCCGTGTGGTTTCGCATGTCGATCAGCGTGGCAGCTTGTGCAACGGCCCGGAAAGCTGCCTCCATCACGGGGTCCGGAGCGCCGACGAACGTGACCACCGTGCGATTCGTGGCCCGTCCGGCATCGACATCGAGCAGTTTCACTCCATCGACTGCCTCGATGCTGTCGGTGATCTGCTTGATAACACTGAGGTCGCGTCCCTCACTGAAGTTCGGGACGCACTCGATGAGTGGGGTCATTGGGTCATCGTGCCTGTATGGGGCAGTGGCATACCGATCACAACATGGCCGGATACGGGGCCGGTGCCAAGTGGATTCCCCGACCTCGATGCCACAGGATCAGGCCCCGGCGAGGCCGGGTCCCGGCGCATAGGCTGGGCGCCTCTCCGCAAGCCTCTCACGCCGCAAACCAAGTTCGGAGAGAGACATGACCTCATGGAAGACGATCACAAAGGAGAACGGCCCCCGGATTACCGGAGGCCGCCCTCTCGCATTCGCGAACGAAACAGCGCGCAGTGGACTACCCGCGTGAACCGTCCCGGTCGCCGTCCTCAAACACGTCGATCGAGGTACGGATATTGTCCCTCACCGTGTTCTCGTTGACGCCGCCCTTGCTGGCGCTCACCGGATCCACCAAAGCGCCCGTGGCATCGGTGAACCAATCGGAAAGGTCGAGGTGCAGGGTCACGTTCGTGGCCGTCCCGTCGGTGACGGTGATCGGCGGCACGAGCTGGTACTCCTGCTTGTCATTGAGGTCGCTCGTGAACGTGAACTCGCTCCCGTTGTACAGCCCGCGGACCCGCACGCTGGTCCCCACGAGATCCGGATACTGCTCCCGGAACGCCGCGTCCTCAACGTCGTCGCTCACCTTGTGCACGTTGAACTCGACGCGATCGTACTCACCCGGATCGATCTCGATGCTGAACACCTGCTGGGCGGAGCCGTCCAACGGAATCGTCGCCAGTATTGCGGCGGTCTCGAACTTCTCACACCCTTCGGGCTCCGGCTCGACATCGCAGTCGAGGACGTCGACGCGTTTGAGCCGGATCTCGCGCAGGACGATCTCGACGCTCGACAGAATCAGTTCGTCCTGGCCAACACGCATGGTATCGGCTGCTACGATGGCGAGGTTCGGGCCAGCTGCGCCACCCGACAACGAGAGAGACACGCTGGTCCCATCGGGACCGGTGCCGCTGCCACAGGCACCAAGGAAGGCCGCGGCGGCTAACCAGATCAGAGACTTAGATTTCATCGTTCGCTCCAATTGAGAGTGACTGTTGTTGCCTGCCCCCTTGGAAAGGCAACCCCGGTGCCTCTGCGAGAACACCCGGCTAATTCGATCTATATGATTGCTCAGTAACAACTTACATGTGCCCCTGCCGACCTGTCTGGCCTGTGCCACGTGATCATCTTCGAGCCGATTGTCTTGTTTCGCTGCACCACCTGAGCGGTGAGCCCTTTGGAGTGGCGGAGCCCGCGCCACGCGAATTACTCCAGTGATCGGCAAACAGCGAGGTTTCTTAACGTAGGAAGGACCGAGTGTGTTGCCCGGACGTGCGACCGTCACCTCGGATCACGCATCAAAGAGGCTGAAAGACCAAATCGCCACTGAACGGAGCATTTCATGACCGCGATTCGCCTCGCAGCCCTTGCCTGCGCCTCGATGTTCGTCACAATCCCGATGCAGGCGCAACAACGCATCCGACTCGAACAACCACTCACCACGTTCCCCGAACCCTTCTCGAACGTCACCGGCCTGCGCGAGCTGAGTGATGGCCGGGTCGTGATAGCCGACCGCCTCGAACAGGCGGTCCGCATACTGGACATGCACGCCGGAACGATGGATGAGATCGGACATGCCGGTGGTGGACCGGGAGAGTACCGCATGCCGACCGGGCTCTTGCCGCTTCCGGACGACGCGACGCTGCTCGTCGATCTGGGCAACATGCGACTCTCGGTGATCACACCGGACGGCCGCTTCACCGAGTCGACCAACATGGTCGCGGGTGAGAGCCTCTTCCTCCGTCCTACCGGGAGCGATGAGGCTGGTTATCTCTATTTCGACCAGGGCGGGATCCGACTCAGAAACGGACAAGTGGAGCGTGACCCGAGCGCCCCGGTCATCCGGTTCGATCGGACGGCAGGCACGATGGACACCGTGGCGCTCGTACCGGTGACGCACGGCCGCGCCCAGACGATGTCGATGTCTGGCGGATCCGGCAGCTTCTCCATTGCAGGCGGGCTGTCGCCGTACCGTATGTCCGCAGGGTGGGCCGTGGCGCCGGACGGCCGTGTCGCGATCGTGCATGCAGATCCGTATCGCGTGGACTGGGTCTCGCCTGACGGCACCAAGGTCACGGGGCCAATCGTGTCGTACGACCCGGTACGTGTCACCGACGCTGACAAGGAGGCCTGGGCAGACCGGCTCGGCGGCGGTGGCGCCGTCATGGTGGGTATCGGCGGGATGGGTGGTGGCGGCGGCCGGTCGATGCAGATGCCGCGTCCAGATCCGGATGACCAGGATTGGCCCGAGTTCAAACCACCGTTTCCACGACAAGCCGCGTCCGCCACGCCTGAAGGGACGATCTGGGTACAGCGTCACGTGCCGTATGGCGACCAGCGCGCCTATGACGTCTTCGGGGAACGCGGTGTCCGCGTGCGGCAGGTCACCCTTCCCGAAGGCCGTCGTCTCGTCGGGTTCGGGCCGGGCAAGGTCTACCTGGTCAACGTCGACGAGGACGACCTGCAGTGGTTGGAAATGTTCGAGCGGTAAGGGCACGCTGCACACACGTTAGTCAACGCATGTTGACACCACACGAGATCGGGGGATAGGCTCTCCTCTCTCTGAACCGGAGAAGAAAGCCCCGTGCTCCTGGCCCTGGCGGGCGCAGCCGCGAGCCTGCAGATCGTCGCGGCGGATATCACAATCGACGTGGGTGCCGATTCAGCCATTGTCGAGGCACACTACACGCTGCGCGACAGCGCCGCCGCGCCGGACGTAACGATCATCCGTCTGCGCGACCAGAACATCCACCTGCCGAGCCTGGCGCGTGGAGAGTTCCGCGCCGGCCTGCTGCGCGTCTCCGGCGTCACATCGCTCCGCTACGTCGTCACGGGGCGACTCGACCGTGTTCCCCTCCCTGTTCCAGACCGCGCGTTGGAGCCGTCGCGGCGGAGTTCGGTTCGCATACACGTGCACGGGCTGGAGCAGAACGTGCGCCTGAGCGAGGCATTCCCGCGCCTGACGAGTGAGGCAGGTTCCGCGGCGGTGGCAGATGTCGCGCACGTGCCGAGCTTCGTGCGCTTACCCCCGGCAGCCGGGACCTGGTCGATGCACACCGCGTCGCAGATGTTCGTGATCGTGCTCGTCACGTGCTCGAGCATTGCGTGGGCCGTGCACCTCTATCGTCGCCGCGCCGGACCGCTCTAGCATGGGCGCCACTCTTCCGGTCGTGCTCGTGCTCTACTTTGGTCTCGTGATCGGGATCGGTATCTGGAGCGCGTTCCGCACGAAGACCGAGGAGGACTTCCTCGCCGCCGGCCGCTCCATTGGACCGTTCGTCGGGGGCGCCGTGCTCGCCGCGACCCAGATCAGCGCCGGCACGGTCGTCGGCACGCTCGGCAGGCACTACCTGACCGGTGTGTCGTTCTGGTGGATCTGGTTCGGCGTGTGGGCCGGCTGGCTCGTTTCGGCGTTCTTCGTGGCGCCCAAACTGCGACGGTTCGGCGCGCTCACCGTTCCCGACTACATCGCCGCCCGCTACGGCAGCGAGTTGGCCCGCGCTCTGGCGGCAGTGCTCATCATCGTGTCGTACACGGTGTATCTCGTGGCACAGTTCCAGGCGAGCGGCGAGATCGCGCTTACCGTGTTCGGGATCAAGCCCCTCACCGCAATGCTGATAGTGATGGCCAGCACGGTGTTCTATACGGTGTTGGGTGGCGTGCGCAGCAGCAGTTACATCGAGTTCCTCCAGACACTCGTCATGGTCGCGGGGCTGGTGGTCGCCGTGCCCGTGTTGCTGGACCTGACCGGAGGGTTGGGACAGTCCGTCGCCTTTCTCGAATCACTCGACGACCGATTGATTGGCTGGTACTACGGGCCCAAGGAGATCGTGGCCTTCGGCGCCGCGTTCGGCTTGTCGATTGCTGCGGCACCGTACGAGATGACCCGATTCTATTCGATGCGCGACGAGCGCACCGTGAGACAGGCAATCGGCGTCTCGATTGGGTTTCAACTGATCATCGGGCTTGCGGTCATGGTGATCGGCCTCCAGACGCGCGTGCTCTTCCCCGCGCTCGCGAGCGAGGATCAAGCCAGCTCGGTCATGGCGTTCGAGGTGCTGCCGCCCATCGTGGGCTCGTTGCTCATCGTCGGGATGCTCTCGGCAATCATGTCGACGGTCAATTCCGTCTTGCTCGTGACCGGTGCGGCCGTGGCGCACGACATCTACGGCAAGTTCATCCGGCCGGCCGCCACGCAGGCCCGCCTGGTCTTGGTCAATAGGATCAGCATCGTGGTACTCGCCGTGATTCCAATGTTCTTTGCGCTACAGAAGTACGGGGACGTCCAGGCGATCGTCATCGAGCAGACGAAGTTCATAGCCAGCTTCTTCTTCGTACCGGTCGTGATTGGTCTAAACTGGCGGCGCGGCACGGCCGCTGGTGCCGTCACCGCCATGCTGGGAGGATTCCTGGCGTGTCTCGTCTGGGAACTCACCGGCCAACGCGGATTCGCGACGCACGGGATCGACGCGGTGGAGGTCGGCGTCGCGACCAGCCTGGTCCTCTTCCTCACGGTCTCTCGATTCTCCAAGCACGTATCGCCGGAGAACCTTCGGATCTTCTTCCCGGAGTCCAAGCCATGAGCCGCACCAAACGCGGAACGAGCTACACGTCCTTTGCGTATCTAGCACCGAATCGCGACTACGAGGCGTTCGACCTGGCGCCCGAGATCGACCGCGTACCGGCGCATACGGTGGCCTTGGACGAGCCGGGCGAGCGGCGCGTGCGTGGCCTCGTCGACGAAAACGTACTCGTGTCACTGCACGAGCACGCGTACGCTGTTCCGGCGGACATTCGCGAGTCGCCCGATTACACGCATGAGGGCCGAGCAGCCACCGCCTTTGCCGGGCTCGCGGCGTCGCAGTGGGACGCGGTCATCGACAACCTCATGGACGGCATCCTCAACATCGAATCGAAGAGCGGCTGGAAATGGACCGAAGTCGTTCACGACCTGGGGATGCGTCTGTGCGACCTGGCACATCAGGACTTCGTCTTCCACGCCACCTCCGTGGGCGATATCCAGCGCGCACATGACGATGGACGCGTGGCGTGGTTTGCCTCCGTCGAGGGGTCGGCGATGATCGAGAACGAGCTGGACAGGATCGAGATCCTCTACGGGCTGGGTATTCGCGCCATGGGGATCACGTACAGCGAATCCAACGCTCTCGGATCGGGTCTGCGGGAACCGCGCGACGGTGGGCTCACCGTGTTCGGCCGCCGCGCCGTCGAGCGCATGAACAAGGTGGGGATGTTGATCGACTGCTCTCATTGCGGAGATCAGACAACATTGGACGTCATCGCCGCGAGCGAACAGCCGATTGTGTTGAGCCACATTGGCGCACGGGCGCTGTGGGACTCGAACCGCCTTGCACCCGACGACGTGCTCGAAGCCTGCGCGGCCAGAGGAGGTGTGATTGGGATCGAGGCGGCACCACATACCACCATAACGCACCAGTGGCCGCGCCATTCCCTCGACTCTGTCATGGAACACTTCGAGTACATCAAGGATCTCGTAGGGATAGACCACGTCGGGTTCGGACCCGATACGCTATACGGTGATCACGTGGGTCTCCACAACGTCTACGCATCGGCGCTGTCGATCGAGCAAGCACAGTCCTCGGGCGGCGCTGCGAAACCCCGGCACGAGAAGGTTGCGTACGTGGAGGGACTGGAGAATCCTACCGAAGGCTCGACCAACATCATTCGCTGGCTAGTGAAGCACGGATACGGTGACGACGACATCGCCAAGGTAATGGGGGGGAATGCGGTGCGGGTGATGAGCGCAGCGTGGGGGTAGCGTGTGCGCGGTGCGCAGGAGCGGGCCCCCAACCCCGGGCGTCAGCCCGGGGTCCCAGCAATGCCATGGCCTCGTCACACGACCAAACCCCGGGCGTCAGCCCGGGGTTCGCGGCCATGGCGGGCCGGGCGTAAGCCCGGGGTCCCCCGGGGTCCCCCGGGGTCGCGGGATGCGCGCACGCTCATTCCAACGGTAACGCCACCAAGACGGAGGTTATCGCAAGCACCAGCACCGCGATGAGTAGCTCAATGCTGGCACTCGTGACGAGTTCCCGCGTGGCGTCGGGATCGGTGCCGAGCCGGGGACGGAGACGCCGCCAGTTGTAGGCACCGAAGGCTGCGACGGATCCGAACGCCATCAGCTTCAACAGCAGTGTCCTGCCGTACGGCGTCGTCCATAATTGGTTGGTCGCATCGATATACACGACCGCGGTCGCGAGGCCGCTCAGCGCTAGGACGCCAACACCCACCAGCGCAAGCGGTGAGAAGGCGTCGACAATTGCCGCTGCCACGGAGGGGCGGTCCTCCACCTGCGCCGTCATCAGACCGAACACCACCATCGAGAACAAGCTGCCGATCCACAGGCCCGCTCCCAGCACATGGGCGACCTGCAGTGTCAGGCTCAACCCGCGCGGACCCTGCGACATGGCGTGCCCGGTGAACGCCAGCGACGCTCCGACGTACGCCGCAACGGCGGCTGCGACCCACCAGCCCACGCGCGGCCGCGTAGCGGCCCACCAGAAGCTCGCCACGGCGGCCACGGCACCGGCGAGTTGGAGCATCCAGCCCGTGCCCCAGGATGTATCGAAAGCGACGGTCTTCAAGGATTCGAAGGAGACGCCTTCGTCGACGCCGAAGATCGCGTAGGCCTGCGCCCACAGGCGCCAGAAGGCGACGACGACCAATGCGAGTGCAGCCCCCGCTCCCAGCCGTGCCACGCGGCGTTCGTGCGCGGGCACCCAGCCGTCACTTCCGGCCGTCCCTATTCGCCGCAGTACGGCAAAGCGAAAACCGCACGCGCCGACCACCAGGAAGACACCGACGTATGCGGCAAACCGGCCAACCGCCTGTTGGCCGAACGCGAAGATCTCTGCCGTCTTAGTGACCCTCCCCCGCGCTCACCGTGAACGTGAAGGTGCCGCGCCCGACGTGTCCATCGTCGGCCGCCGTGCGCCAGGATACCGTGTATTCGCCTGCACTCAGCGTGTCGTGCACCGCGCTCTTGAACGACATCCCTTCGGCGTCCTCGGCGCGCCCCAACTCGATCTCGCCGGCGGGCCCCTCGAGGCCGAGACGGCTCACGGAGAGCTGCGGCTCTTCATTGAACCAGACCCGAATCTCGCCCGGCGACTCGCTGAGCGCGGTATCCGCCTTCGGGAAACTGTCCGTAAGATGCAGGTGCATAGCGCCGACAAGGGTCAACCCAGCCACCAGCGCACCGACAACGACCTTCGTCACCATGTCATTCTCCCTTTATCCCCTTTAACCCGCGTCGTAAGGGTAATGTGCCCACGGCGGCCATTTCAAGGGAAACCGCCGGAACATGTCGAGATGGGTCCGTCGGGGTATACTTGCAGACTAGGCATAGAGATCCCATGACCTCGATACCCATAGCTCCCGACCTTTCCGATGCCGACCGCGACCGGCTCACACAGGCATGGAACGACCATCCGGGCATGCGGCACATGGGGGTGCGCGTCGATCTCTCACAACCTGATGTCGTGCGCGCGTACATCGACCCCATCCAACCGTTTCATCGCGGCGGATTGGGCACCGAGGCGGTAAACGGCGTCGTCATGTCCGGCGTGTTCGATCTGACGATCGGCCTCGTGGGGCACCTGAGCGCACTGGGCCGACGGGTCGGGACCGCTCAGCTCAGCATCAGCTTCATCAAGCCGGTGCTCGGCGACCGTGTCGAGGTCCTGGGCCGGCTGGTCCGGGCGGGCCGCACGCTGGTCTTCGCGACCGCAGAGCTGTACGACCAAACGGGAACACGCTGCGCGCGGTGCGACGGGATCGTCGCGGTCGCGGGCGAAACCACACCTACCGAATACCAAATTGCCCTATGAATGCAGCCCCCCACATCGGCTCTGGCGGCCGCGACAAGAACCCGGCTCGGGACGCAGAGAGGAATAAGGTGAGACGTAGAAGTCTCATCATCATCGTGCTGGCAGGCGCCGTCATTCTAGCGCTGGCGAGCGCGCCCGCCCTGGCCAAGCTCGCGGCCGATTGGTACTGGTTTACCGCCATTGGCTTCGAGACGGTGTTCCTGCAATCGATCGGTACACGGATCGGGTTGGGATCGGGGATCGGTGTCATCGCCTTTGCGTTCTTCTACGTGAACCTGCGTCTCGCCCAGCGTGGTGTCGTGCCGGACGTCATCATTCTAAGCACGAGTTCGGGCACTCAGAAGATTGATATCACCAATATCCTACGGCGGCTTTCGTTGCCGACGGCGGCCATCCTCGGCCTCCTCATGGCCCTCTCGGGAGCGAGCAACTGGCTCCTCCTGCTCCGCTATCTACATCGCACCCCGTTCGGTGCCGTCGATCCGGTGTTTGGGCGTGACATTGGCTATTACGTGTTCACGTTGCCGGCGGTAGCCTCCGTGTTACAGCTCGTAGTGGGCCTCACGGTGCTCGCCCTGCTCATCACCGTACCGCTGTACGTCCTGCGCAAGGACATCCTCCTGCAACAGCGGCGCGTGACGATCGAGCCATCTGCCGAACGACATCTCGCCGTCCTGCTGGCCATCCTGTTCGCCAGTATCGCCGCCAACGCGTTCCTCGTTCGGTTGCCGTCCCTGGTGTATTCCACGACGGGCCCGTTATTCGGCGCCAGCTATACCGACCTCGCGGTGCGCAAGCCGCTGTTTCTCATCCTGGGAGTAGTTGCGATCGTGGGCGCGGTGCTGGTCCTCGTCGGGTCGCGCGGCGGCAAGCTCGTCCGCAGTACCGCTATTGCGGCTGGTACGTATATAGGCGTGTCGATTCTTGGTGCCATCGCCACCGCGATGATGCAGAGCTTCATCGTGAAGCCCAACGAGCTTGTTAAGGAGACGCCACAACTCGAGCACCACATTGCCGCCACACAGCGCGCGTGGGGCCTCGACGCCGTGACCACGCGCGATCTCACCGGCGAGGCAACACTTACGCTGGCCGACATCGAGGCCAACGCCGGTACCATCCGCAATGTGCGACTGTGGGATCGCGATCCACTGGCACAGACGTTCCGTCAGATTCAGGAGATCCGTACGTACTACGACTTCCGCTCGGTGGACGACGACCGCTACTGGATCGACGGCGAGTACCGTCAAGTCTTGTTGTCGCCTCGCGAGCTGAATTCCGCATCGCTTCCGAACCGAAACTTCATCAACGAGCACCTGCAGTTCACGCACGGGATGGGAATCACGCTCAGTCCCGTGAACGAGGTCTCGCCGGAGGGGCTACCGGTGCTCTTCATCAAAGACCTCCCACCCGCGTCCACGGTGTCCCTCAACGTGACGCGCCCGGGGATCTATTACGGCGAGACACCGGGTGACTACGTCTTCGTCAACACACAACAGCCGGAATTCGATTATCCCCCGAGCGTGTTCACGGTCTACGACGGGAGCGGCGGTGTCCCCGTCAACTCGTTCCTGCGCAAGCTGATCATGAGTCTTCGGTTTGGGTCACTCGATGTGTTCCTCACGGACCTGATCACGAGGGACAGCCGCGTGCTCTATCACCGCAACATCACCGAGCGCGCGAGCAAGGCCCTGCCCTTCCTGCGCTGGGACGCCGACCCGTACATCGTCGTGACCGACGACGGTCACCTCAAGTGGATCCTCGACGCGTATACGGCAAGCGGCCGGTATCCGTACTCGCTTCCGGTTGGCCGCGGCACGAACTACATGCGCAACAGCGTCAAGGTCGTCATCGACGCGTATGACGGGAACGTAGAGGCGTATATCGTGGATCCGAACGACCCGATCATCGAGACGTACGCCAGGATCTTCGAGGGCCTGTTCCGACCCATCGACGACATGCCGGCGGACCTGCGCGCACACGTGCGCGTACCGTCCGACCTGTTCCGCATACAGACGGGACTCTACACGACGTACCACATGGACGAGCCGGACAACTTTTACGCGCGCGAAGATCAGTGGCAGATCCCGAACCTCACCCAGAGCGACGCGGCAGCTAGCGGAGACGCGTTCCTGCGGCACATCGTCATGCGACTTCCCGGCGAGACGCAAGAGGAATACATCACGATGACGCCTTTCACGCCGCGGCAGAAGGACAACCTGGCGGCGTGGATTGTGGCGCGCAGCGATGGCGAGCACTATGGCCAGCTCATCGCGTACCGGTTCCCGCGGCAGAGTCTCGTCTTTGGGCCCACACAGATCGTGAACCGGATCAATCAGGACACGGAGATCTCACGTCAGATCTCGTTGTGGGATCAGCGCGGCTCGGAGGTGATCCGCGGCAACCTGCTCGTAATTCCCATCGAGGAATCACTGATATTCATACAGGCCATCTATCTTCGCGCCGAGGGCGGGCGCATTCCCGAGTTAAAACGTGTGATCGTCGCGTATCAAAATCAGGTGGTGATGGAGGAGACGCTCGCGCAGGGGATGGCCCTGCTGTTCGGCGGCACGATCAACATGGACGCTCCATCATCCGATGTGGCACCTGTAGCCGCCGCAGCCGCGGTACCGAGCGGTGGTGGCGACGCAAGCGCACGCGCGCAGGCGTTGATCGATGAAGCATCGTCGAGGTACGACGCGGCGATTGCCGCGCAGCAACGTGGAGATTGGGCGCGGTATGGTGACGAAATGCGACGCGTTGGGGAGCTGCTTCAACAGCTGCGCAGCCTGATCGGCCAGACTCGCGTTCCGTAACGGCAACGCACATATTGGCGACAGACACAAGGACATTCCGTTGGGAGGATTTCAGGTAGCGATGACACGAATTACGACTGATCAACTTGGAAAGGGGGTCGAATGGACCCTGACTGTCAGAGGCGTTACTCGTCCGCTGCGGTGCTCACCCTCGTTGCATTGGCGTGCACCGCCCAGGTCGCCACCGCGCAGTATCGAGAAGATGGCCGCGACGTAATTCTCGAGTCGGCCGGCGACCCCGAGACGCCGGACTACAACGTCACGCAGGCCCGTCTCGCACGCGGCTTCAGGCTATTCGCGAATGCCGATGCAGCCGGCGCAGGCATGGGCACCGGTGACCTGTCCTACAGTGTCGACAACTACAGCCCCTGTGACGCGCCCCTCACCGGCTTTTGCTCTTGGAACCTGCACCCCTCGCGGAATCCGCTCGCCGTAACGTTTCAGTTCTTCGAGGTTCTGTACTACGCGGGAGCACCTCCGAGTGAATGGTTGAAGATCCGGGAGGTCGCGCCGAGCGTAGCCAACGCGGTGGGTGGCGGGTACACGACCCTCACGAACTTCGCCCTGTTTCGACCGCAGCACGAGTGGGGGCCCCGGGACGGGACGTTGGGTAGTCTGTTTTCCGGCGTCGTCTCCACGAATGATGGGACTTGCCTCGACAACACGGGTTTCGATCTGGGGTTCTATCCGGTCGGCCTGCCCCTCCTCGCACTCGCCGAGTGCATCGAGACCTGGGGAGGAGGTGAATGGCGCGGAGACCGGGCCGCACCTCGCGACGCTTACCTCCGCGAGTTCACCTCCATGGGACCGGGGTTCGCCTTCGATTTCTGGCGCATTCCTGATTCGCTCAAAGTAGACGATCCCTACCTCGGCACGCTTATCCTCGCGGAATACGGCGCCGTCATTCCTGGTGGGGATGGAGCGCCGAAGTGGGGCGGCTACCCTCTGGGTTTGGTGTGGCGCTTCGAGGTGTTCAGTTTTCTCGACCCATCCCTCCTGGGTGTAGTGTTTTGGCGCGCGACCGTCATCAACCGATCTGAGGACGTATACGGGACGGGTATTGATTACGACTCGTTGTATCTGGGATTCATGGAGGGAACCGGTGGCTCCGGTGTGGGCGGTGGGTCGCGCTTTTCCAACTATTACCTGCCTCACGTTTCAACGGCCCTCTTCCATCAAAGCAACACGCAGGGCCTGGGCGGCCCCTGCTCTGACAGTTTTCGCATTCCGGCCGGTGCAACTGCCTGCACCCCGGGCGGCGGCGGCGGGCGCGGGTACGGAAACGGTGGCAACGCCATCATCGTCCTGAAGAGCCCAATCGGTGATCTGCGCAACAAGCTGCTCACCCGCAGGGCCGACGGCCAACCGTGCCAGATGGTTGTGGACCCCTTCTGCGACCCGTCCCATCCGCCGGCGGGTGATACGATCACGTTCAACCACGGGCACATGTGTGGGTTCGGCGGATGCTGGGCCAGCACCCACAACGTAAGCGACAAACGCAGTTTCGGGATGATCGCCTCGCAAGCGAATATCGTAATGGACGGAAGGGATCCGGGCTCCTTGAGCGGCTCGGAGGCATTTCGCACCTTTCGCAATTTTGGCTATCCCGCCGAGACCGGCGTGTTCAATCATTGGGTTCCCGGCCGCGACGGCACAGGTCCCCCGGCCGCCGAATGGGACTTCAACCACGACGGCTTCCCGGACACGCTTTGGTACGACACGTGTCACGTCAACGGATGCGTCACGACGGACTGGGACACGTTGCCCGGCGGGCAGGTGAATGTGTACGGAAACGTGGGCGGCGTACTCGCCGCAGGCCCGTTCGCGCTGGCGGCGGGGGATACGACGAGCTGGTTCGTAGCGTTCGTGGGTCAGCGGGATTCCGTTTCCACATGGTCCGCGATTGCGTCCGCTATCGGTACGTACCTCAAGTTCTTCCCGCGCCCGCGGGTGCCGCCTGCGCCACGCATCATCGCCAACCTCACGTCAAGCCCGGGAGAGCCGAGCGTCACGCTGCTGTTCGACGCCCGGACGGAGAACTGGGAGGACGAATTCCTGCTCGGGCTGGCAGACGACATGGATCCGGCACCGCCCGGGCCCTTGGGAGATCTCGTCGCGCTCAACACATGGCTACCAGATTCCCTGCGCGACCGCGCCCGTGACAATATCGAGGTCATCGAGATCTACAAATCTTGCGACGGCGGGCGAACCTATACGGGAGACTCAGATTGCAACGGTGATCGTACCGTTGGCACCTACGGCGAAACCGTGGGCACCGGGTGGCGGGCCTACGGCAGCTTCTTTGCGGATTCGGTGGAGACGAATCTGCCGAATCGATTCACCGATCCCAACGTCCTGCCGGGCCGGAGCTACACGTACGTCCTGGTAGCAAAGACGCGCGGCGCCGAGTTCCTGGTGGAAACCGCAACCGGACCAGAAGTCAGGACATTTGCCCCCGCGATGCGGTCGCGGCTGGCCGCAACGGCCAACGCCGGCTACGCTGCCACCGTGTACGTCCCTATCAGCCGCGAGGCTGGTGGAACGGCTGCGCGAGTCGAGTTTCTGGCCCGACCGCCCAACGTCACCGCACCGTTCGACATCGAACTCACCGACCGGGTGATCCCCGGCCGGTATCGCGCCGTCTTCGGCAACCATCTGATTGTGACCCGTGACAGTCTCCCCAACCAGGCAGCGGCCGTCCGCACAACCGTGACGATCGAGCATGTCGTAGATGCATCGCCGTTTGGCGCACCGGTCGCTCTTCGCCGGGAGCAGTTTACGCGCCTCAGCGGAATGCTCGTCCCGGTCGCGGGCTCGCCATCGACATCGGGCGCCAAGAGCGTGGGGATAGGCATCCAGTTGATCGACGAGTACAACGACCGACTCGGCTTCGTGATCGTGGATGGGGCGGGTGCACCAGTGTTCGCCAGCGTGGAACTCGCCGGACTGGCGGCTACGCCAGACGAACTGCTCGGCGCTGAAATCGACCCCGGATTTTTCGTCATTGCGGACAACAACGACGCCGGCGCGTTCAACCCCGACGCCCACGTCAGCCTGCGCGGGGATATCACGAAGCAGCGGCTCGGCACAACACGCGACACCGTGAGCCGCGCCACCGCCGATTCGTTGCTGGTCAGGTGGCAGCCACAGTTGAGTCTGATTGCATCAGCTACACAGACGCCGCTCGGCCGGTACCAATTGACGTGGACGAGTGATCCGTTTGGGTTGCCCAACGGGATCGTCCTGAACATGACCAACCCAGCGGCCACCGCGGCCGAGTTCCAGGCAGCGCTCGCGGCCAGACCGCGCACGACAGTCGGCGCGACCGACAGGGCCACCGCGGCCACGCTGGACGTGGAACCGAGCCTGTTGATTCCGATAACGGCGCCCTTCCGGATCCGCAACATCAGTTTCAATCGGCGTGTCGAGATCGCCATGCTTCCTCGGCTCAGCAACACATACATGTTGGGCACCGGCGGCGACACGATGACCGTCTCCATTCCACGTGACGCGTGGGTCGCCGGTGACCGGCTGACCTTCATCGAGCCCGTGCTCGAGGACTCCGTCGACGCCAACGGATACATCGTGCTTGACGCGAATGGTCAACCCGCCCGGGTCACGCGGCGGCGCATGACGTTTGAGCAAGCGGTGCTGGGATGTGCGCGCCCCCGCTCGCCGGCATGCAACCCCGTTGCGTTCGGGTCGCGCGGCGCCACGGGCTATCTCCCGTCTTCCACCGGAGACCGGCTGCTGTGGGAATACGAGACGGGATTCACACCGGATGCGCAGTATCGGTTCGAGATCGTCGGACCGGCACGTGGCGCCGCGATTACCGCAGTCACCGATTCCGCCCTACACAACATCCGTGTCGTACCGAACCCGTTCGTACTGTTCTCCCAGTATCAAGCAAGCTTTAACAATCCGCAGGTGGTCTTCACGAACATGCCGCCTGCGGGGACGCTGCGCATCTACACGGTGAGCGGCCAGTTCGCGTCACAGGTCGTGTGGGGGCCCGACGACCTTCAGGGAGCAGGCGACCTGCACGTGCCGCTCATCACGCGGGAGCAGCTCCAAATGGCGTCCGGGCTCTATGTGTGGGTGGTGACGACGTCGGTCGAACCGGGCAACACGGCCAGCCGCGCGCTACGGGCGCGGGGAAAATTCGTCATCATCCAAGGCCGTGCACGATGACGCACTGTGGGCGCGACGCTCGTCGTCGCGCCCGCTGCCATCAAACCCAACCCGCGTTCCCGCTAGAAGCCGACGTCGATCATCACGTAGGCCCAGGTCATGTTCTCGCTGAGCCGCCCGATCGCCGCGAACGCGTCCTGCTGCAGCACCTGCGAGACACCACCGGTAACCGTGAGATTCCGAGTGTACCGGTAAACGGCGGTCACATCGATCTCCTCGCCGAGACGGCGTGACGCGCTCGTGGGCTCCTCGCGCGCGAGCAGGAACTCATGGACGTCCAGCCGCAACGTGAGATCGTCACGCACCGCGACCGATCCCTTGAGCGCTATGTCCTGCAACCCGAGTCCCGCCGTGTGCGCCGGGATGTTCAGGAAGAGATCGGCAAAGCCGTAGTACTTGTGGTTCGTCGCGAAGAGCGTATCGAACACCCTGATCTTGCCGTCGGTTGGGTCGTCGTCACCCGAGAGGTAGTCGTACCATAGGGTGACTCTCGCCCCATCCGCCACCGCCACAGCGACACGCGCCCCAATGAGGAACGCGGCCACGTCCACCCCGGCCCGCTCGCCGAGCTGGTACGTCCCCTCCAGCCTATACGTGACACCCGACGCACTTCCGACCAGCCGGGCACCTACGGAGAGCTGCTTGGTCGACGGATCGCCGGTCGGATCGCTGGTGACGTGGTTGTAGAGGCCGTACACATCGAGCGTCCCACCCGCCACGTCTGCTACGGACGCGTACGCACCGATCAACTCCGCGTCCAGGTCGACCGAGGGTGAGGTGGCCTCGCCGAGTTTGAACCCGATGAGGTCCAGACTGCCCCATGACGGGCGCACCATGGCGCGCACCCCGTCGAAGGAGCGGCCCTGTTGCGTCCACTCGACCGCGCCTACGAGACGCTGCCCGCCGAAGTTCACCGCCTGGCGACCGATGCGCGCGCCCACGGTGCCCTCGTCGGCATTCCAAGCCTCGAGGTATCCCTGGTGCAAGTCGAAGTTGTCGGCCCGAAAATCTGACAGCGTGTTGTTTTCCTCGCCCAACAACCGCACGTCCTGTACCTGGATGAACGCGCGGACGTGTCGCGGCAACAACGCCGTGACGCTCGCGCGCACTCGCATGGACGAAAAGCCGTCGTTGCCACTACCTGCCGGATCGCGGAACTCGGCACGCGGCCGGATCTGGCCGCCGAACGTCATGTCCTGGGCAGCGACAGAATGGGGCAACGCCAATACGACGAGCCCTAACGACCAGTAATGCAAGCGCATGCTGATTCTCCGTGGTTGAACCGCCGGACGCGGGCGGCTATGAGAGACAGCCTGTACCAAGGCCCGTAACCACGGCCTGAGGATTCTCTGAAGACGTACTCACCATCCGTCGCACGGTCGTGGCACCGGTAATCTGACAGGGGACGTGCACTGACGCGAATGGTGCGGCATCGTGGGCTACACCCATTCGATCACCATTGGCGCCTCCCTCAATGGGGCCCATATTACTAGAATTCAGTTCCCAGGGACCGTCGGGAGGAGTCGTGCTGGATCTCGCTAGTACCTCGCGTCGAGGCTTCGTAGCATCGCTCGCTGCCGGCGTGACCGGCATGCTCGGCGTGCCGCGTTCCAAGATGGCCATGGAATGGTGTTCGCCCGTGTCCAGAGCGACGCCGGGCCCCCACCCCGATCCGCGACCGGATGTCGACGCATCGAACGTACTCACCACGGAACAGCTCGAGCGCTACTCGCACGTGATCGACCTATACGATGGGATTCGCGCCATACCGCACATCGCCGACGGGATCCGTTGCAAGTGTGGCTGCGCCGACCTCCCGGACTATCGTTCGCTGCTCACCTGCTTTGAGGGCGGTGGGATGGCCCGAACCTGCCAGATCTGCCAGACCGAAGGCCGCGTGGTCGTGCGACTACACAAGGCGGGTCGCACACTCGATCAGATCCGGGCTGCCATCGACGCGCGGTTCGGCAACGGGTAATTGTTTCCCGTTCTCTCCTTATTCTCACCAAGGATGACCAGAACATGACTCGACGTCTCGCTCTCACACTCGTCGCGTTCGCCGGCACCGTTGCACTCGTTCCTTGCAGCACGCATGCACAGATTCGCGCGAGCGAACGAGGCGGCGTCTCGCAAACAATCGACGGCACGACGATCGCGATCGACTACGCGCGGCCCCAGGCGCGCGGGCGCTCGGAACTGTACGGAGGCGAGATTCCGTACGGCAAGATCTGGACACCGGGCGCCAACTGGGCCACGACAATCGAAATCAACAAGGACATCACGATCAACGGACATGCGCTTCCCGAAGGGAAGTACTCCGTATGGCTCCAGGTCGGGGAAGGCGACTGGACCGCCATCTTCGATCCCGAGCCACGCCGTTTTCATTTAATGGGACCGCCGCCGTCCGATGAGCAGGTGCGCTTCGCCGTCTCCCCCCAGGCGGCACCCCACACCGAGATCCTCACGTGGTCGTTCCACGAAGTCCGGCCTACGGGCACCACACTCCGCATGGCGTGGGGGCCGCGCGCGGTCACGTTCGACATCCGCGTGCAACCGTCGCGCGATCTCACGGTCTCTGCCGATCTCGCGAGCAGGTATGTCGGTTCCTACACGTTGCAGCTGATGGGACCGTTCGGCGACGGGCAGGTTAGCTTCGACCTCGTGCATGAGAACGACCGTCTCGTGGGCCACTGGGAGAACCCGCCGAGCCCTCGTCTGGGCGAGTTCTGGCTCATCAGTCTGGGCGAGGGCATGTTCGCCGCGGGGGAATTGGACGACGGCGAGCTGTTCGACATCGTAATGGACGTGATTTTCGAGTTCAGCCCGTACGAGGGACGTGCGACGGCGTTCGACCTGCGCGTGTTGGGCGATGCGCTGTGGGGGCACGGGGAAAGGCGGTAGGGCGTGAAGGCGTGATAGAGCGTAGTCGGCAGCGCCACATATAGTTACGTCCCCGTCGTCGGTGTGCCGGCGGCGGGGTTTTTGTGCATTATATTGTCATCATCAACTAAATTATATAGATTAATTCATGAGCAAGAAACGTCGTCCTAGAGGCGAAGTGCGCGAGCCTTTGCAGGTGTATCTGGCGGCGGACGAGCGCGCTCTGCTCGACCGTCTCGCAGAGTCTCACGGGATTTCGCGTGCCGAGGTGCTGCGGCGCGGAATCCGCGCCTTTGCACTGGAGGAGGGAGACGGGACCGGAAGTCCCGTACTCACCCTGCTGTCGTCACTGGCGGGCGACGATTGGCCGGACGACGTTGCCGCTCATCACGATGAGCACCTGACAGACGCGTATGGCGCACAGTGAGCCGACGCGTTTTTCTCGACACGTCGGGGTGGCTCGCGGTTCTGTCATCGCGCGAGGCGCTGCACGCGGACTCGGTGCGGGCGTACCGCGACGTGCTTGAAGCCCGGCGAGGGTTCGTGACGACGAACCTGGTGATCGCAGAGATGCACGCATTGCTTACACGCAACCGCGGAGCCGATGCGGCACTCGCGTTTCTGGATGCGTTGAAGCAAGACACCGCACACGAGGTGCGCTTTGTAGCCCCCGCGCTCCAGGACAACGCTGTCAACCGATGGCTGCGCCCGTTTGGCGACCACGCGTTTTCACTGACCGACGCGACGAGTTTCGAGGTGATGCGCGAGTTGCGGATCACGACGGCGTTGGCGTTGGACAATCATTTCAGTATCGCGGGGTTCGAGCGGCTCCCTGCTCCGCAATAGTCGGGCGCCGAAAATCCTGCTCGGCCGATAGAGCCTCGGATGGAACGACGGCTGGGCAATATGGAACGACGCCTGGGGCAAGTCCAAAACGAGCTGCAGGAGAGTATTAGTGACCTGCGCGTGGGAGTGGAAGGCCTCGAAGGACGGATGATCCGGTGGATGGTGGGACTGTGGGCCGGCACCACCGTCACGTTCATCGGGGCCATCATCGCCTTGGTGAAGCTCTAGCACGCCGAGCGCACAGGATCTCACGGCATCCGCGGTATTTCGCGGCTTAGGCCTCGACTCGGCAGCAGCCACGAATCATCGACTGTTTGTCGCTAAAGCGACGTGTGGGGGGGGGTGCGAGCTGTCTTAGGAGCGCCGAGCAGCCGGCGAACCCACGTCAGTATTCCCCTTTTACCACCGCTAGCCCGCATCGCTTCCCGCTCCAGCGTGACCGGCCTCGCACCCGGTTCCAGATCCGTGCGAAAGGCGGCAGCCGTCTGGTATCGATCGGCCGGAGTTTTGGCCATGGCGATGTCGAGCGCGGCCTCGAGTTCCGGCGTGACCCGTTCCCGTATCACCGATATCCGCGCCGGGCGTTCGGCCATGCCCGGCTTTATGACACCTCATGAGCGCAATGACGGGAGAACAGCGCTACTGGAGTGGGTGGCGCCACCGCAGATCGGGAAACCGCGCATAGTCTCGGTCCGTCGTAAGGAACTCACTGCCGGATTCGATCGCGAGCGCCGCGAGAAAAGCATCAGGCACTAGGTTGCCGCGGGCCGCCACATGGCGGCATAGCCGAGTGAAGATCTGCCAGTGACGTGGGCCCGGATGCAGGGGAACGGCCGTGGGGTGCGACCGGAACATCTCGACGAACGTCAGCGCGGCCGGCACCGGGGTCGGCGGAGCAAAGACGCGCGGGTGGGTCACGACCCGGAGAAAACCAGATAGGATCAGATCGAAGACGGCGTAGGCCTCGTCCGAGTTGACGAGCGCCTCAAGCCACGTCGCGTACGCCTTGTGATCCGGGGCGTCGGTGCGGAACGCGTAGACGAGAACGTTGACGTCAACCAGGCGCATCGCCCGCGTCCATGAGGTCTATCAGTGATGCCGCATCGTCCAGATCCACGCCGGCCTGCAGGCCCTCGCCGTCAAACGTGGGAAGGCAAACCGGCTCACGAACGCGGAGCGGTTTGCGCCGCGCCAACAGCTCCCGGACGGCGTTCTCGATGACGCGCGTCAAGGTTGTGCCGGTACGCGCGGCGTGCTCCTTGGCTTGCCGCAGAAGCCCATCGTCCATGCGAATCGTGGTACGCATATGTCAAAGCATATCGATACGACATTAATATGTCAACTCGATCGTGCAGCAACTCTAACGGTGCGCAGGCCATCTAACACCTTGCATAACAACTGATTACATGAGTCAACAACAACCCGGTGGTGACCGTCTCACTCTTCGCGCGAATCGACCGCGGACTCGCCGACCGCTAGCGCTCGATCCCTTTTGCCACCAAGCAGGCACGCAGACGCTTGCGCGCTCGATGCACGAGCACGCCCAGGTTGTTCGGCGTAACACCCAACGCTGCGGCAATCTCCTCTGTGCTGCGCTGTTCGACCTCGCGCAGCACGAATGCCGCGCGTTGCTGTTCCGGCACCGCGCTCAGGCACTCGTCGATCTCATCCCGTACCTCGGCGCCGTCGATATTGACATCCGCCGGTGGCGCCGGACGGGTCCAGCTTCCCGTCGCGCGAAGCCGATCCTCCCGCACGTCATCGATATGGTCCACGCGCTGCTGGCGCCGGAAGCGGCGGCGCACCGCGGCGATCTTGCGATAGAGGATCCCGAACAGCCACGTCCGCACATGTGATCGGCCCTCGAACCGCGGCGCGGCGGCGATGAACGCGCCGAAGGTCGATTGCATCACGTCCTCAGCGGCATCGGCATCGAGCCCGGCGCCCCGCGCGGCTCGAAACACCTGGGACATATAGCGGCGCACTACCGCGTTCACGGCGCTGGGATCGCGTCGCCTGATCAATGCGGCGAATCCGGACCGTGTGGCCGCCCCCGCCCCGAACGCTCCGTCGTAACTCGTTAGTACGTCAGCCACTACAGACCCCACAAACTCGTGTGTAAGAAATTGGGTGCTTGTGCCACTCACCTATAGAAGGAAACGGCCGGAGACACCGGTTCGGTTCCGGAACACGGCTCACTCTCTTGCTCGAGGAGGCCACATGTCCTCCCAGATTGTGCAGCGGCTGCACCGCCCCGCGACGCGGCACGCGTCACGGGTGACCCTGGAGACGAGTTGTCAGATCAGCGGCACCGATTTGCTGAGTCAGAATCTGCGAAGCCGCGTCATTGGCCAGGACGCCGCCACGGATACGCTGGTGTGCTCGTACTCCCGTCTCATGTCGGGCTTACGCGATCCGTCACGACCACTTTTCACCGGCTTGCTGCTGGGACCGACCGGCGTCGGCAAGACGGAGACGGCCAAGGCGTTGGCGCAATCGCTGTTCGGCTCGGAGCGCGCCATGACGCGCATAAACTGCGAGCAGTTCGCACATGCGCACGAGCTGGCCAAACTGCTCGGTTCGCCACCGGGGTATGTCGGAAGCAACATCGAGCCCCTGTTGAGCCAAAACCGGATCGACGAGCCGCATCGGTTGTTGTGGACGAATCGATCGCAACACGGCTACGGGCCCGAACTGTTGATCGACCAGCTACCGCCCGTGCAACCCGACCGGTTTCACTCGATCATCCTGTTCGATGAAATCGAGAAAGCGCATCCCGTCCTGTGGAACGCGTTGCTCGGTATCCTCGAGGACGGCACGCTGACGTTGGGGGACAACTCGACCACCGACTTCACGCGGTCGATCATCCTCATGACTTCGAATGTCGGCAGTCGAGCGATGAGTGAGATGCTAGAGCGCCGACCGGTGGGATTCCGTGACACCGACGAATCAGCACCCGAGGAGACCGCCTCTGTGCGCGACGTTGCACTCGACGCGGCCCGATCCCTGTTCCCGAACGAGTTCCTGAATCGGTTCGACGAAACGCTGGTGTATTCGGCGCTGGAGCGGGAACACCTCGAGCGCATCTTCGACAAGTTCCTGGCCGACATCCACGCACGCACCATCGTGCAAGCCAAGGTTCCGCTGCTGATCAAGGTCTCGGCCGAGGCGAAGGGTCTCATCGTGGATCGCGGCAGCGACATGCGGTTCGGTGCGCGGCCGCTGCGACGGGCGGTGGAGCGGGAGCTGGTGGATCCACTTTCACGGCTCATCGCCTCGCACAAGGTGCGGGCGGGCGATGTCGTGGATATCGAGCGGGACGGCGATGCGCTGCGCTTCTATCGGCGCAGTCGCACGTCCAGTCTCGTAGTTGCCTGACATCATACACGAAAACGACACACGAGATGTCGTAGCAATAAGGAGGAAACGATGCTAGCCATTCGATTGGCCCTGAGATCGGCAGCGGTGCTTGCCGTCGCCGGCTGCGCGTCGCTGCAGGTGCAGACAGACTACAACCCGCAGGCGCCGATAGCGCAATTGGGAACGTACCGTTGGGGGACGCAGGCGGATGTTACCGACGGACACCCCGCGGTGCACAGCGCGTTGGTGGCTGCGCGCGTTCGGCACGCGGTCGACAGCACTCTTCAACACATGGGCTATCAGCAGGTAGTAGACAGCACGCCCGATTTCACGGTGACCTACCGCATCGACACGGACGAGAAGACTCGGGTGGATCCGGGCTATGGGTACAACAGCTACGGTTTCGCGAGCTACGGATACTTCGGCAACCCGTACTTCGGGTATCCCTACAGTCCCTTCGGCTACGGCTCGTACTATGGCGGGGGCGGAGGCGGAGTGACGCGGTACGTCGAGGCCACGTTGGTGTTGGATGTGACCGACGCCCGAACCAACGAGCTTATCTGGCGTGGTTGGGGGTCGGAGAAGCTGGGCCGCAATCCCAAACCTCAAGACGTGCGCGAGTTTGTCGAGGAGGCGGTGGAGAAGATCCTCGCGCGGTTTCCCCGCGCTAGCGTAACCGGTCCGCCGGCGGTGGCGCCGTGAGGCTGAGGTGCCGCGCGCACGTCGGGCCGACTCGAGGCATTTGAGACAGCTCGGCTGGGTCTACGCGGCAGTCAGGGGGTTCACCCACCGTACATGACGGAAGCGAGCAAAATCACTGTCGGTGGAACAGAGTTCCGATCCGCTCTCAATGGCGAGTGCCGCGAGATGCGCGTCGGTCGTGAGATTCCCGGCTGTCCCGGAGACCGCTAGTAAGTCGCGTAGGATACGCCAGTGCTCGGCGCCCTCTTGTAGCACGACCACCGGCGGCAGCGCCAGCCATCCATCAACTGTTGCCACCGCTTGATCCGCCGACAGAGGATTCCGGAAGACACGTGGATGGGTCGTGACTCTGAGAAAGCCCAGGAGCACCACCCACGGGAGCGCGACGGACTCGCCGGAAGAGAGCGTGCGTTCCAGCCACGCCTTGGCGCGTGCATGCTGTACGGCATCCACGTTGACGGCATACAGCAGCAGGTTCAGGTCAACGAGCTTCACCGGCTGCTACCTACGTCGCTCGAGTTCGCCGGCGGTTTCTTCGTCCTCTAGCGTAGCGGCCAACCGGAGCGCCTTGTCGAGATCGATCTGCGGGGCGGCCTGCCCCATCGAGAAGGTCGGGCACTCGTAGGTCACGGACGGCACACCCTCGCCGTCGTCCAGGCCTCGGCGCAGCACCCGGTTCAGGATCTGCTTGAACGGCACCCTGCTGCGATACGCGGCGCGGCGCAGGCGCTTGAGGAGGTGATCATCGATGTCAACAGTGGTGCGCATGTTTGATGCTAATGCACCAATACTATGATGTCAACGCATCATCAGCGTAGGAGGTGCAACGATCGCTCCACGTCCACACACCGAGGCCTGGAGTCGAAGCGGGGATTCGGCACGGATGGTTGGCGCTGCACCAGCGGTGGTGTGTAACGGACAGGGTGGGATTCGAACCCACGAACCGGAGACCGGCTACACGCTCTCCAGGCGCGCCTCGTAAGCCACTTGAGTACCTGTCCCAGCTAAGCTAAGTGCTGTTCTACCTGTGAGTTACAGACTTGCCGTATCAGAATCATCAGCTGGGGGAGTGGATTCGAGGGAGTGGATTCGGCACCGTAATCCCTCCTCCAAGGCCTCAAGGTCCGGCAGCTCGTAGCAATCAATGAGAGTCCTCGAGTCTTTCCATCCGCCCAAGTTCATCAGGTCCTTCAAAGGAATCCCCCGATACTCCGTGGCGAACTTCCGCCGCAAACTGTGGTATCCGACCCCTCGGAGATCGCCCATCCCCACTGCCTCCAGAGCCCTGCGAAACCACTTTGTGAATGACCCACGGCTCGTTGGCTGTGTCAACCCTAGCGGGGACGGAAAGACCCAGCCACTGATCACCTTCTGATCAGCACGAACCCGCTTGAGCGTCGCAACTGCGACCGGGGTCAATGGTGTTACCGATGCCCGCTTCTTCTTGTCATGTGCGGCGCGCCACCGGACTCGCCGCTGCTTAGGATCGATGTCCTCCCACCGCAGATTCCGAATCGAGTTGATGCGGCGGCCGGTTTCGTGGGCCAGCAGCAACGCCAGTTCGAAGCGCCAACCAATCGTGGGCGCAACCTGTAATAGCGATTCATACTGTTGCTGCCCCAGCACGGGTCGGTGCGGATCAGTCCCCGCCTGAGGTAGGGACAGTTTTTCCAGCGGGTTCCGCTCGATAAGCTCCGCAGCCACGGCCCAATTCACTGCTGCGCGAAGGGTCTTCAGATCATACTCGATCTGCCGGTTTCCGACCGGAGAGACGCCTTTCATTGATCCACGCCGCCTCGCTGCGATGAATCGATCCCACTTCTTCAGTCCCAGCGATTGTACGAGAGTATGAGGGCCAAACAACTCCTTCACCAACCGAGCAACGAGCCGATCATGCGATCGGGTGTTCGCCGCCTTGCCCCGAGCAGCTTCACTCGCAAGATAATTGTCAAAGAGCTCTCCCAACGTAAGGCTGTCACGTCGTTGCGGAGGCTGCTGGTCGCCCAGCTGGGCCGCGATGTGATCGGCCGCGCGTTTGGCTCGAGCTTCATTTCGGTGCCCGACGGTGAGGAGGTCACGTGGCTGCCGAGGCTGGTCACCCAGCCGGGCCGCGATGTGATCGGCCTCCCGTTTGGCCCGATCTTCGTCTCGGTGCCCGAGGGAGATGCGACGAGGTCGTGTGCCCCCGTTGTGGGGTTCGTAGTACTCGACTGCCAAGCTTCCATGGCGAGTCACGAATACGCGAACACGATTACGACCCCGTTCGCCAGTGCTGTAGCTCCAAGTCGAGGTAGCAGCCATCGTCTAGGCTCCTTTCAAGCCGTCGATGACCGAGCGCACTACCTGAGTTTTGGACGTCGTAGGGTACAAAGAGTCACTTCGTTGTGGCAAGTGACCGGCCTTCATCGGCAGATCCTTCCGCCGCACAAGTGGTCGCCCACCAGGCCGTCCCACATTGGTAATTTCTCCGGCCTTCACGAGGGTAGTGTCCCTATCTTTGTGTAATTGCTGACCCTCGACAGGAGGGAGAAAAAAGAGGAAGCTCCTCGGGTGCAGGTGAACCCGAACTCCGACCGCTGTTAACGCAGCGATCA
>JAZDCY010000054.1:0-4762 GCA_036679645.1 Gemmatimonadota bacterium | reverse complement strand
GTCGTCACCGGACCTGTCACCGAAGAGGCGGTGACCCATGGTTACGACTGGTGACCACAACATGTGGGGGGTGGAGGAGCTAACCGTCCACCCCCTTTCATTTTTTAGGGCGCGCAGTGTCTCTGGTGTCTGGGCGCGCCCAAGCCCAGTAAGCTGGGCTTTCCCTCCGCGTACGGGCTCCGCCCTTTTTGAAAAACGAAGAGTGGATCAACAGTCACGCCCACAGCAGATCAGTCCACCTCAGACGATCCCGCGTGCTGTTATTCACTGTTGAACGTAGCCGCGCGCACCGCCACCATAGCTATGGGGAAAGCACCGTCGCCCAGAACTCGCCCTGCCACCAACGCCCAAGGTCCGGCGTTTTCGCAGGCGGGACCACACTCCGGGTAGGGGTGGTTGGGGGAGGGTGGGCCCGCCGGTGGAGCATCACCGCCGTATCAACTCCACCACCGGTCCCCAGCGGCTGCAATTGCCAACAACGGCGCATAGCGGTGCAACGTCGCGTGTGATGAACACAGCAACTACGACGAGACAACCGAACTGACACGTCGAAAATCATGGTGGTTTCTCCAGCCGCCTCGGGAGCGCCTTCGGCTGCATGTGACCGAATTCGCACCGTGTGCAGCGCAACACATCCGTGCCGGTCAGCAGGCCGAGTAACGTCACGGCGTCCGCAGCGGCGATCACCTCGGCCTCCTGCTTTGCCGCGTGTTCATCCAGGCCGTCTCCACCGCCGAGCAGCGCTGCAGCTTTCGGCCAGAGTCGGTACACGTTCGCCGAGGCATACAGACCGAAGTGCCTGATCTTGTGGAACCCCGCGGGCAACACATGCTGGAGGAACCGAGCGATGAAGAGGTTTGGCGAGAGCGTCGCCGTGTCGTCGCCGTGGGTCCGGAACGTGACGCCGGCAGCATCATAGCTGACCAGCCGCGCATCAGAGATGCCGATTCGGTGGGTGTAGCGGCCTAGATACTGAAGAACATGAGTGGATCGACCAAAGGGTGGTTCGATGTACACGACCCACTTGCGACATGGCGGCAGCGTCTTCGTCCAGCGCTGCCACGCCTCCTCGCTGGGCCGACCGGGCTCGTCGCCATCGAGTTGGAGGTCACCGCTGAGATGACGTCGTTGCAGCGAAGCTAGGAGCCGGCCGCGGAACACAGCCTTCATCCGCGTGACATGAAAGAGATACTGCGTTCGCTCGACCCACCGTTCACCGTCTATGGCGAGGCCACCGGCGGTGACCACGCAGTGCAGATGCGGATGAAAGTCGAGACGGCGCGTCCACGTGTGCAGCACGGCGGTAACCCCGATGCGCACACCGAGCACCTCACGAGCGAGCAGGCTGAGGGTCTGCGCGGCAGCCTCGAACAACGCGCCGTAGACCTGCCTCGGATGTTGCCGCGCCAGAGGCCTCAACTCCGCCGGCAATGTGAAGACCACGTGGTGATGACCGACAGGTAACAAGCGCTGGGTGCGCGCGGCGATCCAGCGCGCCTGATCGAGGGCCTGGCAGGTTGGGCAGCTCCGATTGCGGCACGAGTTGTAGACTGGAACGGTGAGCTCGCAGCGGTCGCAGACAAAGAGATGCCCGCCGAGCGCCGCAGTGCGGCACTTGATGATGGCGTTCAGCACGCGGCGCTGCTCGGGCGGCAGGCGATGAGTAGCGAGATAAGTCGGGCCAAATTGACGAAAGATTCCCGCCAACCTGGGCCGCTCGGCCGCGTCATCACCTGCCACCTTGCGCGCGATGGCAGCGGTGGACAGCAAAGCTCAACTCAGCGCTTGCAGGCTGATTCTGCGAGCAAATCGAGCGGATCGGGCACTCGGGCGATGAGGTCAGTTCGTACTTGAGCGTAGCGGGTTGTGGTCTGGATGTTGCTGTGACCGAGCATAGCCTGGACCACGCGCACGTCGACGCCGGCTTCGAGCATGTGCGTGGCGAAGGAATGTCGCAGCGAGTGTGGCCGTACACCCTCGCGCTGCACGTTGGCGGTCTTGAGCGCGGCCCTGAATCCGTTGTAGATGTGCCCCGTCGTCACATGGCCGCTCTTCGCTTGCCTGCTCGGAAAGAGCCACGTTCCACCGCTCGGTCGGTCACTGCGCCACCATTGTCGCAAGTTGAGAAGCAGTCTGTCGGGCAGCACCGTCTGGCGGTCCTTGCCGCCCTTGCCGCAGCGAACGATGAGGACGCCGCGCTCGCTGTCGATGTCGTTGGCCGTGAGGCGACAGACCTCGGAGATGCGCAGGCCAGAGCCGTACATGCAGAGCATGGCGACGCGGTGCTGCGACGTCGGCGCGGCGCGGAACAAGTCGATGAGCTCTTGGTGGGCGAGCACCGTCGGCAAGGGCGAAGCGATCTTGGGCCACGGGATGGACTGGGTGACCTCGGGCATGCTGAGCGTGGCGTGGAAGAGGTACTTCAGCGCACCGGTTGCCATCTTCTGCGACGATGGCGAGGCCTTCTTCTCATCGACGAGAAAATGGAGGTAGGCGCGGACATCATCTTCGGTGCAGGTCGTGGGATCCCTGCCGTCGAGGCGCTCGATGAAGCGCTTGACGTGGTGGAGATACTGGCATCGGGTGCCTTTGGAACGACGAGCGAGACGTAGATTCGAATCCATGCGAGAATAGATGGTAGACATTGGGAACTCCTCTGTTGCTCCCGCCTAACGGTTGGCGGGGTGACAGGGGAGCTTCTCTTTTTGGGCACCGCTATGGCGAGGCTACGCTTGGCGACTCCGTGGAGCGGGTATGTTCAACCGTCATCAAGACCAGCCAGACCGAGTTTGATGGCTCGACGCCTCGCCTCAGCGTGGATGTGCCCTTGCCCAACGCGGCCACCGAGCACACCTTGACCATCGTCATCTGCGACGCGGGCGACGGCGCCTTCGACACGGCGATCATGCACGGCTATCGCAAGATAGCCTCATTGCCGCTGAGCGCGGGGCTCAACCGTTCGCATCCGTCTCTCATCAGCTCATGAAGTCGTTTTTCGTGCTCGTTCTGCGTGCGAACGCAACGTGAGGAAGGCGCTCAGGGGAGGAGCAAGCTCCTCCCCGCCGCCCTTCCTCACACTCCATCCAGGCTCCCCTCCACGTTTTTGGTGCGATGACGGTGCCGGAGGGGCTGGTTGGGTCACGACCCTGCATGTGACGCTTCGCTGACACTTCCGGGCCGTGACAAAGTGGTTGCCGTGATTTCAGGGTTGCTGATTGTGGGCTCGCTTCGCTCGCATGCTCCTTTGCATCGGTACCCGCGAAATATTCTGCCTCCGGGAACAAGCATCAGCACCCATGCCGATGTCGTGCGCCGCGACAAGCACGAACGACACCGCTGCTGTCATCACGGGCGCAAACCGCCGAGCTCCCGCCGCTGACCAAGCTCCCGCCACACACGCTCGTTTACGAGACACACTTCTTTTTCCGCGATGCCCGCGGCTTACCCTGTCCAAATCTCCCTACAACGCTGCGTTTCGGTCGCTTTCGCGCCGCGCGATGGAGCTTCTCGCCAGCCAGAACCTTCATGATGGCCTCCGGCTGACCCATGCACAGCTGACGCACCCGCGAGCCGCTCATCCGATCTCCAGTGGCATGCTTCACCATCGACAGCGCAAGTCGCCGCAGACGAGACAAATTCGCTGCGGCCGTCGCGTCGCGTAGTTGATGACCGTCCTCTCCCCAGACCACATCCAGCGACCAATGCAAGGAGTTCTCGATCTCCCAATGAGCTCGAATTACTTTAGAAATATCCTTCGCCGACGCGTCCGGATCACTTATGATGTAGTGGCTCATCTCCTCCGTCGTTGTGTCTCGACCAACGTGATAGGTCTCCCGGAGCAACACCACCACACCGCTCAGGTCCCGCCACAAAGCGCGTCGCGTCATCGACTCGAGATCCCGAATCACATAACAAATCCGCGTCTCCACACGCCCATGCCCCTTGTCTGTCGAGCGGAAACGATCGACCAACGCCGGCTCGACTCCGCCAGTGCGGCGTTCAGCGACATCCGCGGCAATCGCTGCCACTTCCGCGCGCAAACCAGCCTGGTTGTCCTTCACTTGCAACACATAGTGAGCGCCCGCAGTCCGGATCTCGTCAGCGATGGTCCGCTGGCACCCCATCGCGTCGATGGTCACCGTCGCCCCGACGAGATTTAGAGACCGGATAAGCAAGGGTATTGCTGTGATTTCATTTGATTTTACGTCAACTTTCTCGTTACCAAGAACGAAGCCGCATCCGGTCAACATCGCGCCAACCATGTGCACGCCTGACGTCCCGGCGGCCTTATTTGCGCTGCCGCGCATGGTCTTGCCGTCGAACGCGACATGGCCGCCATCCACGCGCTGCTCGGTGGATTCAAGCATGGTCGTGACCCCGGACCAGACTTTCGACCGCATCTGGCGCTAACCGACTGAGAATCCGCAGGATGGCGTCGTGCGCTGGCATGCCGTGCTTGTACGGTGAAAACGTGCGCAGCCATCCTGCTGCACTTCCGCAAAAAACGCGATGTCTTCCGCGTTCTGACTGCCAGCGAGAAGCCCGGCTATGATCACCAGCAGCAACTCCGGCAGCGAGTAGCGCAAGCCACGCGGATCCCGCGGATCAGGAACATCGCCAGAAAACCTTAAAAGTTGGCGCCATGCGGCATGTTCGTCCATGATTTTCCTCGCCTGATCAGTACGCTGAGGTAGGGAGAGGATCGCGGAAGGACGAAACCGTCAAGCTCTTCAAAGGACTACCGACCTTGCGATCGCCCTGG
>JAZDCY010000053.1:0-53069 GCA_036679645.1 Gemmatimonadota bacterium | reverse complement strand
CTGCCGCTGGACGCGGTCGTCGCGCCGTTCTTCGACTCGGGCGGTCCCTTTGGGACTCAGGGCGTTACGGCGACCATCACCATGCCCGCGCAGATCGTCGCCGGCATTGCCGTCCGGCCAAGCGATCATCTCATGATCCTCGCGGACTGGCAGCACGTGCGCTGGGCGACCTTCGATTCGCTCGTCGCCGATTTCGAGAACGGCGCCCAGCTGGCACTCGCCGAGGGCTACGACAATACCAACGGCTTTCGTGTCGGCGTCGAGTGGTCGCCGAGCGAGACCGGGACGTTCCGGGCGGGATACCTGTACCACGAAGCCGCCGCTCCCCCCCAGACCGTGACGCCGCTTCTTCCAGAGGGAAAACGAAACGAGATCACGGTAGGGTACGGGCGCCAGCTCAGCGGCACGTTCCGGTTCGATGCCGCGTACCAGTACATCCGCCAGCAGGACCGGCGCGGTCGAGTGCGTGGCCCACTTCCGAGCGAGACCACTACGGCCGATCTGCTCGCCCTCACCTCTGGGCTGTACGAGTTCTCGGCAAATCTGTTCGGACTCTCGCTCACCTTCATGTTCTAGACGACCATGCACACGCTTCGGAGACTCGCAATGTCCGTATTCTCAGGTAACCGACGCTGGTCCGGGGCAGCCATGCTGGCCCTTGCGGTGCTGGTCGGCGGTTGTGATGACGAAGTCGTACAGCCGGTAGTTCTTCCAACACCGTCCGGCGGGGCGCTCCTTCAGAGCTATGTCGCGATCGGGAACAGCATAACGGCGGGATTTCAGTCGGGAGGGATCAACGACTCGACTCAGCTCCAGTCGTACGCGGTGTTGTTGGCGCAGGCGATGGGACACACGGTGGGTGAGACCTTCAATGTCCCGCTGATGAACAAGCCGGGCTGCCCCGCGCCCATCGTCAACATCTTCACGCAGGAACGGCTCAGCACTATACCATGTGCCCTGCGGCAGGCACCGTTACCACATGTGCTGCACAATGTGGCGGTCCCCGGTGCAGCGGCCATCGACGCCACCAACAATCTGGCGCCCACCTCCAGTGGGAACGCGCTCACGAGCTTCTTCCTGGGCGGACGCACACAGCTCGAGGCCGCCGCCGCTGCCAATCCGACATTCGTCACGGTGTTCATCGGCAACAACGACGCTCTTGGCGCGGTGCTCGAGGTCGGGAACGCGGGCGACCCGTCACTCGTGAAAGATCCGGCGACGTTTGCGACGGAATACGCCATGATGATGGACGGCCTGGACGCAATCCCATCCATTCAGGGGGGCGTGTTGTTCGGCACGGTCCAGGTAGCGTCGGCGCCGTACCTCACCCAGGGACGTGTCTGGAAGGGATTCGAGGCGCAGTTCGACGCCCTGGCGCAGAACGGCCTCGACTCGGCGTTCCAGACGGTGCCGGGTGTTCCACCGGGGACGACACTCACCGCTATTGGCGTGAGCGCGAATTTCTTGGATGTGAATCTCAACTGTCTCGCCAGCGTGCCGTTGACGGCTACCGATACCGCGTGGGCCTCCGTGCCGTTCCACATGGGAGGGCCGCTGCTGTCCACGGCCAGCGCGCGCGCAGTTGATTCCGCCACGGTCGATTCGTTGTTCACCTTTGCCGGACAGGTGCTGATGGCGCTCGGCGGCGCACCGATCGTGCCCGACAGCGCGTTGATCCCGGCGCCGACCACGGTCGACTGTTCGGTGGCCGACGCGGTGACCGCGGCGGAGGTGGCGAATATCTTCGCCGCCGTGACGCAATACAACGTGGCGATCAAGGCGGAAGCCGACGAACGGGATTGGGTGTTTCTCGATCCTAACGCTCTCCTGTTGCAGCTCCTGGCAGATCCGACGGCAATTCGGCCGTTCCCGGCCTTCCCGGGCACGGCGGCCCCGTCCGAGACGCTGAATACGCCGTTCGGCACCGCCATCAGCCTCGATGGCTTCCATCCCAGCGCTTCTACGCACAAGGCAGTAGCCAACGCGCTGGTTGCCGCCATCAACGCGGCCTACGGAACCTCGATCTCCGCGATACCATAGGGATCTCGCGCGGACTCGGTTGAGAGGGGGCGGTCGGCTCGCAAGGCCCGGCCGCCCCATTCTCTTGACCGCGCTGGGTACATTTCCCGCGGCCATGATCACGACCTCGATGTGTCGCCAGGGCGTCCTCACCGTCCTCACCGTCCTGACCCTCCTGCCCACCACGGGGCGGGCGCAGCAACTGCCGGACCCATACGTGGTCCCACGCGGAGTGCTCCGGGTCAGCTTCGAGCCGTCCTACTCGAACTTCGATCTGCTGTTCGATAGCGACGGAGAGCAGTTCGCACTCGGCCGGTTCTTCAGCGCCGACCAGCTGGGGACCGGGTTCCTGCCGACGCTGGTGACGGCGGAGGCGGCGGTTCGATCGCTCACTGGTGACGCGAGCTACCTGATGAACGCGGGCCGGTTCACGGCGAAGCAGGATGGGGACATTCGCTGGTTCCCGTTCGATCTGTCGGTGGGCCTCTCGGATCGTCTCACTCTGACTGCCACGCTGCCCATTGTAACGACCCGCATCCACTCGGCCACCTCGCTCGACACGACGGGCGCCAACGTGGGGTGGAACCAGGTCGCGGGTGTAGCGGGGAACGCGACCGCGATCGACGACGTGAGCGCCCTCTTGAACGAGCTTCAGGCGGCGATCACCGCGGTCGAAGCGGAACTAGCGGCGGGGACATTTGGCTGTCCGTCGACCACGTGCGATCTCGCCCAGGAGGTGGTGACGCGGGCGACCGCGTTGGCGGCCGGCGTACAGGGGCTCACAGGACTGTCCCCGGCAGGCGAGCTGACGCCGGAGCTTCCTCCGTTCGCTCCCCTGGCTGCTTCGCCCGAAGGCGTGGCAATTGCGAGTGCGCTAGCGGCGCTCTCGTTCGACTTGCAAACGTTGGGACAAGCTGGACTCGCCGGGACACTCCCCCTCCCGACTGTGCCCCTCGAAGACGGTATCGTGAACGCGATTCTCACGGGGTCGGAGTTCGGATACGCTGCCCGCACGCTCGATCCAGAAAAGCCCGCCAAGCTCTCTCGTTTTGGCGACGCGCGCATTGGTCTGCGCCTCGGTGTTGCACAGCGACCCAGCCTTCATCTTGTCGTTGGAGCCGCGGCGCGCCTCCCGACAGGCATCCGGGACCTGCCTAACGAGTATCTCGATATCGGCACGGGAGACCGTCAATTGGATCTGGAGTGGACCGTCGACGGTGCGTTAGAGCCCGGGAACCGGCTTGGCGTCTGGTTCAACGCAGCCTACACGCTGCAACTGTCGGATCGCCTGGACCGTCGCGTCGCACGTGCCGATGCCCCGATCGCACCGGCGGCGAGCCTGGTTCTCGTCGAGCGGAACCTCGGGGATGTGTTCAGGGCCAGCGTCCACCCGCTGCTGCGATTGAACGACAGATTCCGCGTGTTCCTTTCCGCCGCGTATTTTCGCAAGGGCGGCGACACGTTCACCATGAACGGTCAGCAGATACCTGCATTGGAAGCCCTGACCGAGCGGCAGACGTGGAGTTTTGGGGCCGGGTTGTGGTACCGCACACAAGAAGGCCGGCGTGGCCGATCGCTGCCCATCGAGGCGGGCCTGAACTATCGCTCGGCGTTTTCGGGTAGTGGCGGTGCCACGCCCAAGAGCAACCGCCTCACAATCAGCCTGCGGTTGTTCTACACCTTGTGGGGTGCTCCGCCGCCGCCACCCCCGCCCCCACCAGAAGAAGAGGAGCCGATCGGCGGTACGCGCTAGCCCGACGCCGAGCGCCCGTTTCCCCCGCGTCCCGCACTTGCCAGGAGTTGCCCGGCGTGCTGTCGCAGCGACGAGTCTTCCGCATCGCCGAGCATGCGCGCAATCTCGCGTTCGCGCTCGGCGCCCTGTAGAACTTCCACGGTTGCCGTGGTCATGCCGCGCTGGCGTCGTTTGGCAATGCGCAGGTGGTTGGCTGCCCGCGCCGCGATCTGCGGAAGGTGAGTGATCACGAGTACCTGACGTGTTTGTGCGACCTCAGAGAGTGCCTCGGCCACCTGGTTTCCGATCTCGCCGCCGATACCCTGATCGACCTCGTCGAACACCAACGTTGGCACGGCGTCGTGTCGTGCCAGGACGACCTTGAGCGCCAACATCAGGCGCGACAGCTCACCGCCGCTCGCTACATCGGCGAGTGGGCGGGCTTCCAGGCCGACGTTGAGTTGCACTAAGAATGTCACGCGATCGCCACCGGAAGCGCTCACCGCCGGTGCCGGTACAACGTCGACGCTAAACGTCCCGCCGGGCATTCCAAGACCCGGTAGCAACTTCCCGACATCCCGCGACAGCCGGCCGGCTGCTGCCGTGCGGGCAGCCGTCAGTTGCGCCGCCGCATCCGCGAGTGCGCGTTCCGCAACCTCCCGCCGCTCGCGTATGCTAGCGAGGTCGAACTCTGCGGTATCGAGGAGTTCCAGCTCCCGCTGCGTCTCGGCAGCCGTCTCGAGCACTCGGTCGAGACCCGGTCCGTACTTCTGGGTCAAGCGAAAGAGCGTATCGCGCCGGCGTTCCACCTCGTCGAGGTGAGCCGGATCGAGGTCGACGGATCCGGCGTATTCACGGGCGACGCGTGCCAACTCCTCGGCCGCGGCATAGGTAGTGTCGAGCAGGTCCCGCCATCCCGCGACGGTATCGTCGAGCCGTTCGAGATGGCTCAGCGCCCTGTCCGCGGCGGCCAGCCGATGGAGCGTCCCCTCCTCCTCATCATCGAGGGCTCCGGCCAATTCCTCGCCGAGTCGCGTGATCTCCTCGCTCGACGCCAGGCGCTTGGCCTCCGCCGCGAGCCTCTCGTCTTCGCCAGCCGTGGGTGCCGCGTCGGCGATCTCGCGCACGACGTGGCGCAAGTAGTCCGCCCGCTTGGTGATCTCGTCGCGGCGACGTAGCAGGGTTTCTTCCTCGTCCCTGCACCGTGCGGCTGCTTCAAAGTCTGTCGTGACCCGCTCGCGCAGTGCCTGCGCATCGGCAAAGGCGTCGAGCATGTCACGCTGCGAGGCTCTGCGGAGCAACGACTGCGCCTCGTGCTGGCCGTGGAGATCGACCAGCATGCGCCCGAGGGTGGCGAGACTACCTACTGTGGCCGGGCTCCCGTTCGCCCAAGCCCGGTTGGGTCCCGACGCGCGAATCTCGCGCCGCACGACGAGGCGGCCATCTTCGAGATCGACTCCGGCCGCGTCAGCCGCCCGTGCCAGCCCCGCGCCAAGCGTCTCGTCCCCTGCCTCGAACGCCGCCTCGACCACGGCCCGATCGCGCCCCGGCCGGACCAGATCACCCGTGGCCCGCTCGCCGAGGAGCAGTGCGAGTGCGTCGATCAGCATCGACTTCCCCGCACCGGTTTCGCCGGTTAGCACGTTGAGTCCGGGGCGCAGCGCAAGCGTGGCATCGGCGATCACGAGCAGGTCGCGCACGCGTAGTTCGGTCAGCACGGGTCAGGTCCGTTCTCGATCGGTGAGGTCACCCCATTGTAGTTGCCGACGAAGCCGCGTGAAGAACCCTTCTGACTCGATGCGAATCAAACCGACGCAATACGACGTTCGGGTGATCAGGACACGTTCTCCGTCACCCAGTGCCTCGCCGACTTGCCCGTCGTATGAGACCAGCACCTCCTCTTCACCGCGGGGCGGTGGCACCTCAATGCTTATGGGTACGTCCCCAGGAACGACGATTGGCCGGACAGCGAGGGTGTGTGGCGAGATAGGAGTGACAACGAGTGCGTCAACACCTGGGAAGAGAATGGGACCGCCGGCACTGAGCGAGTAGGCGGTCGAACCCGTTGGTGTGGCGACGATGAGACCATCGGAGCTGAACATGCCGATCTCTTCCTCACCCATGGTGACCCGAAGGCGGATGACGCGTGCTACGCCTGCCTTGTGAACGACGACATCGTTGAGTGCGGTGCCTTCACTGCGGGCGTTGTCGTCGGGTCCACGGATCGTCGCACGCAGCGTGCGTCGTCGGTCTACGGAGTACTTACCCGCGCCGAGCGCGGCCACCGCAGCGTCAAGCGTAGCGGGCGTAACGCTGGTGAGAAAGCCAACGCGTCCGACCTTGACGCCGAGAATGGGGATCTCATGCCTGCCGACGGCGCGGGCAGTGCGCAAGAGCGTCCCGTCGCCACCAAGACAGATGATTAGGTCGGGCGGTGAAGCCTCGAGATCCAGTGGCTCGCCGTCGAGCGGCCACTGGGAGACCAGTGCGCGCTCCGGCAGGAGCGTCAGGCCGTGCTTGGGTGCGCTCTTGGTGAGGCGCTCGAGCAGATCGCCGAGGCCAATGTAGGCGGGGTTGGCGAAAACCCCGACGATCATGTGTGCGAGAGGCTTTCCTGCGCCGCGAGTGCCCGGACTCGCTCCGCGATGCCGCGCGCGTCCAGCCCGACCGCGGCGAGCTGCTGCGCGCGGGGGGCGTGCTCGTAGGTTCGATCGGGCGCGCCCATGCACGTCACCCGCACCTCCGGCGCGAGTTCGTCTACCCGCCGCGCCACGGTAGCACCGAACCCGTTGACGACCGTACCGTCTTCGACCGTGACCAAGAGGCGGTGACTCTCGAGCACGCTGCCCAAGGTAGACTCGTCCATGGGCTTGAGGAACCGGCAATTGATCACTGTGACGTCAAAGCCGTCAGCGTCGAGCAGTTCCGCGGCTGCGATGGCGGGCTGGCACATCACACCCACCGCAAGGATGGCACACTCGTTACCCTGACGCAGCGTCTCCCACGATGCGTAGCTGACCGCGGCTACCTCTGCGGCCGGCGCGACCGCCGACGGTGCGTTGTCACGCGGATACCGTGTGGAGAACGGACCATCGTGTTGCAGTGCGCACCGCAGCAACCCGACCAGCTCCGGGCCATCCTTGGGGGCCGTAACCGTCATGTTCGGGATGGCGAGCATGTACGGAATGTCATACAGCCCCATGTGCGTCTGTCCATCGACGCCGACCATGCCAGCGCGGTCCATACAGAACAGCACCGGGAGGTTCTGAATCGCGACGTCGTGGACAATGGAGTCGAACCCACGTTGGAGGAACGTGGAGTAGATGGCCACGATCGGCCGGATACCCTGCGTCGCGAGACCCGCTGCAAAGGTAGTTGCGTGCCCTTCGGCGATCCCGACATCGAAGAACCGGTCGGGCCATCTCTTCTGGAAGATGTTCGTGCCGGTGCCCGACGGCATGGCCGCGGTGATCGCCACGATCTCCGGGTGTTCGGCGGCGAGATCCGCGATGGCATTGCCGAACACACTGGTCCACGACGGTGGGCCCTGCTTCGACGGCAACAGCTCGCCCGTCACCGGATCGTACGGCTTCCGAGCGTGGAACTTCTCGAGGTCGGGGGCATCGAGGGGAAACCCCCTTCCCTTTTCCGTAATCACGTGCACAATGCGCGGCCCACGCAGTGCCCTGACCATCTCGAACGTGCGAAGCATGGCGGGGATATCGTGTCCGTCGATCGGGCCGAAGTAACGGAACCCGAATTCTTCGAACAACATGCCGGGTGACCAGAGGTTCTTGATGCTCTCTTCGACGGTGCGCGCAAAGTCCAGCATCCGTTTGCCGCCAACCACGTGTGACGCCTTTTCGATGGCGATCTTCACCCGCTCGCGCATTCGATTGGCCGCCGGACTCGCGATCACCGATCCCAAGTACTTGTTGATGGCGCCCACATTGGGCGCAATTGACATCCCGTTGTCGTTTAGCACGATGAGGATATCGCGTTCGGAGTGGCCTGCGTTGTTCAATCCCTCATAGGGCAAACCGCAGGTCATGGCTCCATCGCCAACGACCGCGACCACCTGAAAGTCATCGTCGCGCAGGTCGCGCGCGGCGGCTATGCCCAGCGCGGCCGAGAGGGCAGTGCCCGCGTGGCCTGCGCCAAAATGATCGTGCTCGCTCTCGGTACGCCGCAGGAACCCAGACAGTCCGTCTGCCTGGCGTAACGTGGGCAAGCGGTCGTTACGGCCGGTCAACACCTTCCAGGGATAGCCCTGGTGTCCAACATCCCACAGGATCTTATCGCGCGGGGAGTCGAACTCATGAAGGAGCGCCACGGTCAACTCGACCACGCCAAGACCGGCACCGATGTGTCCACCCGTCTGAGATACCACGTCGATCAGCCGCTGTCGCACCTCGTCGGCAAGCTCCTGCAGCTGCTCGCTTGGCAGGTCTTTGACGTCGGCTGGAGATGCGATGTTCTCGAGTAGACCCATAGTCCAGACCAGGATTAGAAACTGCGTTCGACGATGCGGTGGGCAAGCCCGCACAACAGTGTTGAATCTATCCCGGCCCGCCCCAAATGGTCTATAGCGCGTCCGACTCCGGCTCGAGCCGCCTCGCGTGCCGCGTCAACCCCCAGCAAGGCGCTGTACGAGGCCTTGCGCTGCCGCGCGTCTTTGCCGGCCGTCTTACCCAGTTCCTCCGTGCTGCCGGTGGCGTCGAGCACGTCATCGACTATCTGAAAGGCCAATCCAACTTCATCTGCATACTGCCCGACCGCCCGCTCTGTTTCACGGCCTGCCCGGGCCGCAACCACCCCCATGACTGCACTGGCCGTAATGAGGGCCCCGGTCTTGGCGCGGTGCACGGCCGTCAGCCCTGGGAGGTCGAGCGACCGGCCCTCCGCCTCCAAGTCCATGACCTGGCCGCCAATCATCCCGTCGACACCCGCCGCGCGAAACAGGATACGTGCCAAGCGCCGGGTTTCCGCCCGGTCCAGGTCGAGGTGTCGTGCGCCCACCGACAAGATCGACGCTGCGAGCGGCACCATCTTGAACCCCGCGACCGTAGCAACCTCCACTCCATACACGCGATGTGTTGTGGCGCGGCCGCGTCGCAGCGCATCGTCGTCCATGCATGGGAGATCGTCGTGGACCAGGGAGTAGGTATGCACGACCTCCACCGCGGCGGCCAACTCGGTGGCAAGACCACTGCCGCCGGTCTCCTGGAACACCGCAAGCAGGAGTCCCGGCCTGAATCGTTTGCCGTTACCGCGCAGGCCGTACGCGATCGCCTCACCCACCACACCTCCGGGATCGGCCTCAACGGTCTCCGCCCATCGGGCCAGCACCGCATCGACTCGCGTGCGGGCCTCGTCCAGAAACGTCGTGACCTCAGACGTCGAGATCTTCCTCGCGATACTCACCGTTGGCTTCCGCGACGATCTTCTTCACGGCCCGCTCCGAACGGCCCAGCAGCTCGCGCGCGACGCGCAGACGCTTGACACCCTCCTCAAACAGCTGAATTGCGGAATCGAGATCGATCTCTTCTCCCTCGAGGAGCCGGACGATCTCTTCGAGCCGCTCCAGTTCTTCACGGAACGTGGACTCGCTACTCATGCCGCGCGCGCTCCGTGCGGACCGCCACGTCGCCGTCAGAGACGGTCAGAGTGAATGGCAAATCCGGTGAGAATTGACCGACTTGCTTGAGGACCCGTCCACTCCCGTCCCGCGCAACGGCGTATCCGCGTGCCAGTACGCGTAGCGGGCTGAGCGCGTGCAGCGCGGCGCCCAGACCGTCAGCGCGGGAGCGCGCGTGGTCGAGCCGCGTCGTCAACGCTGCGTGGAGCCGGTCCTCTGTTCGATCGAGCCGTTGCCCGCCCAGCTCGACCCGCGCGACGAGCGTGGTGGCGAGGCGACGCGCCATCGCGTCCACGCGCGCGGTCGCCGCGGCGTGATCGGGCACCGCCGCAATAGCCGCCGCTGAAGGGGTCGCCGCGCGCACGTCGGCCACCAGGTCCGTGAGCGAGATGTCGGTCTCGTGCCCAACCGCCGAGATAGTGGGGACCGACAGAGCCGCGAGCGCCCGGGCAACCAATTCGCTGTTGAATGCCCACAGATCCTCGCGCGATCCGCCGCCCCTCGTCAGAATCACGAGATCGGGTGCAATACGATCGGCGAGTTTGATCGCGGCAACTAACTCCGGCTCGGCCAGTTCCCCCTGCACCCGCGCCGGCACGAGGAGCAACCGTGCGACCGGCCACCGACGTCGTGTCGCGGTGACCACATCGCGTAGCGCCGCTCCATCAGGGCTCGTTACGATGGCGATGCGCGCGGGGAACGCAGGCAGGGGGCGCTTCCTCGCGGGGTCGAGCAGTCCGTCGGCCGCCAGCGCAGCCTTCGCCTTTTCGAGCCGCAGCTGCCATAGCCCGCCCACGTCAGTGGGGATGAGTTGTTTGACCGTGAGCCGGAACTCGCCACGCTCTTCCCATACCGTCGGGCGCGCCTCCACGAAGACCTCGATTCCGTCCTCGAGCGGTGTGCGAATGGCCTGGTTGTCGGTACGCCACATGACGCAGCGGACCTGCGCCTGACGATCGCGCAACGAGAAGTACCAGTGGCCACTACGGTACGACTTGAATCCGGTTACCTCACCCTTCACCCACAGCCGAATGAAACCCGACTCTACAAGACGACGCGCGTGAGCCGTCACCTGCGAGACTGACCACGCGCCGTCCGTCGAAGCCGCTGCCGTGCTGGAGAAAAGGTCTAGCTCGCCCACTGCCTCGCGGCCTGTACGGTGTTGTAGAGCAACATCGTGATCGTCATGGGTCCTACCCCACCCGGGACCGGCGTGATAGCCGATGCGACCTCCCGTGCCTCGTCGAACGCGACGTCGCCCACCAGACGATAGCCCTTCTTGGCCTGTGCATCGTCGACGCGGTTGACACCGACATCGATCACCACGGCACCCGGTTTGATCATGTCCCCTGTCACGAACTCCGGTTTGCCAATAGCGACGATCAGAATGTCGCCCTGTCGCGTGATGGCTGCCATGTCTTTCGTACGAGAGTGACATACAGTGACCGTGGCGTTGGCGCCTTTTGCCTTGTGCAGCAGCAGCGATGCCATGGGACGGCCCACGATGTTCGATCGGCCGACCACGACCGCGTGCGCGCCGGCGGTTGCGACGCCGCTGCGCAACAACATCTGCTGAACGCCGGCGGGTGTGGCGGGCGCGAAACCGGTCGAGTCGCCGATCGACACCTTGCCCACGTTCTCCGGGTGGAACCCGTCGACGTCCTTGGTGGGCAGGATGCGATGCAACACGCGGTTCTCGCCTATGTGGTCCGGTAGCGGAAGCTGAACCAGCATGCCGTGGATTTTGGGATCGGCGTTCAGTCGTTCGACGACGTCGAGCAACTCATCTTCCGGCGTGTCCACGGCAAGATCGATTTGCTCGCTGTAGATGCCGGCCTCCTCACACGCTTTGCCCTTCATCCGTACGTAAACCTGGCTCGCCGGATTCTCTCCGACGAGCACGACGGCCAGTCCCGGCGTAACGCCACGTGCCGTCAAGGTCTCGATTTCGGGTTTGAGATCGGCTCGCATTTTGGCGGCGATCTGCTTGCCGTCAATGATATCAGCGGGCAAAGTCGATGGCCCTCGTTTCGCGAACGACAACAACCTTGATCTGACCGGGATACTGGAGCTCGAGCTCGATGCGCCGTGCAATGGTCTCGGACAGCTCGGACGCTTTGTCGTCATCGACCGAGTCGGGCATGACCACGACGCGTATCTCGCGCCCAGCTTGAATGGCGTATGCTTTTTCAATGCCGTCGTAGCTGGTTGCAATTGACTCCAGGTTCGTGAGTCGCTTCACATACGTCTCAAACGCTTCGCGTCGCGCGCCGGGGCGTGAACCGCTCACCGCATCGGCGGCCTGCACGACGACCGACACTGTGGACTCGTGGGGGACGTCATCGTGGTGCGCTGCGATGACGTTGATGATAATAGGATTCTCGCCGTACTTGCGAGCCATCTCGACACCCAACTCGACGTGCGTGCCCTCGTGCTCGTGGGTAAGCACCTTTCCCACGTCGTGTAGCAGCGCGCCGCGCTTTGCCAACGGGACATCGAGGCCCAGTTCAGCGGCGATCATCCCTGCCAGCCACGCGACCTCTTTGGAGTGTTGCAGGATGTTCTGCCCATACGAGGTACGGTACTTCATGCGGCCGATCAGCTTGATCAGCTCGGGGTGCAGGCCGTGTACCCCGACATCGTATACCGCCTGCTCGCCCGCCTCGATCAACTCGGCTTCCAGCTGCTTGCGAACGCTGGCCACGACCTCTTCGATCCGGCCGGGATGGATGCGGCCGTCCGAGATGAGCTGTTCGAGGGCCCGACGCGCCGTCTCGCGCCGAATGGGCTCGAAACACGAGATGACCACAGTGTCCGGCGTGTCGTCGATAATCACGTCCACGCCCGTCGCGGTCTCGAACGCCCGAATGTTGCGCCCTTCCCGGCCGATGATGCGACCTTTCATCTCGTCGTTGGGCAGCGAGACCGCCGAGACCGTAGTTTCCGCGGTGTGCTCCGCGGCAATGCGCTGAATGGCGAGTGCGACGATCTTCTTCGCTTCCTTGTCGGCGGTCCGCTTCGCTTCCTCGCGTAGATCCCGGATGAGCGCAGCCGCATCACTCTTGGCTTCGTCTTCCATCTCCTTGACGAGTTGTGCCTTGGCAGCCTGCGCGGTGATGCCCGAGACACTCTCGAGCTTGGCGCGGTGTTGCGCAATCAACTCGGCAACGCGTGCCTCTTCATCGGCAAAGTGCTGCTCGCGGGCCTCCAGCTCCGCGACGCGCGTGGCGATCACCGTTTCCCGGGTTTCCAGCGTGTCCAACTTCCGGTCGATCAGCGCTGTGCGCCCGTCGAGACGCTGCTCGTGGCGCTCGAGTTCTTCGCGGCGCTCCTTTGCGTCCCCCTCCCACTTCTCGCGCGCCCGGATGATCTCTTCCTTGGCGTTCACGACGGCCTCGGACCGCGTCGCCTCCGCCTCCCGGCGCGCATCGGCGAGAAACCGCTCGGCCTGCTGGGCCCCAGCACGGCCCTCGGCTTCGGCCCGCCGCCGCTCCGTGCGTCGGCCCACATAAAAAACCGCTCCGGCGGTTGCTGCGCCGAGAACGGTCAAACCCCACATCAGGACCGGGTCCACTATCATGGAATCTATCTCCAGCGGCCGCTACCACCCTTTGGGGGGGCGGGCGCCGCGCTGCACTTAGAGGTTCGCGACGGGCGGCCAGGGGCCGCGCCTTCACGCTCCCTTAATTATTACGCGCTGTCTCCGGCCGACGCAAATGACCCGGTGGTACGGGAGGCCCGCTTCGCGGGCGGCAGCAGCCGCGACAATTCGGCCGACAGCGTATTGAGCCGTTGCGTCAACTCGGCCTTCGACGCCTTGACCTGGAACAGCTCGTCGGCAATTGCCAATGCGGAGAGGATGGCCGCCTTGTGTGATTCGACCATCGTCCCCGTCGACATGACATCCTTCAGGGCGCGATCCACATGCTCCGCAACGGAGCGCGTGTACTCCTCCGATCGATCGGACCGCAATGAGTACTCTTCGCTTCCGATCTGGACCCGCACCACCGTTCGGTTAACACTCATCCCGCTCGCTCCTCCACGCCGGCCTGTTCCTCGAGAAAGCGCAACCGCCCGACGAGGCGGTCCACACGTTCCCGCGCACTGTCCAGTCGGTTGCGCAAGTCGGCGTTTGTCTGTTCCAACTCTACGATCCGTTCTCGCGTTCCCACCACGTCGTGGTCGGCACCGAACTCGGACCGCTGAGTCTCCGCCTTGAGGGCGCGGCGGCGCCACGCCGCCATCTGGTCTGCCAGATTGCGGACGACCGTTTCCAGCTCGTCGAGTGCCTGGAACTCAGGACTCTCGTCGTTCGACACCGAGCTCCTCCCTCAATGCGGCCAGTACCTTCTTCTCTGCCTTCGCCACTTCCGCGTCCCGCAGGGTTCGGTTGGGGTGACGGAAGATCAGCCGCCACGCGACCGATCGGCCGGCCAGGTCCGATCCGCGGTATTCGTCGAACACCGAGCACGCCTCCAGTAGCGGACCGGCGCTGCGCCGCACGATATCCTCCACTTGGGCTACGGTGACCCCAGGAGGCAGGACCAGCGCGACATCCCGCTCCACTGCCGGGGTCGCCGGCAGCGGCATGAAGCGATCCCCCCCTCCCTCAGACGGTCTAGCCGTCACGTCCAGCTCAAACCCGAATAGCGGGCCGGCCCATGGTGGGGCATCTGCATCGACCGGCCCGGCTTCCCCAACCACCGTCTCGCCGGACGTCTGGACATCCCAACCGCCGTTCCCATTTGGACTTAGGCGCGTGCCCGGCCCCGCCGCGACCCGCACAGCCTCCTCTAACATACCTTTCACGTCCCACAGGTCGAGGTCGCCGCCAGAGCCCGACCCCATCCAATGGCCGGGCTCGCGTGCTCCGGTCAATACGCCAGCCAACCGAATGGTCTCGTCGGGCGGCTGATCACCGGAGCTCGCGCGAAAGACCCTCCCAATCTCAAAGAGCCGCACGTCGCGGACGCCCGCCGCCCAGTTCCCCTCAACCGACCGCACCAAGCCGGGCAAGAGCGCCGTCCGCAGGTAAGCCTCGTCTGCCGACAGCGGGTTCAGCACTTCTTGCGGCTCGCTACCCACGGGCGGTCCCAACGGCATGGTCCGGGCCTCGTGGAGGGAAAGTGCGCACAGCATCCGCCGGATGCGCGCCGCGACCAGCTCACTCGGGGCATCGGGAACGGTGGTCGGCCGAAACGGGCGCATTTCCACAGGAAATGCGTCGTAGCCGTGGAGGCGCGCCACTTCCTCGATGAGATCCACCTCTCGTCTGACATCGGGCCGCCATCCGGGCACTTGGACCGCCATGCGATCGTCCCGAGGGGCGACTGTGAAGCCGACACTCGTGAGATGTCGTTCGATCTCGCCCCGCGAGATTTCGACGCCCAAGAGGTGCGCCACGCGCGCGGACCGCAGGAACACCGTCGTTTGGCCTGCGGGATGCGGGTAGAGGTCCAACGCGGCTTCGGGCTCACGGCCGCCTGCGACAGCCATGATCAGCTCGACCGCACGGCGCACGGCCCCCGTCATACCTTCGAGATCGATGCCCCGCTCGAACCGGAACGATGCGTCCGTGTTCATCTTGAGCGCCGATCGGGTTGCGCGAATCCGCTTGGGATCGAAATACGCACACTCCAACAGCACATCGGTTGTCGCGTCGGTGACCTCGGAATCCGCACCACCCATCACCCCCGCAACGGCGATCGGTCCCTTCCCGTCGCAGATCATGGTCATGTCCGGTGTGAGCGTGCGGTCCACGCCATCGAGAGTGCGCAGCCTCTCACCCCGCGCCGCACGCCGCACAATGAGCGCCCCCTCGCGGAGGTTGCGGAGATCGAACGCATGGAGCGGCTGGTTGAGTTCGTGCAGGATGTAGTTGGTGGCATCGACGACATTATTGATGGGCCGCGTACCAATGCTGTGGAGCCGCGCCTGCAACCACTGCGGCGAGGGACCGATCTCCACCCCCTCGATTACGGCAGCGATGTAGCGTGGGCTACCGTCGGTATCGTCGAGGCGGACCTCGATTCCCCCAACGTGTCCCGCGGCCTCCGCCCTACGCGGTGCGAGCGCCACGGTGGCGGCCCCGGCGATGGGAGAGAGTTTCACCACCTCACCCAGGACAGCAGCAAGCTCTCGTGCAATGCCCTTTTGGCAGAGAAGGTCGGGCCGGTTGGGCGTTACATCGATGTCGAGCCGTGTATCGGCGAGGCGCAGAACATCAAGCAGAGGCGTGCCCGGTGTTGCATCGGTACTGAGAGCCATGATCCCCTCGTGATCCTGGCCCAGTCCGAGTTCTCGGGCCGAGCAGAGCATTCCGTTCGAGACGACGCCGCGAATCTTCCGTTTGGTCAACTTTAGACCGCCCGGCAAGACCGTGCCGGACGCCGCGTACGGGTACTTCGTTCCCGCTTGGACGTTCGGCGCGCCGCACACGACCTCTACGCTCCCGCCGCCGTCGCCCGCGTCCACCAGACACAGTGAGAGTCGATCGGCGTTGGGATGGCGCTCGACTCGCTCGACCAATCCAACGACGATCTCCGACAGGTCCTCATGCACGCGCTCCACCACGTCCACGGTCGCTCCCAACATGGTGAGGCGTCGGGCCGTATCCGCCGCGTCTAGCTCGCGGCCGAGCATGTCCCCAATCCAGTTCAGTGACGCGTACATGGCTAGTCCAGGAACTGATCGAGAAAGCGCATGTCGTTCTCAAAAAACATACGAATGTCCGGAATGCCGTACCGCACCATTGCGATGCGCGCCGGCCCCATACCGAATGCGTAGCCGGTGTAGCGCTCCGCATCGAGACCACAGTTCTCGATAACGGCCGGATGTACCATGCCCGCACCCATGATCTCCATCCAGCCGGTTTGCTTGCACGCCGAACAGCCATCACCACCGCAGATCTGACACTGCGCATCGACTTCGGCGGACGGCTCCGTGAACGGGAAATAGGACGGGCGAAAACGCACGGCCGTGTCAGCGCTGAAGAACCGTCTGGCGAAGTAGTCGATCGCCGCCTTGAAATCGACAAAGCTCACGCCCTCATCGATGACGAGTCCCTCGATCTGATCGAAGACCGGTGCGTGGGACGCGTCGAACGGATCGCGACGATATGCCAGGCCGGGCACGACGATGCGGATGGGCGGTTCGTGCCGCTCCATCGTGCGCGCCTGGACCGGCGACGTGTGTGTCCGCAGCACGACATGCGGCTTGAGATAGAACGTGTCCTGCATGTCGGCCGCCGGGTGGTCCAGCGGGATGTTCAGCTTCGTGAAGTTGTACTCTTCCGTCTCCGCCTCGGGACCGACGGTGCGTGAGAAGCCCAACTCGCGGAAGATGCCGCAGATCTCGTCGATGACCTGGGTGAGTGGATGCAGCGCTCCATGCCAGCGGCGTCGGCCGGGCATCGTGAGGTCCTGGTCGGATACGGCACCGGTCGGCCTGGCCAGCGCCAACCCCCGCGCCTCGAGAGCCGCCTCGATCTCGCGTTTCAGGACGTTAGCGCGCTTGCCGACCTGCCGTCGTTCGGCGGGCTCCAGGCTGGGCAGCGAGCGGAGCAGTTGGGTGAGCGCGCCGGACTTCCTGCCGAGCAGCGAGGTACGAAGCTGGTCGAGCGCATCCGCGTCGGTGGTCTCGATCTGGTCGAGTGCCGCCGCGATGTGTGTGAGTTGAGCGTCTACTGATGTCTGCGCCATGCTGGGTGAACCCCCGGCGGAGGCGCCGTCCTACTTCCCCTTCTTCGCGACCGCTGCGAGTTCTCCAAAGGCGGCCGGATCGTGGACGGCGAGATCCGCCAGCATCTTGCGATTGATCTCGACTCCTGCGTTCCGTAGTCCGGCCATAAATCGACTGTATGACATGTCGTGCTGGCGGGCGGCCGCGTTGATACGGATAATCCAGAGCCGTCGGAACTCTCGTTTCTTGTTCCGTCGATCGCGGTACGCGTACCGCATGGCCCGCTCAACGGTTTCTTTCGCCGTCTTGTAGAGCTTGCTCCTGGCGCCGCGCGCGCCCTTGGCCGCGCGCATGATCTTCTTCTTCCGCTTGAGGCGGGCAACGTTTGTCGTCGCTCGTGGCATCTTACCGCTCCTATGACTGCAACAGCCGCTTGATGTTCTTCTCGTCAGCTTTCGAGACCAAGGTCGACTTGCGCAAGCGCCGTTTCCGCTTCTGGCTCTTCTTGGTCAGGATGTGACTCTTGTACGCCCGCATGCGCTTCACGCGACCTTTCCCTGTCAACTTGAACCGCTTCGCGGCAGCGCGTCTGGTCTTTTGCTTCGGCATCGTCGTTCCTTTACGCCCGCATCGTTTTCGTCTACCCCGGGAACCCCGGGCTGACGCCCGGGGTTGGGAGCGCGAACATGCATCGGTGCCCATCCCGCCTTCCCGCCTTCCCGCCCTATCTTGGGGCTAACACCATTGTCATGTTGCGCCCCTCGAGCTTTGGTTCCGCCTCGACCTTCGCGATATCGTTGACTTCCTCCAACACGCGATAGAGCACTGCGCGGCCCAATTCGGGGTGCGTCACCTGCCGACCCCGGAACATCATCGTCAGCTTGACCTTGTTGCCCTCTTCCAGGAACCGGCGAGCGTGACGCGTCTTGAAGTCGAAGTCGTGGTCATCTATACCCGGGCGATACTTCACTTCCTTGATATGGATGATGTGCTGTTTTTTCTTCGCCGCCCGAGCGGCCTTCGCTTGCTCGAATTTGTACTTCCCGTAGTCCATGATCTTGACCACGGGCGGCCGCGCCTGCGGAGCGACTTCTACCAGATCCAGCTCTCTTTCTTCCGCCAGCCGCAACGCTTCATCGACTGGTACCACCCCAACTTGGGAGCCGTCCGCATCTACCAGTCGGACCGGACTGATCCGAATTTGCCGGTTGATACGAACACGGGTTGTGTCGCTCGGACTTGCCAGGTTCTGCCTCCTCTGTACTCCGGTAACAAAAAAGCGGACCCAAGACCCCTCGGAATCCGCTGGTCGCCCCGGATGGACCGATCCCGGGGGCAACATCGGAACCCTGGACGCGCGCCGTGTCCGCACGGCGGCAGGAGGGTGAAGCGTAAGACGCTTACTTGCCTGTATTTAGCAACCCAAGCTACCCCGCGGCCGTTGGAGTGTCAAGCGGAATCAGCCGATGGCGCTTCCCGTCGGCGACCACGCGTCCCATTCCCTCGCCGGGGTCGTGTTCCAGCACCAGAAACCACTGTTCGCGTGTGGCGCGCTCCAGGAACCAGCGCTTGGTCTCGAGCGTGAGCAGCGGGTCGAGATCGTATCCCATGATCCACGGCAATGGCAGGTGCGCGGCGGTCGGGATCAGGTCTCCCACGAAACACGCAGTCTCACCACCATCGGTCACCACTATCGACTGGTGAAAAGGTACGTGCCCCGGTGTGGGGAGCGAGTGCACACCCGTGAGGATCTCCGCCTCGCCATCGACCAGCTGCCACTGCCCGGCGGCGGCCACCGGCTCGAAGTTGGGTGGCAGATAGCTCGCGGCTATGCGTTCGTTGAGCCGACGGGCAAACTCCAGCTCCCGCGCCTGCACAAAATAGGTGGCATTCTCGAATGTGGGCCGTGGGCTCGCAGCGTCCCCAACCGCACCATTACCCACATCTACACACGTGTTTCCGCCACCGTGGTCAAAATGGAGATGTGTGTTCACAACATACTTTATATCTGATGCCGTAACCCCAGCAATAGCAAGGGCATCATCGAGTCTCGTATGGCCTCCGTCACCCACGTTATCAACGCCATAAATGTCGATGAACTTCTCGGATTCCTTGTTTCCCACGCCCGTATCCACAAGCACCGGGCCCTCAGGATGGTCGATCAGCAGGCATCGAAGGGCCAGCGGGATTCGGTTCCGTTCGTCCGGGGCGATCTGCCGCTCCCAGAGGGGACGCGGCACGACTCCGAACATGGCTCCACCGTCGAGCCGCTGCCGACCGCCGTCGAGAGCCCAGCAGCGCAGCTGACCCACCTGAAACGGGACGGCCAAGGGCGTGGTCATACCTCTTCCATTGACGTAGGCCCGGCCGGCCCACGCCGCCGCCTTCTCCTGCGCCCCCTACCACGTTTGCCCATCTCCGCCAGATCAGCGAGGGTCCGCGCCCCCTGCTCCACGGCGGCACCGAGCAGCCGTAGGAGCACTCCAGCCGTGGCGCGCGCGTCATCTCCGGCACGATGACGCTGCTCGATCTCGAGCCCAAAGTAGCGAGCGAGGCTATCCAGTCCCCGGTGTTTTAGGCCGGGCACGAGTCGCCGCGCCAGCCGGACAGTGCAGAGGCGCGCCCCGTCGAGCCGCACATCGCGCGCGCGCAGGATCTCACGAGACACGAAACCCCAATCGAAGCCGACGTTGTGCGCCACGAATACCCGCCCGGCCAGGGCACTAAGCACGTCATCGGCGATCTCCCGAAACGTCGGTTGGTCGCGCACCAGCTCGTTGGTAATCCGCGTGATGCGCGTAACCGCTTGGGATATAACCCGTTCCGGGTTCACCAACGTCTCCAGGACCGTCTCGGTCTTGCCGCGGCTGACGACGACCACTGCGATCTCGGTGATCCGATCGACCCCGCGGGTTCGCGAGCCGGTGGTTTCAACGTCCACCACGGCGAAGGCGCAGTCTTCCAGCGCCGTGAGCGCGGGCCGGGCATCGGCAAGACGCCAGTTCCCGGTTTGGTCGCGTCGAACCCGGGGGTCGGCCCCCAAGAGAGCCACGGCGAGCCGTTCGGCAACCACGTCGGTGGCGAGCGGGATACCCAGAATGTCCCGGGTGATCTGAGGACTGGCGGCCGGCCCGGCATCGAGGTATGACAACGCGCGCTCAACCAGCGTCCCGTCGGGATGCGCAGTGACGCCAGACGCGCTCATGGATCGTCGCGCCGCAGCGGCAGCGTCATGCAGCGGGGGCCACCGCCCCCGCGCACCAACTCGGCTCCCTCTATCGTGATAACAGCCCGCTGGTCGTCGTCGATCTCTTTCTCTCGCGTCAGGAAAGCGAGCGACTCCACTATCTGGAAACCCTGCTTCTGGAATTCGGCCAGCGTTTCCTCGTTTCGCCGGTAGGCCAACGCGAGCCCGGGCCGGACGGTGACGAAGTTGCACGCCGAGGCCCACTGCTCGCGCTCCTGGACCGGTCGGCTCTGCCCACCGCAGAGGATGGGTTCAAGTGGGAAATCCACGGCGTGAAGGGCGGCGAAGAAATTCGGCATCTCTTTCACCCCATCACGCCCCTTCCGTCGATGCAAGACGGGCAGCCGCTCGGGACCAATGAAGTGCGGTGGGTAGATCGTGCAGAGTCCGCGGTCGACCTGGGTGAAGATCATGTCCAGGTGAATTGCCGAGCGCTCTCCGGGCATCACGATGACGAGCACCTCCGTGACCGGCGTCTGCTCGAACACCAACTCACACAGCCGGTCTAGCGCGGCCGGACTGGAGCGATCGGAGAACCCGACGATTAGCGTGTCGTGTCTGACCGGGTGGACGTCACCGCCCTCCAACGTGTAGTTGAGACGCCGCTCAGCCGACCCGTCGTACAACACGCCCGCGTTCCGCAGTTCTGGGTGGTACTGGAAGAGTGCCTTGAAGATCAGTTCTTCGCTCCATCGGACCGCGTGGCGCATGGCACCGACCATGACGTGATCGCCAACGACCATCCCGACATCACGCGTGAAGAAAAGATTGGGAACGGGCGGGAGTGCGTACCCCACTTCATTGAGCGCCAGGCCGATCGGCCCCGCCTGTTCGCGCTGGCCCTCAATTAGCAGGATCGCCAGCTCCGCCGCCGGGAGATCGGCGAACTGTCTCGCGAGCGCGTCGGATGGCACGACGTCGGTCGCACGCGCCATGAGCAGCTTGCGGACCTCCTCGTGCTCCAGCACGTCGGTCAGGAGATCACGCGTTTCGTAGATGGTGGCGAACCGTTCGAGCACCGCCACCATCTTCTGGTGTTCCTTCCGCGCGATCTCGATGTCGATGATATCGTCGTAGAGATAGTCTTCGCGGGTGCCGGGCGTGACCGCGAGCAGCTCGTTCCCTGGTGTATGTACCAAGACGGCCCGCAAGGGGCCGATTTCGGATGCTACGTGGACGGGCTGCATGTGCCGCAATCTAGCGATTCCGCAACGCGTAGCTCAACGTCTCGAGTTCGATGGCCATGTTCACGTTTTTGACGGTAACGTCATCGGGAACGGACAACTGGATGGGTGCGAAGTTGAGGATGGCCTTGACCCCAAGCGCGACCAGGCGCTCGGCCGTTTCCTGTGCACTGTCTGACGGCGTGGCGATGATCGCGATATCGGGTGTGGTACGGCGTAGATCTCGTTCGAGCCGGGTCACGTCGGCAACCTCAACGCCATCCCAGCTGGCCCCGATCTTCGCGGGATCGTTGTCGTAGATCCAGTCGACGTGAAATCCCCGACTCACGAAACCACCGTAGTTCACGAGCGCGCTCCCGATTTTTCCTGCCCCGATGACTGCAACACGGTACGACCGCTCGAGACCCAGAATGTCGCGCAGCGTGGCGCTCAGCTCCGGTACCGAGTAGCCCAGTCCCCGCTTGCCGAACGACCCGAAGAACGAGAGGTCCTTCCGCACCTGCGCCGAGGTTGTGCCTCCTCGTTGCGCCAACTCATCTGAAGAGACGGTGGCGATACCTTCTTCCTCGAATTCCTCGAGGAAACGGAGATAGAGAGAGAGGCGGCGGACGGTGGACTCGGCGATCTTCGGCATCGGCTATTGTGAAAGATTTCACAATACTAGCGCGTGCCCGGGGAGGCCGTCAACGGACAGAGCGATCGAAGAGCCGGACGAGCGTTGCGGGGGGTAGCGTCTCCGGCCGCGCATCTTGCGCGACGCCGGCCTCGCGCAGCAGTGTCACGACCCGATCGCGGTCCAGCCCGAGCACCGTGCGCAGGCCCCGTCTCACCTGCCGCCGTCGCTGTCCAAACAGACCCGTCACAAACGAGCGAAACGCGGCCGCCCGGTCCGGCGACACGAGGGGGTCGGCGCGCGGTGTGATCCGCACGACCGCCGAGTCGACGGCCGGCGGCGGTACGAACGCGCCGGGCCGCACCACGAACAGACGCTCTACCGATGCACTCGCCTGCACTCCGACCGAAAGTGCCCCGTAGTCCTTGCCACCCGGAGATGCGGTCAGCCTATCGGCGACCTCTTTCTGAATCAGAAAGACGATCACGATCGGCAGGGGCGGGGGCGGGCTGAGCGCCTTCTGGATGAGCGGGGTCGTGATCTGATAGGGGACGTTCCCGATGATCTTCCACGCTGTACCTGGCGGCGCATCCACGATCTCGGGCCAATCCACCCGCAGCGCGTCGGCAGCGAGAACCGACACATTCGCTGGCAGCGGTGTATGCGGCGTGGCGTTCGACGCACCCGTCAGAGCGGCGGCCAGCCGCTTGTCCTTCTCGATGGCGACCAACGACCCGACGCGCGGGGCCAGCCGCCGCGTGAGGGTCCCCCACCCCGCCCCGATCTCGAGCACGACGTCGTTCGGCGCGGGATCGATCGCGGCAATAATTCGATCGAGGATGCGCGGATCGTGCAGGAAATGCTGGCCGAGTCGCCGTCCCATGAACCGTCAGAGGTGCGCCTTGCGCGGTGCGCCGTGAGCGGTGCGCGGGTGTGAGCGGGTCACCGGGGCTCCCGCGCACGGCGCACTGCTAACGGCTCACCGTTCAGGCATTGAACACCAGAATGGTGCGGTCGTCGCGCGTACCGGCCTGATACGCTTCCAGTGCGCTCAGGACGGCGTCCACCGTAGCTTCGGGGCCTTCGCGGCGGTGCTTGACGACGAGCGAAAGCACTCGGTCCTCGCCGAATCGTTCACCGCTCTCGTCCTGCGCGTCGGCCACACCATCGGAAAAGAGCAACAGCGTGTCCTCGGCGCGGGTCCATGGCCCATCGGCCCCGGCGATCTTGTCGCGGGGGGCCAGGCCTAGGGGGGCCGACGTTGCGCCGAGACGGGTCGCGCTCCCATCAACATCGATCCGAAAGGCGTGCGGGTGGCCCGCGTTGGCGTACCGTACGCACCCGTGGACCGTATCTGCCACGCCGTAGAAGATGGTGAGGAACATCTCCGTTTCTTCCAGCTCTTCGCCGACAGAATCGAGCAGTTGTCGCAGCGCTTCGTCCGGTGAGGCCGCCTCCTCGGCGTGGATTCCCGCGGCGAACCCGTGCGACGATACGTCGCCGAGCATGACACCCACGCGGTGATCGGACAGCTGTAACACGTTGTAGAAATCACCGCCCACACTCTCTGCCGGCAGACAGCGCGCCGCGAGATCTACGCCCTTGATCGGCCGCGGGCGCAGCAACTTGAGCTGGAGATCGTGCGCGAGCTCCATCTCGCGACTCATCCGCTGCCGACGACGGTCGCGCTCGAGAAGACGTGCATTCTCTATGGAGGCCCCGACCTGATTGGCGACCGCGGCAAGCAGCCGCATTTCGTTTTCCGAGAACGCATCGGTTCCCGTTCGATCGGTGACGTTCAGTACGCCAATGGGCTGGGGCGTCTCGTTAGGCCGGGCGTGCACGATGGGAACGGACAGGAACGCGGCGCCGCGGTAGGCGCGTCCGGGCTCACACGGCGGCGGTTCCTCACCACTTCTGGGGTCGTAGCGGATGATGCGCTGTTCACGGAAGACGCGCGCGGCGATCGAGCAGTCGTCTCCCACTTCGATGGGGTCAAAGCTCTCGACGTCAATTCCCCACCCGGCAACCGGCCGCAATACATCTGCCTTTGCGTCGTGCACCAGGATCGATGCGCGACGGGCCCCGACAACGGTGGCCACTTCCCGGACGATTGTCCGGGTGGCTTCGCCCAGCCCGATTGCGCCACCCAGCGTCTCGCTGATGCTGTACAGCAGCTCGATTTCCTCGTACCGGTCCGCCAGTTGCTGTACCAGCGCGAGAGAGTCCGTTTCCCCGCCGAGTAACTGGGAGAGCAAGGGCGCAATTCGATCTGCGGCGGCTTTGCCACTATCAGAGATCTCGACCCAATAGCCGGAGACGGCCGGGACAGGTGCGAACCAAGAGGCGCCCCACCGAAACCCCTCGTCGCTCGCGCCGGGTTCGGGTGGGGGCCGGTCGTCCGCACCTTCGCCCGCCACGGCGCTGAGCCCGGAGGTCGAGTCGCGCCAGAGGCGGAGAGGATGTCCGACGAGGGTGCCGAGCGACCGGAGGATGGCGTCGAGCCGTTCTAGGCGCGGCGCAGGACCATGCAGATGGCGTTTCCCTGGTCGTTGAAGTAGACGTCGTCGACGAGCTTGCGTATCAGATACAAACCGCGGCCACCGGTGGCCTCGATATCATCCGGGAGTGACGGTTCCGGCACGGCCGATGGATCAAACCCGTTGCCTTCATCCTCCACCCGGATCGTCACGTGGTGGTCCGTCGCGTTGATCTCCACCACGACCACCTTGGCCGGGTCCATCTGGTTGCCGTAGATGATGGCGTTGGAAAGCGCCTCGCACAGGGCCACGCGCAAGTTGAAGCGCGCGCGCCGGGGCGGCAGACCGGTCAACAGACAATGGCGTGCGACGACGTCCACCGCCTCCTCGACGACCTCGAGATCGGTGGGGACGCGCACCGAGACCTGTGCGGTCATCGAGTCGAACGCCGCCGACACGCTCTTGCTCACCGAGACCCGAAGCGAAGCGCTCACGTGGTCAGAACGAGGAGAGCGCGTCGTCGAGCGAGTCGGTGATGTTGAAGAGCGTGTCGAGTTTGGTCAGCTCGAACAGCGTCCGCAGGTCTGGGTTGAGAGCGGCAAGCCGCATCTCGCCACCCTCCTCGCGGAGCTTCTTGGCGAGTGATACCAGCACCCCGAGTCCCGACGAATCGATATAGCCGGTATTGGTAAAGTCGACGAGCACCTTGCGCTCGCCACTTTCCACAGCCTCGAGGACCTTCTGCTTCAGTTCGTGACGGTTTCCTACGATGAGCTGGCCATCGACGCCGACGACGACAATGCCGCTCTCATCTTTTCGCAGGGTGAAGCTCATTTCCCCTCCAATTCGGGGCGTTCCGCAGGCACTGACTGGAGCAGTGCAACGGCCGCCACATCCACTACGTCGTCGGGCGTCGCTCCGCGCGACAGGTCGGCCATCGGCCGGGCCAGTCCCTGGATGATCGGACCGATCGCCGAGGCGCCAGCGAGCCGCTGCACCAGTTTGTATGCAATGTTGCCGCTGTCAAGGTCAGGGAACACCAGAACGTTGGCTTCCCCCCGCAACGGCGACTCCGGAGCCTTCCGAAGGGCCACCGCCGGCACGAGGGCTGCATCCCCCTGGAGCTCCCCGTCGCAGACCACATCCGGTCGGAGTTCTGAGAAACGCCCGACCGCCTCGACCACCCGATCGACCCGGGGTCCCGTGGCACTGCCCTTGGTCGAGAACGAGAGGAAGGCAACGCGAGGCAAATCGCCCACGATGCGTGCCCTGTCGTCCGCAGCGACCGCGGCGATCTCGGCCAGCTGCTCCGGCGTGGGATTTGGCACGACCCCAGCGTCCGTGAACGTGAGCACCGAGCGTTCCGGCACATCCGGGACGGGGGCGGCCAGCACCATGTAGAAGGAGCTGCTGACCGTCTCGATGCCGTCCGCCGGACCGATGGCCCACAGTGCGGCGCGGAGTACGTCGGCCGTGGGACAGGTCGCGCCCCCGACCGCGGCATCGGCGAGACCCAGGGCAACGAGCCCCGCGGCGAAGTGTAGGGGGCGCCGGGCCAACTCTCGCGCCTCGTCCGAGTCCGCCAACCGATCGGGTTTCCGCTCCCGGAGCAGTTGGGCCACGTCGTCGAGCGACGGATCCTGCTCAACCCGTTCGTCTAGCAGCGTCACCCGGCGGATACCCAACTGCCGCAGGCGCTCGGCGGCAGCACGGACGCGTGGGTCCCAGCCTTCCACGAGGACCACGTGTCCCTCCACCGCCGCTGCACGGCGATGTAGGCCTTCCCGGAATGTCACGCGGAGAACTTCGCCTGAAGTGCCGCACTCACCTTGGGATGGACAAAGGGCGTGATGTCACCCCCAAATCGTGCCACCTCCTTGACCAGACTCGAACTCAGAAAGGTGAGTTCGAGACCCGGCACGAGAAAGACCGTCTCGAGATCCGCATGGAGTTGACGGTTCATGAGCGCCATCTGGAATTCGTACTCGAAGTCGCTCACAGCCCGCAGGCCTCTCACCACCACCGACGCGCCCACGGAAGCCGCGAAGTCTGCGAGTAGTCCGTCGAAGGCGTGCACGGTGACGTTGGGGACATCTTCAGTGGCGGCGCGGAGAAACGCCAGTCGTTCGTCGATCGTGAACAGCGGCGCTTTCCCGATATTCTCGGCTACGGCCACGATCACGCTGTCGGCCAGACGCGTACTGCGCCGAATGATGTCCTCGTGGCCGCGGGTCACCGGATCGAACGAACCTGGATAGATGGCGGTGCGTGTCATGGCTCGTAGCAGAAGGTCAGGGCGACGTTGCCGTAGCGTCGCGTGTCGTCTCCGGCGAGGGCGTTGGCCGAGGTGTGCTCCACACCGAGTATGCTCGCAAATGGCGTATCGCGGAACACCGTTACCAGCTGTTCGGCCTGATCCGTGTCATAGGGGGGATCGGCAAACGCGATGTCGTAGGCACCGGAGCTGAGCTTTGCGGCAAACCGCAGGGCCTCCCCGCGATACGTGCTCGCCTGCTCGGTCAGGTCGAGGGCGCGCAGATTCTCCCGCAGCGACCGCAGGGTCGCCGGTACGAGTTCCACAAAGGTGGCCTGCTCGGCACCGCGCGACAACGCCTCGAGGCCCAATGCCCCCGACCCCGCAAAGAGATCCAGTACGCGCGCCCCTCGGACCCGATCGCCGAGAATCGCGAACCATGCCTCGCGGACGCGATCTGAGGTCGGTCGGGCCCGCCGATCACGCGGCGGCCGGACGGCGCGTCCGCGCAACGTACCGGCGATGATGCGCACCTACGCCGAGGGCCGGATTTGCAGCACGCGCGCCTGGATCTTCGGGACACCGCCCCAATCATCCCGCTCGAGCCTGAAGGCGACGTCCAGTGGCCTGTCCCACCAAGAGGGCTCCACGCGGTCCGCCCACCCGAACCCGATGGCAGTGAGACGCGCGTGACCGTCATCGAGTGTGAACCGCAGGTGGTTGGTCCCGACGGGGCGCGGTCCCCGCCCGTTCGCGCGCTCGACGCCAAATACGGGCGCCGGATTGCCGGCTCCGCACGGTTCGAGATGTCGCAGCAGCCGCTCCAGCTCTCCGTCCATGCGGTCGAGTGCAACGACCTGGTCGATGCGTTGGGTGGGAACGAGGTCGTCGGCGCTCAACCGGTCGTGAGCGACCTGGTCGAACGCGTCGCGAAACGCGTCGACATCGCCTCGTGCAATCGTGAGGCCAGCGGCCATCTTATGCCCGCCGAACCGTTGCAGGTGCGGTGCGCACGCGACGAGGGCGCTGTGGAGATCGAAGCCCGCGATACTCCGACCCGACCCCTTGCCAGTGTCGTCTGTGAGCGCGATGAGAATGGCCGGTCTGGCATATCGTTCCACCAGTCGGGATGCAACGATGCCGATGACGCCCGCGTGCCAATCCTCACGCGCAAGCACCAGTCCGAACGTGTCGTCGAGATCGATTTCTTGCTCGACCGTCTCAATGGCCTGATCGAGGATCCGTTGATCTATCTCCTGCCGCTGCGCGTTCAGCGTGTCCAGCCGCCGCGCACGATCTAGCGCGTCCCGTTCGTCATCGGTAAGGAGAAGCGCAAGGCCGTCCATTGCCTCCCCGATCCGCCCCGCAGCGTTCAGACGAGGTCCAATAACGAACCCCACGTGGCCCGCGCGCACCGGCCGGCCGGCCAGCCCGACTACCGAGAGCAAGGCACGAATACCCGGCCACCGCGAGTTCGCGAGCTGCTTCAGTCCAAAGCGGACCAGCACGCGGTTTTCCCGCCTCAGAGGAACGACATCCGCGACGGTCGCAAGCGCTACGAGGTCGAGGAAATGAAACGGGAGATGCTGCGAAATCCCCAGGCTGGCGCACACCGCCTGCACCAGCTTGAAGGCTACGCCGGCGCCACACAGATCGGCCGCATCGGCCTCCGGGTCACCGAGTCGCGGATTCACGACGGCGACCGCCGCCGGCAGCCTCTCGCCGGGCGTGTGGTGATCCGTCACCACCACGTCGATACCGTGGGAGGCGGCCTCTTCGACCGCGCCTGTGGCCGTCGTGCCGCAATCGCACGTCACGATGAGACGCGCACCGGACTGCGCTGCCTCGCGCACGCCAGCGGGGCCAAGATCGTAACCGTCCACCAAGCGGTTGGGGATGAAAGGGGTGACGGTGGCGCCGGCTAGGCGTAGGGCGCGTGTGAGCAGCGCGGTGGCGCTCTGTCCGTCGACGTCGTAGTCGCCGTGGACGAGGATGAGTTCACCGTCTTGAATTGCGGTGACGATCCGCGCGACCGCCGGCTCCATGTTGGGAAGGTCGAGCGGATTGGACAGCCCGTCCAATGAAGGGCGGAGAAACTGCCGCGCGTTTGTCTCCCCGCCGAGCCCGCGTTGCACCAGAATTCGCGCAAGCGGGATGGGCAGGTTCAGGGCATGGGCAAGGGTGGCCACCTGCGAGTCATCCGGTTCCTCGCGCACCGCCCAGCGTGACGGAAGGAGCGTCACTCCGATGGCACAGCCTCGTCCTCATAGATCATGACTCCACACGCCTCGCACGTGATGATACGGCTACCGTTGAGCAACTCTTGGCGCCGGTGAAGCGGCACAGCCGTGAAGCAATGCCCGCAGGCGCCTCCGTGCAGCGCATATACGGCAAAGGGGGCGCGCCCTTTGCGGATGCGCTCGTACTGCGTGAGCAGCGGCTTGGGCACGCCAGCAGCAACAGTTGTCCGCTCGGCCTCGGCTGCGGTGATCTTCACCTGCGCCTCCGCGTGCACCACTGCAATCTCATCACGCCGTGCGCCCTGCCCGTCTTTCGTCTCCTGCACAGCCTTTTCGGCTTCAGCGGCCCTGAGTTCCGTCTCCTGTACCTTGTCGGCAGAGCGAACCCATTCTGCTTCTTCTTTCGCCAATACACTCTTGCCCAGATCCAGCTCCGCCATCAGCGTCGCCGCCTCCTTCGCGCCCCGCACCCACTCGAGCTTCTGACGCTTGCGCTCTTGCAGCTGCTTGAATTCCTCAATCTTCTCCTCTAGTTCGGTCCGGTACTCGCCCGCTTCTAATGCGGCCTTCCGCGTCGCATCCAGGCGTTCCTGACACGCGCCGAGATTGGCGTCGAGTTCCGCAATCTCGGGATCGAGAGCGGCCATTTCGTCACGAAATTGTTGCACCGTCTTATCACGTTGTTGCAACTCCAGCAACGTCGGTAGATCAGCGTGCACTTCCCCTCCTCGTACGTATCACGTTCCACCTTCTTCCTGGTTTCAGTTCGTTGAGCCGGCGGCTCAGCTCCTCTTTCTGCCGGAGCAGGTCAGGCTTGTCCTCATCACGCGCTAAGGGGATTGCGCGGTTGAGCTGTGCGATCTCGTGCTCGAGCGGCCGGCCCCGCAACTCGTCGAGCGAGGCTGCCACCACCGTCACACCGTCTCCCTGGGGCCAAGGCTCACGCAGCAAGCTCTCGAGTGCCTGCTGCGCGTCGCCATCGAGCCGATCCAACAGCTCTCCCGGCGGGACGTTCGGCGGCTTTTCCACGAGAAGCGTAAACACCTCTCGAGCCACAGGCGCAAGAGTGCCCTGATCGACGCCCACATCGATAATGCGCTGGCGCAGGTCGCGATCGTGCAGCATGGCGAGCAGGACGATCCGCTCGGCCCGCGCCAGACTGACCTGCCGCGACGGGGCCGGAGAGGTAAGCGGTCGCTGAACGGGACGTGCGGGCGCGCGTTCCTGCATCTCGCGCAGCACGGCGTCGCGCGACACGCCGAGGGCCTCGGTCACCCGTGTGAGGTAGAGATCCCGTGTGACCGGATCCGCCGCGGCGCGCAAGGTGGGCAGGAGACGGTCGAGCGCGCGCCGCCTGCCGCTCAAGTCCGCAAGCCAGCCTTTGCGCTCGAGGAGTTGCATCTTGCGCTCGAACACATCGACGGCGTCACGCAGCACCTTTTCGATGCCACGACGTCCGGAGCGGGCGACCAGCGTATCGGGATCATCTCCTTCCGGCAGACTCGCGACCGCCACGCGTACCTTGGCACGTAGCAGTTGATCGGCGGTGCGGAATGTGGCCCGCAGCCCGGCAGTATCGTTGTCGAACAGAAGTGTCACCCGCGGCGCATACCGGTGCAGCAGTGCGGCCTGGTCCTCGGTGAACCCGGTGCCGAGCGGAGCAATAACATGCTCGATCCCGGCCTCGGCCATCCGGATGACGTCGAAGTAACCCTCGACCAGGACCGCGTGTTCTGCCTTCCGGATAGCCTGTTTGGCCTCGTGCAGGTTGTAGAGCAGTCGTCCCTTGTGGAAGATCTCCGATTCGGGCGAGTTGAGGTACTTCGGCTCCCCATCGCCCAGTACGCGTCCGCCGAAACCCACCGCCCGGCCGCGCAGGTCGTGGATGGGAAAGAGCAGACGGTCCCAGAAACGTGCGCGCGTCTTGCCCTCGCGCTCGACCGCGAGACCGGCGGCCACCAGCGTGCGTTCCTCTACACCAAGGGTCGCCATCCCTGCGAGAAACGCCTTGCCGCCGGGAGCGAAACCGAGACCGTGGGGCAGCAACACCTCCAGATCGAAGCCTCGCCCCTTCAGGTAGCGGCGCGCCCGATCGGCCTCCTTGGCTTCGCGCAGCTGACGCTGATACCAATCGTGCGCCGCGGCAACGGCGGAGAACAGCGGCTCCCGTGGATCCGGACCAGCGCTCGCCCGCTCCGGGATCGCGATGCCGATGCGTTGCGCCACGGCGCGGACCGCAGCCGGATACTCCATGCCGAGGTGTTTCATGTAGAACGAGAAGACGTCGCCCCCCTCGTGACAGACGAAGCAGTAGTACATCTGCTTGCGCGGAATCACGGAGAAGTTGCGATGCTTACCCCCGTGAAACGGACAGGGCCCTCGATAGTCGGACCCGGTGCGTCGGAGCTGCACGTGCTCGCCGACGAGTTCCACGACGTCTGCGGCATCACGCACCTGCTCGATCAGTTCCTCGGGGATGCTACTCATGGTCCGAACTCGACGATCGTGACACCCGTTCCGCCCTGGTGCGTTGGTGCAACTGCATGACGCAGCACCCGGGTATCACACTTGGCTAGTTCCGCGACGACGACTCGGAGGCGTCCGGTTCCCTTCCCGTGGATGATGCGCAGCGACGGCAGCTCGGCCACGACCGCCGCATCGATTGCGCGCTGGACCACATTCCGCGCCTCGTCGGCCATGAAACCACGGACATCGATCTCCGAGGCGGCATCGAGCGCTACGGCGGCAGCATCTTCGGGCGCGCGCGACGCGACGGGCGACTCGGTTGGCGCCACCACCGTCGCGGCATCCGTCCGGCTCCCCCGAACGGTCCAGCCCTTCCTGCGCAGCTCCTGTTCCAGACGCTTCAGCTCGTCAGCCTCGCGGCTGATGCCATCTTCTACTAGACGGCGCGCTTCCTTCGCGGTCGCCTCGGACACCGCAGCGCGTGCCACGGCCAACGCATCCTCCACGCGGCGGCGCGCGTCGAGCAGAAAACGGCGGGCCTGAGCCCTGCCCTCGCGTTCCACTTCGCTTTCCCGCTGCTCTGCTGCCCGCTCCCGATCGGCCAACTCCGCGGTGTGCAGCACGGCCGCCGCGACCTCTTCGCGGAGCCGCGCGTGTTCGTCCTCAGTGTGCCGCTCGCGTTCCTCTACGCGAGCGATGCGCTGTTCCACCTCCGCGAGCAGCGTGTCGAGTGCACGCTCTCCTTCGGGTATACGCTGCTCCGCCATATCGAGTACGGATTGACTCACTCCAAGACGCCGTGCAATCACCAAACCATAGGAGCGGCCGGGGACACCCATGAGCAGCCGGTACGTGGGCGCCAGTTCGTCGGCATCGAACTCGAGCGACGCGTTGACGATACCCGAGGACTGGGTCGCCAGTTCTTTCAGCTCCGTGAGGTGCGTAGTGACCATGGTGCGCGTGCCAGCGTCGACCAGTGCCATCAACGCTGCCCCGGCGAGTGCCGCACCTTCGCGTGGGTCGGTGCCACTGCCCACCTCGTCCAGCAGCACCAACGTGTCCGGACCCGCCAGCTCCAACGCCGTGCGTAACGCCACCACGTGCGCACTGAAGGTGGACAGATTTGCTTCGATTGACTGGTGGTCCCCGATATCCACGACAACACGCCGGAAGACCGGGAGACACGAGCGCTCGCCTATGGGGGGAATGACACCTGCCTGGACGAGGGCCGTCACCAGACCGACGGCCTTCAGGAGCACGGTCTTGCCGCCGGCGTTGGGGCCGCTCACGATGACCGCCAGCTCATCTTCGGCCAGCGTCAGGTCGAACGGTACGGCATCGACTCCCTCAGCCAAAAGCAGGGGATGGCGCACATCATGGAGCCGCAACGCACCGGGTGCGTCCACGAGTTGGGGCGCAAAGCCCTCCGTTTCCACGGCGTACTTGGCGCGAGCGTAGAGATCGTCTACGCGTACGCACATGTCCCAGCCGTCGTGGACCGTTGGCAGATTGGCGCGGAGTTGCGCGGTCAGCGCTCGGAGAATCGCACGGATTGTCCGCGTCTCTTCCACCTCTGCGGCGCGAAGGTCGTTGGCGAGCTCAACTGCTTGTTGTGGCTCGACAAAGAGCGTCGCACCAGAGTTCGACTCGTCGTGCACGATGCCGGGGACGCGCCCGCGCGCATCTCTGGCCACCGGGATGACGTAACGCCCATTCCGAACGGTCACCGTCGCATCACCGGCTGCCTGATGGGCATCGAGCCCCCTGAGCGTCTGCTCGAGCAGACGATGGAGGCGAGCGCGAATGTCGCGGACCCGTGCGCGTGCCCTGTCGACATCACGGTTGGCGCCGTCGGGAACCTGTCCGTCCTCGTCTACGGTTGACGTGATCTCTCGCTCCAAGGAGCGCGGAGCAATCTCGACCCGCAGACGAGCGGTTCGGGGCGCGTCGGGCGCCAGCCGGTCGAGCTGCTCGGCCACCAGTCGCATAGCGACGAGCGACCGTCCCACAGCCGCGAGTGCGGAGCCCTCGATCACCGCGCCGTCCGGCTCGGCCGCGGCGAGGGCCGGCGTGACATCTTGAACGGGCTCGGGACGGAAAGGGTCTTCGCGCCGGAGCACGTGCGCAAGTTCCTCAACAGTAGCCAGCTCGTTACGCAGCAGCTCTAGGTCCGCACAGGGGCGACGCGCGGAGACCGCCGCTCTGCCGGGATCGCTGGCCGCGTACACCGCAACCGCCGCAAGCGCTGCCGGGAATTCGAGGCTGGTGAGAGTTTCGTCTGAGGCAACCGGGGGCAATGTGGAAGGGGTGCGGGCGACGCTGGTCGCATGCACCCCTGGGAATTCTGCCTGCATCTCCTGCACGCTCAGGCCCCTCGCTCGTGCACGCGCGCCGCGGAGGGGGCGGTGGCGGGGACGACGGTCACGCCGTTCAAGAGTGATCTCGACGGTTCTTCCGCCGGGCCGCGTTGATCTTGCGCTTCCGACGCTCACTCGGCTTCTCGTAGTGGCGGTGTTTACGGAGATCGGACAGGATCCCCGCCTTCTCACACTTCTTCTTGAAGCGCTTGAGCGCTCGTTCGAAGCTCTCATCCTCGTGGATGATCACTTCCGCCATCTCGACTCCTCACCCCCTCTTATGTCGCAAATCGACAATCGGGACAGACCTGCCAGTTTAAGCATGGAATGGGGGGGAGACAAGGGCGGCGAGGGGTGCGCCGCGAGCGGTGGGCGGGCCCAGCGACCGCGCACCGCTTACTGCGTACGGCGCATTATTCACCATTCCGATTCACCCTGGCGGCCACCTGAACTTCCGGCCACCCATGATGTGCACGTGGAGATGCGGCACCGTCTGCTGTGCGTCGGCGTTGGTATTGACCACCGCGCGGTACCCCGATTCCGCCACACCGGACTGGCGCGCCACCTCGCGCGCGAAGGCGAAGAGGCCACCCAGCAACTCGGCGTCTTCCGCTTCGTCGAGTGACGCGATATGGACGCGCGGGATGACGAGCACATGTGTCGGCGCCTGGGGCTCGATGTCCCGGAACGCTACGTAGCGCTCGTCGCTCGCGACGACATTCGCCGGAATCTCTCCGGCAACGACCCGGCAAAATAGGCAGTCGCTCACGTGCCGAACGCTTCCTTGACCCTGTCCCAGAATCCCCTGCCGCCGCGGTCCGCCGTTGGCGGCTCGCCTTCCATCTCTTTCAGCTGCGCCAACAGATCCTTTGCCTCACGGGTGAGATTGGTCGGTGTCCAGACCCGCACGCGCACGTGGAGATCACCCAACCGCCCGGAATCGAGATCCGGAAGACCCTTACCGCGCACCGTGAGCAGGGTCCCGGACTGCGTGCCCGGATCTACGCCGACCGACACCGTGTCGACCGGCGTGGGTATCTCAAACGTGTGTCCCAACGCCCCCTCCGAAAAGGACACGGGAAGATCGTACACCAAGTCGTTCCCATGCCGCTCGAAACGCGGATCGTCCTCCACCTCGATGACCACGATCAGGTCGCCGGCCGGGCCGCCGCGCGGACCGGCCTGTCCGTGCCCGCGGAGCGTGAGGTAGTTGTTGGAGGACACGCCCGGCGGAACCTCGATATCGACTGTCTTCTCCGTTCGCACACGGCCCTCGCCCCGGCAGTCGCCGCAGGGAGTGCGTACCAGCGAGCCCTCTCCCCCACAGGTGGGGCACGCCGTGACCGATACGAGGCGGCCCAGTAACGACTGGGTGGCGCGACGCACCTCGCCCACGCCGCCGCAGGTGTGACACGTCTCGGTCGCCCCGCCGTCAGCACCGGTCCCGTCACACCGCTCGCAGCGTGAGAGCGTGCGCAACTTCACCTTGCGCGTCACACCCGTCACGACCTCCGCCAGCGAGATGCGGAAGGTCATGCGCACGTCCTGCCCGCTGCGGTGCGCGCGGCGCTCCCGTTGGCCACCGCCGAAGATGGCGTCGAAGCCACCCATACCACCGAAGTCACGCATGAAGACCGAGAGGGCTTCCGCAAGATCGGGGTGTACCCCACCGAAGCCCCCCCTGCTTCCCTTCATGCCCGCCATCCCAAAGCGATCGTACTGAGCGCGCTTGTCCCGATCGCGCAGGACCTCATAGGCCTCGGTGGCTTCCTTGAAGCGATCTTCCGCGTCCCGGTCGCCGTTGCTTCGGTCCGGGTGATACTGCATGGCGAGCTTGCGGTAGGCCTTCTTGATTTCGGATTCAGGTGCGCCGCGGCCAACGCCCAGCACGTCGTAGTAGTCGCGAGCCATGCTAGTGGGCAAACTCCTCGACGAGACGGCTGGTGTGCTCGACGAGCGCCATCACCTTGCGATACGGCATCCGCGTGGGGCCCATCACTCCAATGACGCCGGACAGGAGGCCCTGCCGGTAGCTCGCCGTAACGATCGTGAACGAAGAAAGCGATGGATCGGTATTCTCTCCACCGATCGTGACGGTGACACCGCTCTCGCGTGTCTGCAACGCCTCGCGCAGCCGGTCACGCCGTTCCGTGAGGTCGAGCAGAGTGCGCATGCCTGTATTGGACGCGAATTCGGGCTGGCCGGCTAACAGCTGTGCGCTTCCGAGCACCACGTCTCGTCCGTCACCGGGCGGATTGAACAAGCTGTCCGACTCCTCGATGAAGATGTTGAGCAATTGTTGCACGTCGCCGGCGCCGGCCGCCGTGTCGCGCAACCGAGCCTTGACCGTGGTGCGGATGTCACGGAGCGTCAGACCGGAGAGTCGTTCGTTCAGAACCGACGCCACACCCTCGATAGCCTCGCTCGGGAGTTGATTCACGAGCTCGAGATAGATGGTGCGCGCCAGCCCACCTCTGATGACGAGCACCATGAGGAGCCGATCGGCGCTGACCTGCATCAATTCCAACCGCTCGAGCACTGCCGCATCGAACGACGGGGCCACGGCAACACCCAGTTCGCGCGTGAGCACCCCCAGAACATCCGCTGCCTTGCGCAGGAGGTCTTCGATCACGCCAGAGTCGGAGCGCAGCTCCCGAGTCAACGCCTGCCGATCCTGGGGCACGAGCGAGTCGCGGACCATGAGCCGGTCCACGTAGGCACGGTACGCCCTGTCGGTCGGAATCCTGCCCGCCGAGGTGTGGGGATGGTAGAGAAACCCCCGTTCCTCGAGATCGCTCATCGTATTGCGGATCGTCGCGGCCGAGATGCCCAGCGGATAGCGCTTGGCAATCGTCCGGGACCCGGTCGGTTCGGCGGTCTCGATATACGTGTGGATGACGGCTTCGAGAACCTTGCGCTCGCGTTCGCTCAGTTGATCAGACATGGCCCAAGTTCTGTAGTCACAGTAAATTAGCCACCTTCGCCCGAGGTGGTCAACCCGGCCACGAGCGTGTCGAGCACTAACCAGCCTGCGGGAGTGGCGCACCACCGGTTGTCACGACACTGGATCAGCCCCTCGGCTGCTCTGCTAAGGCCTTCTCCGGCTCGTCCGGGGGTCTGTTCGACCGCAATCCCAGCGGATGTGCGGAGCCCGAGGTAGACCGCCTCCAGGTCCTGCTGCTCCCGTGTCAGCACCTCTTCAGACTCGACGGGGTCCTGCCCCGATTCCACCAGGCGGACGTATTGGGCCCAATGTGGGACGTTCCAGCGGCGACGGTTGTCCATGAATCCGTGCGCCGAGGGCCCCACACCCAGATACGCCGATCCATCCCAATACGCACTGTTGTGGCGGGACCGGTGCCTGGCGCCCGCTGCGAAGCTCGAGATCTCGTAGTGCTCGAAGCCCGCACCGGTGAGCGCATCGTGAGCCTCAAGAAACTGGGTGGCGTAGCGGTCGTCATTGACCGGGGTGGTTCTTCCCCGCGAGATCCACCGCGCCAGCGGTGTGCGGGGCTCTACGCTCAGCCCATACACGGACACGTGCTCCGGCGCGTGCGCCCGCACCCGTGCCAGGTCCGCCGCGAAGTCGTGATGCAACTCGGTGGGAAGACCAAAGATGAGATCGAGCGAAATGTTGGCGACCCCTGCGGACCGCAAGATCTCCACGGCCCGGTCCGTCGCCCGTCCGTCGTGCGTGCGATGCATCCAGGCGAGCACGTGGTCCTGAAACGACTGAGCGCCGAGCGAGACCCGGTTTATGCCGGCGGCAACCCACGCGCTCGCGTGCTCGTGCGTGACGTCGTCCGGGTTGACCTCGAGCGTCACCTCGGCGCTGCGGGCGATGGCGAAGGCGTCAATGAGGAGCGCGAGCTGATCTGGAGGGAGCAGTGACGGTGTACCACCCCCGAGATAGAGCGTGTCCACCCCCGCTCCCGGCGACGCATCGGGTAGGCCCCTGATCTCGAGTTCGCGAAGCACGGTTTGGGTGAACTGCCGACCGGGAACCTCGCGGCGGACGGCTATGGCGAAATCGCAATACGAGCAGCGGCGGCGACAGAAGGGGACGTGGATGTAGATGTGCACGGGGAGAAGCTAGACGCTCAGACGCTCAGACGCACAGTTGCTCAGTTGCTCAGTTGCTCAGTTGCTCAGTTGCTCAGGGGGACGCTAAAGGGTCACGGGCACGGCGCGGTGGAAGATCTTGCCGGGTCGCTGGGTGACTAGGCCGCGGATTTCCAGTGAAGTGAGGACGGCGAGCGCCTCGGCGACACCGCAGGCGAGGTCGCCCGCGATCTCGTCGATGTGACGATCTCCGCTATCAAAGAGCGTAAGTGTGCTGCGTTCCGTGTCAGATAGATCGCTTGGGAGACTGACCGCCACCGCGTCGTTGACGGTCATGCCGTATTCCTCCAACACGTCGCGTAGGCCGAGTGCCGGTTTTGCCCCTTGCTGGATGAGCCGGTTGCATCCGTTCGAGACCGGACTGGTGATTGGTCCGGGGACCACCATCACCTCGCGTCCCTGTTGCAGCGCGCAGTCCACCGTGATCAGCGCGCCGGACTTCTCGCGCGCCTCCACGACCAACGTCACGCGCGCCAGCCCACTGATGAGGCGGTTGCGCCTGGGGAAACTCCCGGCGTGCGGCCGTTCCCCAGGCGGAAACTCCGTCAGCAGGCAACCCTCCGCGGCGACGCGTTCGTACAGGAGGCGGTTGGCCGATGGATAGATGACCCCCAGCCCGTTGCCAAGAACGCCGATCGTTGGGCCGCCCGCATCGAGCGCCGCACCGTGTGCCAGGGCATCGATCCCACGCGCCATGCCACTCACGACCGTCAGCCCAGCCCGCGCCACGCCCGCGGCGAGATGGCGGCAGACCTCCGCACCGTAGCGCGAATGCGCGCGACTTCCGACGATGGCCACCGCCGCGGGTTGCAGGCACTCGAGCTTGCCCGCCGCGAATAGCAGCGTTGGTGCATTGGGAATATCACGCAGCGCACCGGGGAATGCGGCGTCTGCTGGGAGGAGGACATCTCCCCCAAGGGCCGTTGCCCGCTCTATGGCGACCCTGCCCTGTTCCTTCGAGGACCGGGAAACGGCGGTTGCCGCCCCGGCCGACATGCCGGGCACCTGGGCCAGATCGTCTAGCCGCGCCCGCAGCACCCGACCGGCATCGCCGAACGTCGCGAGGAGTGCCTCGAGTCTGGCACGCCCGATACCGGGCGTGAGCGCGAGCGCCACGTACGCCGGGTCTGGCACCTAGGGAAGCGGCATGTCAGGCGATGGGGCGGAATGCGCCCTTACGAGTGCCCACAACCGCTCCTTCAACCCATCGATCCCGAGATGCGCGACCGACGAGATGTGCAGGATATCTTGCGCGTCGGGAGCTACCAACGTCGGTGGCGGCTCGTCTGGCGAGAGGAGATCCTGTTTGGTGAACACGACCACGTGAGGCTTCACGGCGAGCAGTGGACTGTATGCCTCAGCCTCGCTGCGCAGCAGGTCGTACACGGCCTGAACGTCTTCGCTGTCCAGGGGAATGAGATACGCGAGCGTCTTCGTGCGCTCAACGTGACGCAGGAAACGATCTCCCAACCCTCGTCCTTCGTGGGCACCCTCGATGATCCCCGGGATATCCGCCAGAACAAACGACCGTCCGGTACCCAACCCGACCACACCGAGTTGGGGCGTGAGCGTAGTGAAGGGGTATTCCGCGATCTTGGGCCGTGCGGCCGAGAGGACCGAGAGCAGCGTGCTCTTGCCCGCGTTCGGTTGGCCGAGCAGTCCTACGTCTGCGATGAGCTTGAGTTCGAGCTCGATACGTCGTTCCTCACCCTCTTCACCCGGTTCCCACTCGCGGGGCGCCTGATGCGTCGGCGTCGCAAAGCGGGCGTTTCCCCGGCCACCTCGCCCACCCTTGGCCACGCGCACGACGTCACCGGGCTCGAGGATCTCACCGATCAGCTCGGCAGAGTCCGCATTGCGAATGACGGTACCGGGCGGCACGGGAAGATAGATATCCTTCGCCGACTTGCCCGTCTTGTTCGACCCCATGCCGTGCTGTCCACGATTCGCTTTCCACACGGAGCGATAGCGGTAGTCCAGCAGTGTCGAGAGCTGCCCGTCCCCCTGGACGAAGATGCTGCCGCCACGACCGCCATCTCCGCCATCGGGCCCACCCTTGGGGACAAACGACTCGCGGCGGAACGAACTACACCCCGACCCGCCGCTACCGGCCACGACGCGCACGGTTGTCTGATCGATGAACTTCATGGCCGACCAGCTCCGGGCCCTGTCCCGCCACGTGATGGGCGCGGCGTTGGCAAGACCGGGCAGGGGCATTGGGGCGCGCATGCCCAACGGTACGGCACGGTTACGGAAAACACGGGATCAATCTAGCGCCGCGCGTATCATGCGAACGTCAGGGCACCCGTCGCCCGTATCTCGCCCACTTGCTCGGCTCGCGTATTGTGGACCGGGATCGTGGCAAAGCGTGGGAGCACATCGCTCGGCCGGGGGTCGAGGTCGAGGGCCTCGAGCACGGCCAGCAGAGCGACCATGGCCGCGCGCGCGTCCCCATCCTCGACCTTGAGGGCTATGCCCAGCCCACGCTTCGGTAGTGCCACACCATAGACACCGGCCGCGCCAACCTTCGCGATGATTCCGCTTGGGTACGCCTGCATCAGCGCGGTACACAACCGATGCTGACCCGCGACCAACTCCGGATGAGCCATCATGGCGCGTCGCACGCGCACTGCGGAGTGCTGATCCGAAACGCCGAGCCGCGCAAACCCCGCCGCCATCGCGTCGAGCGGGGTTTGGAAGCAGACGACGCCGCATCCATCCACCGCCTCACCGATCTGGTCGATCGGCGTGCCGGTCCAGCGCGACACCTCTTCCTTGCACCTGCGCTGCACCGGATGATCGACCTGCTCGTACCCTTCAATGGACCAGCCGTGGTGTAACGCGAGGGTGAGCATCCCCACGTGCTTGCCGGAACAGTTGCTAAACACGCCTCCGCGCGGGCGAGTATCGCTCGGGCCCGGGTCGCCGGGCGGACGCATGGTGAGATCGAGCGAGAGCGGGCGGTGCGGCCCGCAGACCAGATCCGACTCCTTACACCCGATCCGCCCGAGCCACTGCCGCACCAACTCGACCTGATGAACCTCCGAGCTGTGCGAGGCACACGCCAGGGCAAGCTCTGCGTCTGAGAGCGCGAACCCATCGGCCGCACCGTCCGCGACGAGCGGAAGGGCCTGGAACGGCTTGGTCGCGGAGCGGAAGAACGTCGGGCGGTCGGGATTTCCACAGAACGCGATCCGGCGCCCGCCGTGATTGGCTATAGCTACCGCGATCTCGTGAGTCGACTCAACATGTTGACCACGACGTGCTTCTACCGACAATCTCGCCATCGATTCCTCATCCTTGTAAGCCTGGCATAGCGAACTGCTCCCGTTACCAATGAAGCATGCTTGCTCTTTTGACGTTCGACGGTAGAGATTGCGCCCATGCGATCACTACCCAGCTTGTCTTTGCTGCTGGTTCTTGCCGCACCACTCCACGCGCAGCGATACCCTGGTCACAGCTATCTCCCGATCGAGCATTGGGCAACACCGCTGCTGGAACACCTGATTGACCGGGGCGCACTGCAGGACCCGTCCCCTATGCTGCGACCCTGGCTGGTGAGTGCCGTGGCTACGGCGCTCGCACGGGTCGACACCGCGCAACTCACGGGGCCCGAACGACGAAGTGTCGCTACGCTCGCGGACCTGTTTCGAAGCGACAGCTCGGAACGCTTCATAGCGCTCGAAGGGGAAGTCCAGGTACGAACCTCGACGCATGCCCGCCGGGCAGCGTTCGCCTTACGCGAGGAAGGATCGGGACGCACGCAGCCACAGTTCGGCGCCAATTTAACCATGCAATTCGGTCCAGGCCTCATACTGATGCATCCGCAGTGGGATAAGGGCATCGACCACGATCCCGACTTTGGCGGGATCGACAGGCCGGTCAAGGTCCGCTTCCTCGAGGCGTACGCCGCATACCGGTCAGAGTACCTCGACATCGACGTCGGCGCAGTGTCGCGTAATTGGGGTCCCGTGGGTATGCCAGGCTTGCTCGTTTCACCTTGGCCACTCAGTTACGACAGTTTCTTTTTCCGAATTGGGCCACCTCGCGTCTATCTCACGATGCTCGTGGCACAGCTGGACAACCTCCCGAACAACGCCGGCATCGAGACCGAACGCTACTTCGTCGCTCATCGGCTCGCCGGAACACCGTGGGACTGGATCAGCCTCGCGATTTGGGAGGGCCAGATCATCAGCGGTCCCGGGCGCAGCCTCGAGTTATGGAACCTCAACCCGTTCCGTGTGCACTTCCAAACACGGGATGAGAAGCGAACAGTAAGCAACGTGTGGGTGGGTGGAGACGGCGAGATTCGAGCCGGCCGGGTCCGCTTGTCGGGATCTCTAACGATTGACGACATCCAGCTCTTCAATACACCGGCGAAGAACGAAGAACCAACGTCATTTGCGCTCACAGCCACCATGTCGTTCCCTGTCGGCCCGACAACTGCCTGGATTGGCTATTCGATCGTTTCCAATCTCATGTACCGCACCACGGCCCCCGATGAAGCGCCGCTCGTTGCAGTATTTCCCGGCCGGAACCGCATCGGTACAGGATTGGCACGATCCTTCTCTGACTACGATCAAGCCTCGCTCCGAATCCGATTCATGCCCCTCCCCAATCTGCTGGTGGCCCCCGAATTGACATTCCTTCGCCAGGGAGAGGGAGATCTGCGTCTTCCGTTCCCGCCGCGCGACCAAGTGGCTGGTGTACAGACCATCTTCGACGGTGTAATCGAGCGTACCTGGAGATTGGCGCTGCAGTCAACGCTGCACTTGCCACTCGACGCGACGGCGCTCGTCGACGTCGGGGTCCATCGGATCTTCAACGCGGACCACATTGAGGGCCAAACACGTACGCGATTCGTGGGGACATTCACGCTGCGCTATGCTTTTGGTGGGAGACTACCTCTCTAGATTGCACAGAAGCACAGGTGCTCAGACGCTCAGGTGCTCAGGTGCTCAGGTGCTCAGACTGTTGGTGTGCGCGGTGAGCCGTGAGCGGCGCGCGGGTCTATCGACGAGCCACGCGCACCGCTCACAGCGCACTTCCTACTCGTAGCGCAATGCCACTACCGGGTCGACTCGTGTCGCTCGTTTCGCCGGGATGAAGTTCGCGGCAAGGCCGACGAGCAATAGCACACCGGAGATCACCACGAAGATCATCGGATCCCACGGCTCGACCTGAAAGAGGACGATCTCCAGCCCTCGCGAGAGCAAGGCCGCCACGCCGAGGCCGAGTGTGAGCCCGATACCGAGCTGCCAGAGTCCTTGTTTCATGATCAAGCCAACGACATCGCGGTCGTCGGCCCCCAACGCCATGCGGATGCCAATCTCCTGCGTCCGACGGCTGACCGAAAACGACATCACACCGTACAGCCCAACGGCCGCAAGGAAGAGCGCCGCTCCGCCGAAGACCATGAAGAGGACACCGAACACGTTGTAGAACCAGTACGCCTGACCTACCCTGCCGTCGAGCGTATCGACCCAGTAGAGGGGAAGATCTGCATCGATCGTGTTGACCGCGGTGCGAATTGCACCGGCCAACGCCATAGGCGCCGCCGTTGCACGAACGGCGAGGCTCATGAAACGCAGGTCGTTCTGCGCCACGGCAACGTAAATGCCTTCGGGTTCTGGGTCGTCATTATCGAGACCATCCATCATCATGTCTGGCGCGATACCGATGATCGTCATCCACGCCACGGTGTCACTGGTGCCCTGCCGAATGCGCCGCCCTAGTGGGCTCTCCGCGAAGCTCTGGTTGACGATCGCGACCGGCAGGTTGTCTTGCGCGTCCTGCACGCCAAAATCGCGGCCCTGGCTCAACTCGACGCCAAATGCGTCGAAATACCCCGGCGTGACAGCCGCCCATCGCGCGGTGGGGTAGTCCTGATCCCGCTCGTAGGCATCGCCCTCGAGCGCGAAGCGGACGCCGCCGGAGCCCAGACCAGGCAGAGCCGTGCCCAAAGCAGCCGCCTCGACGCCGGCCAGGCCACCCAACCGCATCCGCAGCTCCTCGAAAAACTGCGTCCGACTTGCCTGATCCGGATAATCCCCCTTGAAGAGGCCAAGCCGCGCCGTGTACAGGTTTGCCTCGAACGGGTAGTCGAACGTGCGCAACTGGACGACGCTCTTCGCCATGAGCCCTGCGCCAACCAACAGACCACACGACAGCGCGATCTCCGCCGTGACGAGCGCCTTGCTCAGCTTCCCGATGCGCAGCGACGAGGACCCACGAGACTCATCCTTCAGTACTTCGTTCACGTTGGCGCCGGACGCCCGCAACGCCGGCAGTACGCCCGCAACGATTGTTGTGATGACCGTGAGCCCCACCACGAAGAGCACGATGATCCCATCGATCTTGATGTCGATCCAGAACGGGGGCTGCGTGTCCGCGATCGCATTGTTGAACAGCCGCACACCGGTCCACGCGATCCCCAGGCCGAGCACCGCCCCCACCATGGCCACAACCAATGTCTCCGTCAGGAACTGCATGATGATCCTGAAACGCGTGGCGCCCAGGGAGGCTCGGATAGCAACTTCCTTGCTGCGTTGAATGGCGCGCGCGAGCAGCAGGTTAGCCACGTTCGTGCATGCGATCAGCAGCACGAGAAAGACGGCCGCGAGCATCGTGTAGAGCAGTGCCGTCACTTCGTCGCCGATGTATTCCTTGGTATATGGCTTGATGACGGAGCCGACGCCTTCGTTGGTCTCCGGGTATTCCATCTCGAGCCGCTTGGCAATAGTCGCGAACTCGACCGCCGCCTCGTCCATCGACACGCCGTCGTTCAGTCTACCGTAGACCTCGAGCGTGATCCCCGTTCCGCGTTCCAATTCCAGCGGATCCTGCTTCATGGGCAGCCACAGATCTTCGGAAATGGGGAACCGAAAGCCTTCGGGCATGACACCGATGACGGTGGTGGGCTCACTGTTGAGCCGCACGGTGCGCCCAAGCACGTCCGTGTCGCCGCCAAAGCGGTTCTGCCAGGCGTCGTACCCCAGTACCACCACCGCTGCAGCACCAGGATCGTCATCCCCCTCCTGGAACGCACGGCCCAAGAACGGTTGCACACCCAGTACGCTAAACGCGTTGTCGGTCATGAAGGCACCGTCGAACCGTTCCGGACGCCCCTCCGAACCGCTGAGATTCGTCGTGCCCGAGTAGAAAGCGGCGAGATCGTTGAAGCTGGTCTGCTGCTCACGCCAGTCGTAGTAGTCGTGGACCGTCACCTCCATGCTCTGGATGTCCTCGGCAAGGTTATTGCGCTCGAGGTGCATGATGCGGTGCGGTTCGGAAAAGGGCAGGCCTCGGTGCAACGCGCCGTACACGATGCTGAACATTGTCGTGGTGAGCCCAATTCCCAGCGTCAACGCGAGCACCGAGATCGCCGTCACTCCCGGCTGCTTTGTGAGCTTTCTCAGACTGTAGCGAAAATCTTGCACGAAGGTGGTCATGGCCGCCTCACGCGCTCGCCACGGCAACGCCGCGCTCGCGGAGTTCCGCGGCGCGTCCATTCTCTTCGTTCACGATCTCGCCGTCGAACAGGTGAACCGCCCGCTGCGCGTGTTCGGCATAGCGCGCGTCGTGCGTCACCACGCAAACCGTGGCCCCATCACGGTGCAGTTCGTCGAGCAGCTGCATCACCGCTTCGCCGTTCTTGGAATCCAGGTTGCCCGTAGGTTCGTCGGCCAGGAGAATGAGGGGCCGTCCGGCAATGGCGCGCGCAACGGCTACACGTTGTTGCTGTCCGCCGGAGAGCTGTGATGGGTAGTGTTTGGTCCGGTGCGCCATCTCCACGCGCTCGAGCGCCTGCGCCACCCGCTCGCGCCGTTCGGCAGCCGCGATGTCCCGATACGTGAGCGGTAGCTCGACATTCTCGGCCACCGTGAGGTCGCCGATGAGATTGAACGCCTGGAAGATGAAGCCGACTTGCTGGTTCCGTACCGCCGCGCGATCCCCACCGGACAGCCGCGAGACATCGTGCCCACCCAGCGTGTAGGTGCCGGATGTCGGCGTGTCGAGCAGGCCCAGCAGGGACAACAGAGTCGTCTTGCCACATCCCGACGGACCCGCAATGGCCAGGTACTCGTTCTCGTGAATCTCCAAGTCGATGTTGGACAGGGCGTGCGTCTCCAGTTCGTCCGTGTAGAAGATCTTCGAAACACCCTGTAGCGTGATCAACGCGGAATTGGTCTGGCTCATCTGGGCTCCTTGCGGCCGTTAAAGCTGGGCAACGGTTAGCGCAGCCGGATCTGGTCGTAGCCGTCCCACTGCGACATGTCTGAGAGGATGATGACGTCCCCTTCCATGAGGCCGTCGAGGATCTCGATAGCGTTCACTGAGCCGCGTCCAAAACGGACTCGCACTCGTTCGGCCGTCTTGCGATCGGGCGAGAGCTTGAACACGGTGACCGTACTGTTGGCGGCCCCGAACGCAGGCCGGCCGGCCGAAAGCGCATTGTCGATCCGGGAGATCTCGATCGTTCCATCGACCGAGAGATCGGGCCGCGCGCCGGGCGGCAGCTCACCCTCGAGCGCCACGTCGACGGTGAGAGCGCCGTTCTGTACGGCGGGATCGATCCGCACTACGCGACCCATGATCGTATCCGTCCTGGTGTCGATGATGACGCTCTGGCCGAGAACGACGTCGCGCGCCTGCACCTCCGGAATGCGCAACTCGGCCTTCAGTCGATGGGGCTGGATGACGCGTGCGAGGGTGTGTCCCGGGAGTACCCACTGCCCTTCCTCGATGGGCATGTCCTGGAGCACGCCATTCGTTCCGGCCACGACGCGCATCGACGCGATGCGACGCCGGTGGAACTGCACGATGTTCTGAAGTCGTTCGACCTGTGTTTGCTGCACATCGAGCTGGGGCTCGATCGTCTCCGTCGTTATGACGAGGCGCTGTTCCTCGAGGTCCATGCGGGTCGCGAGTTCTTCGGCGCGCTCGCGGGCCGTGGCTACCTCGGATGCGGACATCAGATCGCGCGCTGCGAGTTCCTCCGCTGCGCGGGCATCCCGCTGCGCCTGAAGCGACTGCGCGCGTACAGATGCCACCACCGATGCCTGATTGAGACGCTGGTTTTCGAGAGTGGTACGCAGACTTACGAGGGCAGCCTGTACAGCCGACAGCTGTCGTTCGGCCTCGAGCATCTCGAGCTGTACGTCCGGATTGCTCAGCTCGAGCAGCACGGTTCCGGAATCGACCGACGTGCCCGGCTGTACGTACTTCCGCTCGATGCGGCCGGCGGTGACCGCGGGCACCCACCGTATCTGCTCGGGAACGAGCCTTCCCGGACCGCGGACCTGCCGGAGCATCGTCCCACGTTCCACGACGTCGACGAGCACGGTAGAGCGCTCGACCGACGGCATGCCCGAACCGAGACCACTCACGGCGGCGGTCACGAACACCACTGCACCCAGAGCGGCCCCGCCATACAGGTATTTCTTCCTGTCCTTCTTGCGTCGCCGTGGAATATCCATGGCCACTCCCGCACCCAGGGGGCGTTGCGGTTCGAAACACGACCTCTTTGGTCGGTTGCGAGCCCTACGGGAGCTAAGCCAAAAGGTTTCCAGCGGTTGCCGGTTATCTGGACAAGCTGAACGCCGCACACCGCTGTGGCGTCTATGCTATGGACCAGCGAGGACAACTAACCGATAATAGGTGTTGACCCGGCGCACCGGCATCGCACAATCGACGCTCGGCAAGCTCGAGACTAGCCAGACGACGGGCGTCGACTTCGCAACGCTCGAGAAGATTGCCAAGGCGCTGGAATGTCCGGCCAGCTACCTCATCGTGGAGAGCAAGACATGAGCGACATCAGGCCCATTATCCGGTTGGATCACTACGAACGCCTCGCCGTCAGGGCGCTCAACGCCGGGGAACCCCCCGCAGAGCCGAGCGCGTTGACGGACCCCCCCGATGATTGGGACATTCTCGCCTTCTCCGCGACGGGTGGGGGAGGGGGGCTCGTGCTCCTCGGCAAACGCAGGACCCGCAAGTCGAGCGGCGCGATAGCCGTTCAGCCCTAGCCACCGATCTCCGTCCTTCCGTAACCGCAAAGCCCCGCGGAGTGGCACGCTCTGCGGGGCTTTGACTTGGGGAATGGGCGGTACTGGATTCGAACCAGTGACCTCCGGTATGTGAAACCGGCGCTCTAACCAACTGAGCTAACCACCCAGTACTGACAGACGCATAGACGCTCAGGTGCTCAGGTGCTCAGGTGCTCGGTGCTCGGTGCTCGGTGCTCGGTGCTCGGTGCTCGGTGCTCGGTGCTCAGGTCAGAGAATATCGCCATCGAGGGGGCGGGGCTCAAGGTTCGGTGAGGAACGTATGGGGGATAATTCGGGGTGTCGATACTCACTGGGACACCCATCCAGCGGGCACCCGTGACGGCACCAGCGTGTTTGCCGGCGAGCACGACTCGCTTGCCGAGAGCCTTCGAGGGGAAACTTCCGGCGCCTACGAGGTTCTGCGGCTGCTGGGCCGAGGGGGGGATGGCGGCGGTCTACCTGGCTCACGACGTCGCAGTTGCCCGATCGGGTGGCACGAGCGCGTTTGCCCGCGTCCGCGTCAGCAGAAGGGCATCCTAGCCGCGCCGAGAAACCTCAGGACACGGAACGGCCCGCCGTCGCGCATGCGAGCGGGAAGCAGACTCATTCATTCGCGGTACGAAGTCTCCCGCTCCGATCTCAGCCCGGTGATTCGAAACGACCGGCGTCCTCCCCATCGTCGAGCATATGACGGACGATCGGGACCACGGTCTGGGCAACGAAGGCGCCGTAGGCACGGTATCCCGCCTCCGTCAGGTGTGAGAACGGATCGTCCGGCCACTGGAACGCCGGGCCGTAGTCCTCCCCTTGGATGCGCTCGACCTGGCCAGTGCAGTCGACGAGTGTCACTCCCGTAGCGGCCGCCACCTCTCGAAGGAGTTCGGACAGTGCGTCGTTGTACCGGTTGCGCGCGGGGTCCCGCGAGGCGCCCAAGAAATGCGGATGGTACGTCACCACGACCCGTCTCTGCTCGCCGACGAGCTCGCCGAGGCCCTTCGTCATCTCCGTCAAAACACCCGAGAAGTACGCCAGCTGCTCGCGTTGCGGAGGCGTGAATGTCGTCGCCAGGTGAATGCTCATCGAACGTTCGTAGTCCATTACCCCTCGTCCTATGACCTGACGCAGCTTTGGCATGAACACATACAAATGGTACGTCTTCTTGACGGCGCGCCAAACGTAGGAAGGACCCGAGTGGGCGGCGGCGATGCCGTTCCAGAAAGCCAGATCGTGGGCGTCGTGGCTCATGGGGATGGCAACTAGTCGGCCGGTTCGGTCGCGGACCTGCGGTATCCGGTAGCGGTACCACTCATCTGCCACATCGGTTGCATCGATGTTCACAACGATCAGGTCAGGCGAGCAGCGCTCTCGTAGCTGCCGGCCCTTGAGCAAGTAGAGCGACGGCGCATAGGAGACCGTCCCTCCGTTGCACACCTCGGTGCATCCCACGTCGGCGGCCTCCCGCGCAATCGTCTCGATCATGGTTCCCTCGGCCATCCACGAGTCGCCGAGCGCAAGCAATCGAAACGGCGGCGACCCATCCGAACACGTTCCGTACCGCTCGACCTCGATCCTGTCTTCATCATGGTGCAGCCGCTCGGACAGCCGCCCAGCATAGTCGACATCGAGATCCACCCATGGTTGCACACGAAGCACTACTTCGGCGGCGAGGAAGGCGACCAACGCGCTGCTCAGTGCAAGCGCTATCGTTCGTTTCTCGGGTTTGGCCATTCGCACATCTCCTGACCCAATATGAACCTGTTCGGAAGCGTCCGCGAAAGCGGGGGAATACCAATGCTACGGAGAGCCCAGTAGGCTTTGACCCGATGATCGCGCCTTAGCCGCTGGCGGGGCTAAGGCGCGAGCGAGGGGAAGCCACAGGGTCCACACGACGCCATGTGTACGGCGCGGCGGTAATGGGCCCTGTAGGATTTGAACCTACGACCGACGGATTATGAGTCCGCTGCTCTAACCACTGAGCTAAGGGCCCAAACTGTTGTGAAGTATGGGCATGGCTGCACCCCAATTCAACTTGAAATCCTGACTGTGGGCCAACAGTGGGGACGCGCCCGCCGCCGTCGTCCTGAGGTAGCTTTACATCGGCATGGAAATATAGATATTAACTGTATCACTGCTTTGGGAAAGTAACTGTATTTCCATGCTCTACACCACTCCGAAGATGAGCCGAAAGGACCATGAGGTCATCGCCCAGATTGACGAGGCGCGGGACAACCTTCGCCATCTGCTGCGTGTACCACGGCGGTGGACCGGTCTCCTGCGGCGAAGCACGCTCGGGCGGGTCATTCGGGGCTCCAACAGCATTGAGGGATACCAGATCGCCAAGGACGATGTGGTGGCGGCGGCGCAGGGTGAAGCCGTCGAGGCGAACGAAGCGACACGCCTAGCAACCGGGACATACCGGCGGGCCATGACGCATGTGCTTGGGTTGTCTCGCGATCAACATTTTCAATGGTCCGCCGGGGTCATTAAGGCCCTGCACTTCATCATGCTGGAATACGATCTCGACAAGAACCCCGGTCTGTGGCGTCCGGGGGCCGTCTTCGTTGTTGACGAAGACAAAGGACAGCGGGTCTACGAGGGTCCTTACTTCGTTATGGTTCCCGATCTCATGGACGAACTCGTGGACCAATTAGCCACACCGGGCGACACACCAGAGCTTGTGGGTGCTGCCATGGCGCACCTGAACCTCGTCATGATTCATCCTTTCTCAGACGGGAACGGACGCATGGCCCGTTGCTTACAGACGCTGGTTCTCAGTCGCGCCGGAACCCTCGAGCCTCCTTTTTCCAGCATCGAGGAGTATCTCGGAAACAGCCATCGGGCGTATTACGACATTCTGGCCGACACGGGCAGTGGAAGCTGGCATCCGGAGAACGATGCACATGCGTGGATCCGGTTCTGTCTCCGCGCCCATAGCTTCCAAGCCCAAACGCTGCTGCGCCGGGCCCGGGAATCAGAACGACTAATGACCATTTTCGAGGAACTGGTGACGCATGATGGATTGCCGGAGCGAACGGCATTGGCCCTGTGGGATGCCGCCGCCGGGTTCAAGGTGCGAAACAGTACCTACCGTCCCGTCGCTGATGTGAGCGAGCAGGTGGCAAGTCTGGATCTCAGGGCACTTGTGGAAGCAGCACTGCTTGACGCGAAGGGGGAAAAGCGGGGCCGGTACTATGTGGCGAGCAAGAAGCTACTGGACGAACGGAAGCGGGGGCTTGAACCCCGGGCGATTCATGATCCGTTCGAGGAGACAAAAACCTCCAAGCCGTCGATGCCAACGGTCACGGCCAGCGGGACGTCGGTGTTCACAACCGGCGTTATTCCTACGAGTTCTTCCACCGGTATTCAGCCGCCTCCCGAGCAATCTCGGCCCGACGCTCAGGAGTGAGCGTGTCGCTCCGTGCGCTCTCGCCTTTGCTTGCCACCCTTCCCGCGGGGGGAGCCATAATCATCTCACGAGATGGTATTCTATTTCGCCATGATTGCTTGGCAGGCAATTTGAGACAATGAGCATACAAGCATGAAACGTCAACTTGCACGACCCGAACAACTGCACGCGGTGTTACGAGCACGGGACTCTGCCGAATTCGACCTGCATCGGGCCTTCGCAGTAGTCGCCGAGTTGGCGGCCACCCTCGTGGACCAAGATTCAATCACCAGCTGAGCTAAGGGCCCCGGACTGTTGCGAAGTATGGGCAGGGGCTGAAGCCCCGGCTCGGCGCGCTGCGCGCGGCCCGCCTTGAAAGGCGGTGGGGGGGGAAGCGCCTGCATGGCGCGTCGCGTAGCGCCGAGCGCGCGTTTCAACGCGCGAACCCGCGTGACTAGACTTGCCTCAATACGTCGAACCCCGAGGCACCCGGTCGGGATGCCGCCTAGCTTGCTCGCGAATATATGACGCCACTGCGGACAGCCGTCGTGGACCGACGGATCGGGCGTCGTACCCGCGGGCCCAACGGAGTCCCACGACGCCGACCCCATCCCGATTGGCAACCCGCGCGCTGGCACCCTTCAGGCCCTGCATCAGACGGGGGATGTCGAATCGGCCCGGGACTCGCAGCAAGAGGTGCACGTGATCCGAGACGACCCCGAGTGCGATCACCTGCGCACCGTGCCGTCGCGCCTCCGCTGGGAGAAACCGTTCCAAGAACTCGGCCACAGGCGCGCCGATCATGGGACGCCGTTCAAGCGTGGCCCACGTGAGGTGGAGGAAGAGGGAGCTGGTCACGCTGCCAACATGCCACGGTGAGCGCGGAGTGCTTTCACCGTTCTCACCTGTCGGTGGCGCCTTTCATCGCAGACCGCGCCTGTATGGCGCGCCGCGTAGCGCCGAGCGCGCGTTTCAACGCGCGAATTGCGACGGCGACGTCGATGGGCTAACGGTGTGTGGTCGTGGAGCAGCGGGAGCAACGGGAGCAGCGGGGTCGCGGAGCAGTGGGAGCGCGAGGTCGCGGAGCAGCGGGGACGCGGGAGCGCGGGTCCGCAGACCGGCGGGAGCGGGACGTGGCTACACGAGTGTTCCGGGGCTGAAGCCCCGGCTCGGCGCGCTGCGCGCGGCCCGCCTTGAAAGGCGGTGGGGCGACGCTAAAGGCCTGCGCCACGGCGCGACGCCCGAACAGCGCCGCCGGTGCGCCAAGCGCACGCGCGGCCGGGGTGGCGACGACAAGGGCGAAGAGCGCCGCCCCGGCGAGCGCCAGCGTGGCGGTAAGCGTGATCCATTTCATGGCGGCGTCGGCAGCGGCCGGGGGGCCGGGCGTGTTGACGTCCAGGGTGAAGGCGACGCCGAGGGGGGCGGTGCCGTCGGGGTTGAGGATGGTGAAGCTGAAGGTGCCGTTCCAGGTGTGTCCGTCGACGCTGGAGAGCGTCGTCCAAGCGACGGTGTAGATGCCGGGATCGAGGCGCGGCACGGGGACGACCATGGCGGTGGCGTCGCGATCGTCGAAGGCCGTCTCGCCGAAATCGACGCGGCGTCC
>JAZDCY010000052.1:0-26041 GCA_036679645.1 Gemmatimonadota bacterium | reverse complement strand
GCAACGTACGGCACCCGAATCCTCCTTCGGCAAGCTCAGCGACGAGACCGTCGCCGAGATCGTCGCGCGCGTCCTCGATGCCTGCCTGCCCGAGCGGATGATCCTGTTCGGCTCGGCGGCCACCGGACGGATGACCCGCGACAGCGACATCGATATCCTAGTAGTTCTGAACCATGTGGCGGACGCGCGCCGGGAAGCGATGCGCGTGCGGACCGCGCTCGCAGATCTTCCATTCCCCTTTGACGTCATTGTGATGACCCAGGATCGCTTTGAGGAAACCCGCGATGTCATAGGGGGGATTGCTTGGCCGGCCGCGCGGTACGGGAGAGTGATCTATGAAGCCGCCTGAGGTGGTCAAGCGAGGGTTCGTACGCCAGTGGCTCCGCCGGGGCCATGCTGATCTGGCGGCCGCGAGGCACCTGTTGAGCGGAGGAGCGGACCTGTCATACAGTGCGGCGTTTCATGCACAGCAGGCCGCCGAGAAATTCTTGAAGGCGGCCTTGGTGTGGCATCAGGTCGAGTTCCCGAAGACTCACGACATTGACCGGCTTGTGGAACTCGTGCACACGGCCGATCCATCGCTGGCGGCCCTGACCCGACAAGCAGCCGCCCTCACTCCCTACGGAGTGGAGGCCCGGTATCCCGGTGACCTCCCCCAGCCGGATCGAGAAGAGGCCCGCGAAGCGCTGACGCTGGCAGAGGGCGTCCGCGAGGCGGTGCTTCAGCACCTACCCCCCGAGTTCGGCACCACATCGAGCTAGGAATGCCCTATGGAACCCTGGGGCAAGGCTGCAACCCCGCGCGAGGAAGTCCGTGAAGGACGCTCGTTCAACCTCGGCGAGTTTTGCCATGGCTGCGTGAGGAATAGATTTGGGCTGGTCAACGAGACTCGTCCTGCCCACCGCCCTAGCGGCGGTTCTTCATGCGTCCTTGGCGATACACTCGAGTGCGCCGCTAATGGTCGCCCATTCGTTCTGAAATGGCGTCTCGATCTCTGTATTCGCGAACTCCTCCAGCGACAGAAAGGACCACTTGTCGCGAACTGAGGCCGAGGCGTTACTTGACTTCAGGGCGTCGGCGAACCTGTTGCCGGCTGAGGCAGGTGCGAGATAGACAGCAGTCATCCGGTCGTCCCGTACCGCCGTATCCCTAAGCTTCGAGAGTAGGTGATCGTACTTGCCCTTGGCTCCAGAGTTGTTTCTGATGCCGTCGATCTCCTCTTTGGTATCCTCCCACTTTCTAGAAAGCACGCGATTGTAGTACCTGAGCTGGTCCGCGTTCACCGACGATACGTCAGTCTTGAGTTCGACAAGCACAAGCGCCTGTTTCTCGCGATCGTAACAGGCATAGTCGATGTTCTGTGCTGCCCAGGTCTGCTTGCCTGTTTTTGCAACGATCGCTCTGGATCTCACTGGGAACTCCGGCCACGTGTCAGTCGTATTGAGCCCAAGTCTCACCTTCAATACGTGCGGCAGAAATATCGAGATAAAGGGATCGATCCGACGCTCGTACTGGTACTTGGGGAACTTCTTGAACTCGTTTAGCTGACGGAACAGGTCCGTCAAGAAGGTTGCCGACATCTGTTCCTCCAAAGTCCCTAGAGATCCTTGTCCATGTTGGCCAACGACGAACCCTCCGTGCGAACCTCCCGGCTGCGGTGATAGCCTATCCATCCCGTACTTCGTCCGAAAACGCTCTATCCAATCCCCATGTCTCCCAGACCCACGAATTGCATCCATAACACCCTGAATCGTCACCGCCGCCATCCGACCGCGCAGCTCCTCCGGAACGAACTTCGTTAGCTCCGCAAGCAGACCATCATCACCGTCTGCGGTGGGAAGAAACACCGGACTCCGCTCGTCCGCGAGCAACACGAAGTGGCCGTGCTTCTCCAGTGCAAAGAGGCACTCTCTGAAGAACTGGTAATGGTCCGCCAGTTGACATTGGGCGCCTTCACTCATGGGGCCGCGTAGGAACTGGTGCTTCTCCAGCAGTGCCCAATACTTCCGCCCCTTCTTGTGCAGCGGGCAACCACCAAAATCGGCCGCCGGATTTCCACCTTCACATTCTTTGCTCTTGTATAGTGAGCAACCGCCAAAATCCTGCTCCGTCAGTTTGGCCTCTACGAACAACGTGTGTGAGCTGTTTCCTGGGCCGAGCACCAAGTCGATGGAAGTCGGTTGCGACTGCCGCTCGTTGAATACCTCGCGATCTTCAAACTCGAACTCGCCCGCGACCGCTCCATTGGGCCAGGGTACGCCGGCTGCCTCGAACGCCGGCCGCATTGCGTCGAGGTCGTCCCTCACTATCAACGGCCCGACCAAGTTGAAGAGCATTGCCTGACTGCTGAGCCCGTGGTGGACGTATTGGTGCAATGCGAAGCCCGAGTCGCTCTTCTCACGCCCTCGCATGACTTCGTTGATGTAATCGACGACTTCCTCGATGATGATGTTGTCGGGCCAGTCGTGATGTCTCTGCAAGATGTACGGACGGTGGGGTTGAACCCGTTTGTTGTTTTCCGTGAACCACCGTGCGGCAGCATCTCGGAGTTGATTGCGGTATGCCTGATATGCTGAATGATTCATGAACCCAGATTATCAATGGGGTGTGACACTCTGGTTCGGATGTGCACCGGTTAGATCGCTTGCCCTGGACGGCGACGCCGTATCGCGGTTAGATCTCCACCTGCATACCGATCTCCACCACACGATTCGAGGGCAAGTGGAAGTGGTTGGTCGCGCCGAGCGCATTGCGCGCCATGAAAGAGAAGAGATGTTCTCGCCAGATAGCCATGCCCGGCCTCTTCGTGGCGATGAGACGTTCCCGGCCCAGGAAATAACTCGTCTTCATCGGCTGGAAGTCCACGGCTTCGAGCGGCGCAAGCCGTAACAACTCCGGGAGGTCTACGTCTTCCGTGAAACCGACACTCACCTTGAGCCGCCACATCCCTTCGCCGATCTCGGTTACCTCGTATCGATCGGTCTTATCGACGTAAGGGGTCTCCCGGACCACGATGGTTGCGAAGACCACCTGCTCGTGTACCACGTGGTTGTGCTTGATGTTGTGGAGTAACGCCGGCGGTGTCCCGCCCGGGTTCGAATCCATGAACACGGCGACTCCGGGCACACGCGGCGGTGGTGACCGCTTGACCTCCTCGACGAATAGCTCGATGGGGAACGTGCGCTCGCGCAGCCGGCGGCCGAGGATCTCGCGGCCGCGCTTCCAGGTGGTCATCAGTGTGAACATGCCCGCGGCAATCAGCAGCGGGAACCAGCCGCCGTGCGGGATCTTCGGGAGGTTGGCGCCCCAGAACGCGAGATCGATGGTGAGGAGCGCCAGGACGAGCGCGGCGACCCCCAGGGGGTGCCATCTCCAGCGCCGCCACGCCACCACCGCGAAGAGGATGGTCGTGAACACCATGTCGGTAGTGACCGCGACACCGTATGCGGCGGCGAGTCGTCCGCTCTCCCGGAACCCGAGAACCAGACCCACACACGCAATCATCAGGGCCCAGTTGACGGCCGGAAGATAGATCTGGCCGATCTGTTTCTCGGAGGTGTGCAGCACGCGAAGGCGCGGCAGGTATCCCAGCTGAAAGGCCTGCCTCGTGAGCGAGAACGCGCCCGAGATGACGGCTTGGGATGCAATGACCGTCGCGACGGTCGTCAGGCCGATGAGCGGGTACAGCGCCCAACCCGGCGCGAGCAGATAGAAAGGTTGCGAAAGCGCTTCCGGTCGGCGGATGAGCAGGGCGCCCTGGCCGAAGTAGTTGAGGAGCAGGGCTGGCAGCACGAAGTAGAACCACGTCAACCGGATTGGCCGGCGGCCGAAGTGTCCCATGTCCGCGTACAGGGCTTCGCCACCGGTCACGACGAGGAACACCGACCCGAGGACCAAGAACCCGCGCATGCCGTTAGCGATGAAGAACCGGATGGCATGCACCGGGCTGAGCGCGCCGAGTACGCCGGGGTGGCGGATCACTTCTGCGCCGCCCATCACGGCCAGCGTCGTGAACCAGACCAGCATTACTGGTCCGAAGACAGCACCGATGCCGGCGGTGCCGCGCCGCTGCACGCTGAAGAGGGCGACGAGAATGACGACCGTTATCGGGACCACGAACGGCTGGACGGCGGGTGTGGCGACCCCCAGTCCTTCTACGGCGCTCAGAACGGAGATCGCCGGCGTGATCATGCTGTCGCCGTAGAGCAGCGCCGCTCCGAACAGTCCGGCGAGAACGAGCCACACACCCCCGCGGCTCGGCTTGCGCCCGGGCGGTATCACCAGCGCGGTCAGTGCAATGATCCCACCCTCGCCGCGGTTATCCGCGCGCAGGACGAGAAACAGGTATTTGATGGAGATGACGAGGATGAGCGACCAGAAGATGAGCGATAGGATACCCAGGATGTTGTCACGCGTGGGGCCCACGCCGTGCGCGGGGTTTAGCGATTCGCGCAGGGCGTAGATGGGGCTCGTCCCGATGTCGCCGTAGACGACCCCGATGGCCAGGACCCCGAGTCCCAAGAGCCGTTTACCGGATGGTGTCTCGCTCTGCTCGCTCATGTCCCGAGGGTCCGGTTCTGGGACGTTGGGGGCGAGGGGAGGCCGCTGGCGCCACCGGGGCCGATTGTCATGACCGGCAGTTTGCCACCATTGGGGGAAAAAGTGCAACACCTACGTTTGGGAGGGTCCCGCTGACTCCTCCTTGGCGGTGGCTGCTTTGACCCGTACGTTCTCCGATCCGTGCATATCCAACTGCGGGACGGTCTTCGCTGCCACGTGCGTCTGGCCGGACGCGACGGTCCGGCGGCCGTATTGCTGCATGGGTTCGGCGGATCATCGGACGCATGGGGTGAGGAGTTGGTAGCCCACGCGGCGGCGCGTTGCCGCGTCATCGCCGTCGATCTGATCGGGCACGGGCAAAGTGCCAGGCCGCACTTGCCCGAACGCTATGATGTCCGTTCGCTCGTCGACGATCTGATCGAGTTGCTCGATGTGCTCGACATTGGGGCGCCTACGTGGATCGGGTACTCAATGGGTGGGCGGCTTGCGCTGGCGGCGGCCGCGCTGCGCCCGGATCGTGTAGGCTCACTCGTGCTCGAGGGGGCGTCGCCGGGGCTCGAGACAGAGGCCGACCGCGTATTGCGGCGTGCGAAGGACGAGACCCTCGCCCAATTGCTCGAAGACGAGGGCATCGAGGCGTTCGCGGATCACTGGATGGCGCTCCCCATCTTCGCGAGCCGGCGGCGTCTCGCGGCCGCCCGACGCAAGGCCATCCGCCGCCGACTCGTGGCCAATGATCCCTTGGCGCTCGCGGCCTGCCTGCGTGGTTTTGGCCGCGGCGCACAGCCGTCGTTCTGGTCGGTGCTGGAATCGATTGATGTTCCGGTACAGCTCATCGTCGGCGAGGAGGACACCTCTTCACTGGAAACCGCCGAGCAAATGGGCGCGCTGCTCCCCCGGGCGAAGCTCACGGGGATACCGAGGTGCGGCCACACAGTGCATCTCGAGGCCCCACGGGAGTGGTTGGAGGTCGTGGAAGCACACCTCACGTCGCTGGACTAGAGCCCGCTGGCGAGGCTCCGCTACCTATGCCACATTCCGCTACCCGATGATGTGTCCATAACCGAGGCTGATACTCATGCAGCGCACACTCTCGCTACTCGTTGGCTTGTTTGTCCTTCCGCCCGCACTCGTTGCCCAGACCAGCGGTAACCGTTTCCTGGCACGCGATGTGTTCGAGCTGGAGCGCGTCCTCGATCCGCAGATCTCACCCGACGGCCGGCGGATCGTGTACGTGCGGACCGGCTTCGACATCATGACCGATCGCGCTCGCTCGGATCTGTGGATCATCAACCGGGATGGGACGGGACATCGACCGCTCAAGTCCGGCGCTAACAGCTACTCACAAGCGCGGTGGTCACGGGGTGGGACGCAGCTGGCGTACGTGTCGAATCAGGATGGACAATCGCAGATCTACGTGCGCTGGATGGACACCGGTCAGGAAGCGCAGGTGACCAATATGACCGGCAGTCCCGGTGGGCTGCGGTGGTCGCCGGACGGACGCTGGATTTCGTTTTCGATGTTCGTTGCGGAGCAGGAGGCCACCGTTGAGCCCGACATGCCTGTCGCGCCGGACGGAGCGGATTGGGGACCGGCAATCCGCGTCATCGACGATCTCAACTATCGTGCAGACGGGCGCGGCTATCTAAAAGATGGGTATACGCAACTGTTCGTCGTGCCCGCGGACGGCGGGACACCCCGACAAGTAACCACCGGTCCTTACAACCATGGCGGGGCACGCTGGACGCCCGACGGCACGGCGTTGTTGTTTTCGGCCAACCGTCACGAGAACGCGCGGGACGAGCCGGCCAACTCCGACGTGTACGCGGTATCTGTCGCGAGCGGCGAGTTCACGCAGCTCACCGACCGTTTCGGGCCGGACGGCTCGCCACGCGTCTCGCCCGATGGACGGATGATTGCCTATACGGGGTTCGACGACCGCTTCCAGGGATATCAGGTCACCAAACTGTACGTCATGAACCGGGATGGGACGGGTAGCCGGCTCGTGACGGGCGCGTTCGATCGGGACGTGCGGAATCCCACGTGGAGCCGCGACGGACGCCGCGTCTACTTCCAGTATACCGAGCACGGCACCGCGCGTGTCGCATCCACGACCCTCGACGGCGACGTGACCACGATCGCGAACGATGTCAGTGGAGTGTCGCTGGGACGTCCCTATAGCAGCGGCCAGTACTCCACGGCCGATGACGGCTGGATTGCGTACACGCAGGGTTCCGCGGCGCATCCGTCCGACCTCGCCGTGGTGCGCGCGGGACGCGACGCGGCACGTCTCACCCAGCTCAACGCCGATCTCTTTGCCCAGAAGGTACTGGGTGAAGTCGAGGAGATCTGGTGGGAGTCGTCATTTGATGGGCGCCGCGTGCAGGGGTGGATCATGAAGCCACCCGGCTTCGACGCGAATCAGCAGTATCCGCTCGTGCTCGAGATTCACGGTGGCCCGTTTGCGTCGTACGGCGACAACTTCGCCGCAGAGCTGCAGCTCTATGCTGCTCAGGGGTACGTCGTGTTCTACACGAATCCGCGCGGGAGCACGAGCTACGGCGAGGAGTTCGGCAACCTCATCCATCACGCCTACCCGGGCCATGACTACGACGACCTGATGTCCGGCGTCGACGCAGTTGTCTCCCGTGGGTACATCGACGAGGACAATCTCTACGTCACGGGTGGCAGCGGCGGCGGCGTGCTCTCTGCATGGATCGTGGGCAAGACCGATCGGTTCCGGGCGGCCGTGGTGCAGAAACCCGTGATCAACTGGTACAGCTTCGTGTTGTATGCCGATGGTCCGGCCTTCTTCTACAAGTACTGGTTCCCCGGCCCGCCCTGGGAGCACGAGGCGCACTACATGGCGCGCTCACCCATCTCGTTGGTAGGGAACGTCACGACGCCGACCATGTTGATCGTGGGTGAAGAGGATTACCGTACGCCGGCAGCGGAGACGGAGCAGTTTTACGCGGCGCTCCAGATTCGCGGCGTCGAGTCGGCTATGGTGCGCATCCCGGACGCGAGCCACGGCATCGCCAACCGGCCGAGTAACCTGATTGCCAAGGTGGAGTACGTTCTGGCGTGGTTTGAGAAGTATCGAAAGCTGAGCTCCTAGCCGGCGTCGCCTGACCATCTGGTAACACGATTATCTCAGTCCGTCCTCGGGCCGCTCCCGGACACGCAACCCGCGTGACCGCCGCCGCTCGGCAAACAGCGCGGCGACCTCGCCCAGTCGCTCGATCCGCTCGAGCTTCTCACGGAAGGGAAGCGCCAGGAAGTCCTGATGCTGTCGACGGCGGTTCCCCTCCCATGTCGCGCTGCTCCAGTCGGCCCGATCATCCATCGCTGGCGTCCCCATGAAGCAGCCGCAGCTCCGCCACATCCGCTAGGTCCTGCGGTCGGCCCGCCTCTCGCTTGAGTCGGAGCAAGGTCCGCAGCCGAACGACGCGTATGGGGACGCCCGTGGCCACCTCCTCCACCAGTGCCTGCCGGTACTCCTCGTCGAAGTCGAATGGCTCGGCGGCGAACACGTCAACCGGGGTCTCACGGTGCCGATCACTGTAGAAGTTGAGGACCATCATTCCCTTTTCCGCGATCCATCGGGCCCGCATCGCTGGATCACTGAATCCCTTGGCGGTGACGGGCAGCCGCGGTTCATAACCAAGCGACTGCAGCGCCCCGAACGCCGCCCGCACGTGCTCAGGCGCGAGCTTGAGGACCAGGCCCAGGTCCTCCGTTAGCCGCCCGTAGCCGTGCGCATTCACGGCGAGTCCCCCAACGACGATGTATGGGACGCCGGCATCATTCAGCGCACGCGCCACGGCTTTCACGCTCGCAACCCTCACTCACTCAACTCCGGCGGTGGTTTGAGGTCATTGGTAATCTCGCTTGCGGTGCAACCGCGCTTGATGTCAGGTCCGGCTGTTACTCGAACGCCGGTGAGACTTCATCTCCGTTTCATAACCTTCTCACGCAGACTTCAGAGTGAGTTTAGGCCGCACCCTGTAGTCTTCGTCGCTCTGCACGAACGGCGGATGTGATAGGCGCCGGGGTCGGAAGGCACTGCGATGCCGGCCGCGCGCCGCTCACGGGAAGCCCGCAGTTTCGCCAGAGACCGCGGGAGCTACAGTGCCATGAGGAGGTGCAGATGCGGATGTCTATGCATGGCACGCCTGGTCGGCTGGGGCACGCCGTCGTCACCGCCGCCGTTGCTACATGGCTCGGATGTAGCGAACACAATGAGATCCTGGCTCCTGGCGAAGTGCTTACACCGCCGATTGTGAACTTCTCCGCCGCTGCCGGCACCGGTTGTGACCAGGGAGACGCCTGGAACTTGAACACGGCGCAATCGAGTCAGTACCTTGGTGGCAGCGCGGAGATCGTGTTCCTCGACAACGGGGAGGATCCACAACCCGACGGCTGCGGTGATCTGCCAGGAAACACCTGGCATTCGATCATCGGTTTGAACGTGGTGACCAGGTACGGCGGGTACGGGTGGTTCCGCGGGAGGCTGCGCCGACACGACGGTCAAATCGTCCGGCTGGATTCGGCGCTCCTCACCTTCACGCCCGGCGGTTCGATCGGGTTCAGTGGGGGCGGCGAAGTCGACTACGGGGTGGTTGACAACTTCGCGGCGTCGATCCGCGACGGCACGCCGCCACAGACGTTCGAGACGACCCCAACACGTTGATCGCCGGCCAGGTCTGGGCCAGAATCTCCAAGCCTACGGGGCTGAGTGGGTACGCGTGGGATTCGGGGTACGCGGCCATCGGCGAGCTGCCGCAGGTTCGACTCTTCTGGAACAACCAGCATCCGAGGAGCGGTCAGTATCACACGGAGATCTGGGAGGGTCCCACGGCAGAGACCGCTTCCTGGGTTCGTGAGTCTCCGAACACCGCGACGGCAGCGTATCTACACGACTCGCCGACGGACACGACGCGCAGGTTCTGGCTGCGGCATACGGCCGATCCGTCGCCGGAACTGCCGCAGCTCGACATCGCGGTCCCCAATAGTCCCTTCGCCGGGCTACTTGATGTCTACGTGCCCCCGGAGTTGCGGGCGCTCATCACGGGCCCCGACGGGATCGAGCGGACCGGGAGCTACCAGTGGAACTCCAATCCATCGGGAGGGATCCCCGCATACGGATTCCGCTGGTTCTACCAGCGCATTATTCCCACCGGGTCGGTATTTGATCTCGGAGTGAACAGTCAAATCCTGACTAAGTGGGTGAAGGTCAAGTCGTCGCTGTGGGCGTTCCGCCTCATCGTCACGTTGGACGACTACCCCCCGACCGCCGGCCACTATAATGCGGACTCCGCCGACATGTTCATCGTAGTCGTCGTGGACGAAGGGGGCCCGGGCGGACCTGGGCTCCTGGTGGCCGCACAGCCGAACGACACGTCCAGCGGCCAGTTGGGATTGATGCAGCGGCTCGCCCTGCTGGATGAGCGGGATCGCTGTGTCAGGGTGCCACAGGACCAGCGGGAACGCCAGCGGTTTTTCCGTCGGCTCTGGGAAACGAACACCGGGTTCACGCGGTGCGATCAACCACTGCTCCCTCGGTGACAAGAGCGATAGGTCCGGTCACGAGAGCCGTGGTGGTGCTGGTCGCGGTGCCTTACGTCGCAGCGAGTTGTAACGACGCGACGGAACCGGGACCCGTCGTCGCTACGGTCGAACTATCTGCTCCGGAGCTGGCAGGACTGCCGGGATGGACGATGCAGCTCACGGTCGTCGCTCGCGATTCCACCAGGATCGAAGTGCCGAACCCCGACCTCGAGTGGGGGGCGCTGCCCCCCGCTCGGGCGCAGATCGACTCCACGGGGTTGCTCATGTTTCAGGATCAGCCAGGCACCTTTATCGTGTTCGTCCGCGAGGTCGCGAGCGGCGCCGCCGACACGCTCACGATGCGGGTGGCGCGCGAGGGCGAGGTCCGGTGGAGCGTAGAGCTGTTCGGGCACCAGCTGTTTACCGTCGGGGGACCGGCCCTGGCGCAGGACGGCAGCGTCTGGGTGCTGTCGCGGGTCACCGACATCGATGTACCCGTGTCGCAGGAGGTGGGTATCGTATACCGGCTCTCGACCCTGGGTGAGATCCTATGTCAGCGCGAGCTGGACGGCCTGGACGACGACTACGTGATCGTCCCGCCGGGTGGCAGCGGTGCCTGGGTGGTGGGCCAAACGGTGTATCACCTCGGCCATGACTGCGCGGTCGAGCGCAGTGTAGAGACGGAGGCGCCCTTCGGCGTGTTCCTCTCTGGGGCCGTCGATCCCGACGGCTGGCTGTTTGCCGCAGCCGGGTTCCACCTGCTTGCCTTTGACGCGGCGCTCGCGGAGCAGTGGCGCAGCCCCCGCGCTGCCCGGGCGACCTGGCTCCAGCCACCGACCGTGACGCCCGAACGGGTCTATGCCAAGGTCACGAGTGACAGTCTGTATGCATTCGACAAACGGACCGGTGCGGTGCTCTGGACGCAGCCGGAACCGGATGCCGGTGTGGAGGTGGTGACTTTCGGGAAGGGCCCCGTGGTGGCCCACGGCAGGTTGTACCTGCCCGGGCGCTTCTCACTCGTGGCCTACGACACCAGCGGTGTGAAGCTGTGGCAGACGCCCAACGCGGGAACGGGGGTGAGTGAGCCCGTGGTCCTCGCCGACGGGCGCCTCATCAATCAAACCCAGGGCAGCGTGGAATTGGGCGGCGGGCTCGTGATGCGCGACCCCTCGGGGAGCAAGCTCTGGGACCGGCCGCAGGGCAATCCGCGTTGGTGGAACTGGTACGGCGGACCTGCGCTCGCCGAGGGTGGGGTTGTGTACGCTGCGGCGCTGACCGGGTTCTACGCGTTCGACCTCAACGGCAACCAGCTCTGGGAGGTGCATACGGACGCCACGGAAGAGCCGTGGTTTGCGGGGTCGCCCGCCATCGCGCCCGATGGGACGGTCTACACGACCAGCGAGCGGCGCGTGTACGCGATCTTCGGAAGTCATCCGCCGGATGCGACCTCCCCCTGGCCCATGTGGCGCAGAAACGCGCAGCGGACGGGGTGGGTGCCTTGATGGCGTTGTAGCGCGGCTAATCTTGCCCCTCGCCGAGGAGCGTGGCGGTAACCTCGGACGCCGTGTGCCCGGCAATCGCGATGCGCTTGGTGCGGGAGGTCGTTCCCGAGCGGATGGTGACGTCCCGGCGCTGAACGCCCAACCTTTTTGCAAGAAACTGGATCAACTCCGTGTTGGCGGCGCCATCCACCGGTGGTGCCTTCACGCGGATCTTGATTGCGTCACCATGCCACCCGACAACCTCCGTTCGCGACGCGCGTGGTTGAACGTGGATGCGCAAAAGAGCTGACACCGTGGGGTTCATCGCTCAACCGTCAGAATGCAGAATGCAGAGTGCAACGCTCGCACGTTCACGCGCCCTCGCGGTAACGCGCCGCGATCTCGAGCAGACGCTCCTCGATCTCGGTGCGGGGCATCCACACACCGCGTAGCATGACGCCGCTCTGACGCATCGTGTTCTCGATATCCTCGAGCGGGTTGCCGTCGAGCAGGACGAAGTCGGCCTGCTTGCCCACCGCCACTGTGCCGGCGTCGCTTTCCACGTCGAAGAAGCGCGCCACATTGACGGTGCCCGTCTGGAGCGCCTGAAACGGCGTGAGACCGGCGGCAACGTAGCTTGCGAGTTCGCGGTGCGCCGAGAAGCCCGGCACGTTCCACACTTGCGGCGCATCGGAACCAAGGAGAATGCCGGCGCCTTCCGCTTGCAACGCGCGCAGCAGCGCGCGACGCACCTCGATGAACCGGTTGCGCTGTGCCTGTGAAGGCTCCCCCGACGACGACTGGCGTTTCCAGTCCATCCACTGCTGACGCATGCCCTGGGGAACGTACTGGATCTCCGGATGACGTTGCGCCATCTCTTCCGCCGAAAGCGGCGAAGCCCAACTCTCCATCAGGGTCTGCGTCGGCGTATTCCACACGCCGGCCTCCCGCGTTCGGCGCACGATCTCAGCAATGCGTGACGTGTCGACCCGATCGATGAGACTGGACCCAAAGAAGCCCGAGGTCTGAGCGTCCGCGTTCGGGTCGCCTGCCAGCCATTCCATATATCGATCGAGATGATCGACCGATGCATATTGTGCCTCGATGGCCCGCTCGATGCCCACCGCGGCCGGGACGTGGCCCGAGAAGGTAAACCCGATCTCATCGGCGGCCACGTCCAGCGCGTCAAAAGCCTCGAGCGAGAGGCCCGGATGGATCTTGATGAAGTCGTATCCCGCCTGCTGCTGGAACGCGGGCGTGCGCGACGCCGAGTCGGGAGTCTCCACGCTTCTCCCGTTCACAGAAGGACCCGAAGACCAGATGTGTGGCCCTATGGGGCTACCGGCCTCAACCTGCTCACGTAACATGAGGTGCGACGGGTCACCCAACATGCCACGGATCGTGGTGATCCCGTTGGCAGCGTAGAGCAACAGCGCGTCCTCGACCCACTGACGGCCCGCTGCGCCGGTAAGGCCCAGCCGCGCAGACTCGGGCGGTGGAATATGCGCGTGCATCTCGGCGAGTCCGGGAATGAGGTACTTGCCGCGCCCGTCGATGCGTGCCGCGCCGTCGGGGACCGGGGTTAGGTCCGTTGGGCCCATCGCGACGACCAGCCCGTCTTGCACGATCACGGTCTGATCCTCCAGCACCCGTTCGCGATCCATGGGAATCACGTTGACGTGGGTGAAAGCCGTGACCTGTGCGTGTACCGTAGCGGACGGTAGCCCGAAGCCTGCGCTGGCAGCGGTCATGGTGAGCAGTAGGACGGTGGCTCGTTGCATCACAATCTCCGGAGTCGTTATGTGTCGGTCCGACAGTACCCGGATCGCCGGGGCCCGTTCCGATATACCTCTCACCACAGTACGCTGCCACCCTCCAATCTGGGCCGCGTCTTATCTTCTTCCCATGCGCTCGCTCCGCCGTCTCGTCCGGCGTCTGACCCGTTCGCGCGTACCAGTCGTGTATCACCCGGAGTACGCGCAGGCACTCCCGGGTGTCCCATTGGATGCCAACAGGGGAGAACGCATCCTGGCGTTCCTCGACGACGAGGGACTGCTTGCGCCACGGGACATGGCGCGGCCGCAGCCAGCATCTATGGAAGCGCTCCTGCGGGTGCACTCGGCCGAGTACCTGGAGACGCTGGACCGCGTCGAGACCGCGACGCACGTCTTTGGGGTTCAGGTGACCGACGCCCAGCGGCAGCGGGCCCTCGAACTCCAACGGCTCGCTGCGGGCGGGACGATCCAGACGCTTCGCATGGCCCGGCGCTCCCGTCGGTGCGTCGTGAACCTGGGGGGTGGGTTACATCACGCGACGCCAAGTGCGGGGATGGCGTTCTGTCTCCTCAATGACGTGGCGGTGGGGATTGCCCACCTGCGGCACTACGGCTTTGACGCGCCCATACTGGTTGTCGATCTCGACCTCCATGACGGAAACGGCACGCGCGCCGCCTTTGCCGGAGATCCGAGTGTTCACACCCTATCCATTCACAACCAGGATTGGGAGCCTTTCGCGGCTGTGGCCTCGACTTCCGTGGCCCTAGGCACGGGCGTAGACGACGAGACCTATCTCGAGGCTATCCGCCAGACGCTGCCACCGGTCGTAAACTCGCACGAGCCGGGATTCGTGGTCTATGTGGCCGGTACCGATCCGGCGGCGGACGATCGCATGGGTGATTGGCAGATCAGCGAAGCGGGGATGTTTGCGCGCGACCGGTTCGTAATCGAGACGGTCCGGCAACGACTGGGCAACGTGCCAATCGGTATCGTGCTCGCCGGCGGATACGGGCGACGCACGTGGCGCTACACGGCACGATTCATCGCCTGGATTGCCGGGAACGAGGTACTCGACCCTCCCGACGAGCTGGAACTGACGTTGCGCAGGTTCCGCGCGCGGGCGGTACGACCGTTCCAGGATGAGGACGATGGTTGGGGGCTTACCGAGGACGACCTCTTCTCCGTCGCGCCGGGCCAGACGAAGAGTGGGCGGGTCCTGGGGGTCTTCTCTAAGCACGCCATCGAGCTGTCGCTCGAACGCGCCGGATTCCTCGAGGAACTCGTCCGCCGCGGGTACGAATGTCCCACAGTTGGGATTCAGGCCGGGTCGGGGTTGGGAGAGACGATCCGCGTCTACGGTGATGCCGAGCGTACGGAGCTGCTCATGGAGGTCCGCCTGAATCGGAGCACGCGAGTGATTCCACCAATGGAGGTGCTGTACGTGGAGTGGTTGCTGCTACAGCATCCTCGCGCCGTATTCACAAAAGCGAACCCGCAGCTCCCCGGGCAGGATCATCCGGGGCTGGGCTTGCTCCGGGAGGTTGTCGCGTGGCTCGTGGTGCTCTGCGAAACGATCGGGTTGGACGGGGTGGCGTCCGTACCAGCGCAGTACTACATGGCGGTACTCAGCCGCCACCAGATGCGTTTCGTCGATCCGGAGGCGCGGGCCCGCTTCGAGGCGCTGCATGCGACGTTGCGGGATCTGTCTCTCGTGGATGCCAGTCGCGCGTTGGAGGAGGGGCGCGTCCTCGACGATGCGACGGGCGACGTAGTGCAGTGGGAAGGTGCCGTACAGATCTATCCGGTCAGCGACCGGCTACGGGAGTTGGTGGAGCAAGCGGCTATGGCGCCGAGCGTCAGCCGGTACCGTTTCCGCGTCGCACCCACGTGACGATCGAGTCTCGCTTGGATCGACGGCGTGAAGCCGTCGCTTGCCACCACCCACGAATCGCCGAAGAACGGCGGTGTAAGGCCGCCGCTAGGCTCCCTAGCGCAGGGCCGGCACGATACCGCCGATCACGACGATCTGGAGTAGCAGCAATGCCACGAGCGGCGTGATGTCGAACCTGGAGACTGATGGGACGACCCGGCTGAGCGGCAACATGATCCAGTCGCTGAGCGTGTACGCGTATCGCATCCACCGATGGTAGCGGCCCATCCCAACCCACAGACCGATCACCCTCGCAATGACCGCGATGCTCACGATCTGCGCCGCGTAGTACAGCAGGAGTGATAACACGCCACCCGGCCCCGACCGGACGGCCATGCCGGTTCGCGCTACGGTCACCGCGATCCACTCCGAGCCCGCGATAACGGCAATCCCTCCTACGGTGAAGATGCCCAAGAGGTACCACGGTGCCGACTGCGGATTCCCGCCACGGCGCACTTGCCACCGTTCGATCGGTTCCAGCAGCGGATCGGTCGTGCTCCTAATGAACCGGGCGAACGACGAAAACGGGTTGATGCGCCGCGTGGTCACGGCCCAGGAACCGACGGCCGCCGCGGCACTCACGGCGAAGAAGCCGAGGACCACGTAGCGAATGATCTCGAGGACGTGCATGATGGACTGTAAGCATAAGGAGTCCTGAAATGAAGCGGTTAGGGCGCACGATTGACGGCCGACCGGGGCCACTCGCCCAATTCCCGACCGACGGATACCTTAGCCGGGTCTTTCACGCGACGAGGTCGGACATGTCGGTCAAGTGCGCTGGCGCGCTCCCTGCTGAGCCGGTACAGGCCGGCTCGGGGACCACCCGACAGGTGCTGATCGGCCCCGATGAAGGGCCGCATTTTGCCATGCGCCGGTTCATCATGGAACCAGGCGGCGGGATGCCCGCCCATACCAACGCGGTCGAGCACGAGCAGTACGTGCTGCGCGGTCGGGCGACCATTGGGATTGGCGACGAGACGTTCGAGGTTCGGCAGGATGATGTAGTGTTCATACCGGCCGGAACCCCGCACTGGTATCGTACCGAAGGTGACGAGGCCTTCGAGTTCCTCTGCATGGTACCCAACCATCCCGATACGATCGAACTCGTTTAGCGCCGGCGCCGCGTGACGGAACTCCGCCGCGTCATCAGGCTTCCGCAAGCGACGGCGCTGGTGATCGGGACGATCATCGGCGCCTCCATCTTCGTACAGCCGTCGGAGATCACCGGACAGGTGCCGTCCATCCCGGCGGTGCTACTGGTCTGGCTGCTTTCGGGCGCGCTGACGATCGCCGGCGCCCTGGTGTGTGCCGAGTTGGCGTCCACCTTTACGCGCACGGGCGGTGTCTACGTCTATCTCTCCGAGGCATACGATCCGTCGGTAGGGTTCCTGTGGGGCTGGGCGATGTTCTGGAGCATGCACTCGGGCATCATCGCCGTGATCGCCGTTGTCTTTGCTCGCTATGCGGGTTTCCTGGTACCGCTGGGCGATGTCGGAATCCGGGTCGTTGCGGTCAGCGTGATCGTGGCATTGTCGGTGGTGAACTACGCAGGCGTGCAGCACGGCGCCCGGCTCCAGACGGTGTTCACGGCCGGCAAGCTGCTCGCCATCTTGCTGATCGTGACCGTAGGCCTGATCCTCGGCGCGCGACTACCGGATCACTTCGTCGGTGCGCAGACGCAGGGTAGTGGTGTATCGCTGGGGTCGTTTCTCACTGCCATGGTCGCGGGACTCTTCGCGTTCGGTGGCTGGCACATGGTCACGTACAGCTCCGAGGAAACCGTCGATTCGGCACGCACCATTCCCCGGGCGCTCATGATTGGGACGGTGGTCGTCACCGGAAGTTACCTGGCGATGAATGCCGTTTACCTGTACGTCCTTCCCCTGGATACCGTGGCCACGTCCACGCGGGTCGCGGCCGATCTTGCCGATGCGCTGCTGGGCTTTGGTGGTGGGGCGGTTATGGCGGTGATCGTGATGTTCTCTACCTTCGGGGCGCTCGCGGGCATCGTGCTCGCTGGTCCCCGTGTCTACTATGCCATGGTGCAGGACGGAATGCTGTTTCGCTGGATCGGTGCCGTACATCCGCGCTATCGTACGCCCTACCGGGCGATCGTCTTGCAGGCCATCTGGTCGTCGTTGCTCGTGTTGACCGGAACGTATCGGACGCTCTTTACGCGCGTGATCTACACCGAGTGGATCTTCTTTGCTCTACTGGCGCTCGGCACGGTGGTCGTCCGCCGCCGGACCGATGTTCAGCGCCAGTACTCCGCGTTCGGTTACCCGGTCTTGCCCGTCCTGTTCGCGCTGGCATCATTTGCCATCGTCGCGAACCAGATCATCACGAACACCAGGGAGAGCCTCGTGGGCTTGGCCTTTGTTGCGGTGGGTATTCCCGTGTACGCGATCTGGGGTCGCCGGAACATGTCTGGAGATGGAGCATGATCGTCATCGACTTCCACAACCATTTCTATCCGCCGGAGTACATCGAGGCGTTGCGCAAGGGACCCAGTCCCATCAGGGTCACCGACGATGACGACGGAAACCCAGTGCTACATTCGCCGGGCGACGCCAATATCATCGTGCCGGGCCACCGAGACGCGGCGTTTCGCGTGGAGGTCATCGATGAGGCCGGTATCGACATGCAGGTCATCACGTTCACCGCGCCCGGAACGGTCATCGAGACGCCCGCACGGTCAGTCCAGCTCGCGCGGCTCGCCAACGACGCGCTGGCGGCCGCTGTCGGGGCCTACCCCACCCGATTCACGACACTGGGGACGTTGCCGCTGAACGATCAGGAAGGAACCGTAGCCGAGTTCACGCGCGCAACAGGAGACCTCGGCTTAAGAGGTTTCATGCTGTACTCGAACGTGAACGGGGTCGCGCTTTCAGACGAACGGTTCCGGCCTCTTTACGAGCGGGCGAACGATACCGGCGCGGTGCTCTACATCCACCCGACCTATCCGCTTGGCGTGGAGGCGATGACCGACTACTGGCTCATGCCGTTGGTCGGTTTCCTGTTCGACACGACATTGGCTGCGGCGAGTCTCGTGTTTAGTGGCGTGGTCGAACGGTATCCCAACATCCGGTGGGTCCTGGGCCATCTCGGTGGCGCAATTCCCTATCTCGCGGAGCGGCTCGATCGGGGGTATGAAGCGTTCGCCGAATGTCGCGAACACATCTCGCGTCCGCCAAGCGAGTTCCTGCGGTCGTTCTACTACGATACGGTGAACTTCGACCCGAATGCCTTGCGTCTCGCCGTCGAGTTTGCGGGCATTGAACACATCCTCGCCGGCTCCGACTACCCGCACCAGATAGGTAGCCTTGCCAAGATGGTCGAGAGCATCCGCTCGCTCGGCCTGTCGCCCAATGGCGAGCAGGCAATCTTGGGCGGTAACGCGGCACGGCTGCTGGGTATCGATCTGTCGTCGTGACCCACGTTCCCGTGCTGGACACGCAGCGGCCCCGTTTCAGTCCGGAGGAAGCAAAGCAACTCGCGGCGGATATTTTTAGGAAAGAGGGGTCGATCGACTCGCTGCCGAGCGAACGGGATCAGAATTTCCGGGTATCGGTTTCGGACGGAAACGGCTTCGTTCTGAAAATTTCTTCCGCATCAGAGCAACGGGATGTACTCGAGCTGCAACACGCCGCGCTGATCCGGCTGGCGTCCGAGGCGAGCGACGTACCGGTGCCGCGTGTCGTATGCACGACGAGTGGCGAGGAGATGAGCCGGATCGAGCGAGGTGGCGTGGCGCATTGGGTGCGAATGCTCACGTACCTGGAAGGTACACCGCTCGCCCACGCGCGGCCGCGAGACGGCACACTGTTGCGCCTCGTGGGGTGGCACTTGGGCACGCTCGACCGGTCGCTCACCGGTTTCTCACATCCCGCCGCCGCGCGCGAGCTGTACTGGGATCTGACGCGCTCACGTGACGTTATCGCCAGCCACCTCGGCTACGTGACCGATGCCGCCCGGCGTGCGACGATAGACATGGTAGTCACGTGGTGGGATGACATCGTGGCGCCACGAATGCGGTCGTTACGCCGGTCTGTCATCCACAACGACGCCAACGACTATAACGTGCTGGTCGGCGATCCGCGGGACGTACCGCGGCCGGTGACCGGGTTCATCGATTTCGGGGACATGCTCGAGAGCATCACCGTTGCCGATCCGGCCATTGCCGCTGCGTACGGATTGCTCGAGCAGGCCAATCCACTCCGCGCCGCGGCGCACGTCATTTCCGGATACCACGATGCCTTTCCGCTGGTGGAAGACGAACTGGAGGTGCTACCGGTGCTGATCGCCGCGCGGCTCGCGGTGAGCGTCTGCATCTCGGCACGACGCGGGGCGGAGGAACCAGACCACGAGTATCTCGCCGTGAGTGAGGCACCTGCGTGGCACGCGCTGGGCCGGCTCACCGCGGTTCACCCGCGACTTGCCCGGAATGTCTTGCGCGACGCGTGTGGTCTGGATGCGTGTCCCCATAGTCGATCGGTCGTGCATTGGCTGGAAGCGCACCGCGGAGCGGCGGGCCCCGTCATGTCTCCCGACCCATCAACCGAATCCTGCGTTGAGATCGACCTCCATGTTGGTAGCGCAGACTTTCCCGACTCCGATCGACAGACTGGTACACCTGAATTGTGCGATGCGGTCGATGCCTTCATTGAGGCTGCAGGTGGGGGAGTTGGGATTGGCCGGTACAACGAGGCACGTCTCGTCTACACGCGCGACGAGTTCGGTGGGTCTCCAACAGGGTCGTCGGAGCGACGGACCATCCACATGGGCGTCGATCTTTTCGCGCCACCCGGCACGGAAATTTTGGCACCGCTGGACGGCACGGTGCACTCGATCAAGAACAACGCGGTGCCGCTCGACTATGGGCCGGCAATCATTCTCGAGCACGCGCCCGGTGACGGTCCACGTTTCTTCACGCTCTACGGCCATCTCGATCCGGAGTGTCTCGCACGCGTGAAACCCGGAACGAAGGTTCGGCGAGGTGACGTACTGGCGCATCTCGGTGCGTTCGAGGTGAACGGGAACTGGCCGCCGCACCTCCATCTCCAGCTCATTACCGATGTACTGGACGCGCAAGCCGACTTTCCGGGTGTCGCGGCTCCCGGGGAGCGGGAGGTGTGGCGTTCCCTGTCTCCCGATCCCAACCTGTTGCTTGCACTTCCTCGGGAACTGCGGGCACCAGAGCGATCGGTGGGTGCGCTCACAGGGTCGCGTCAGCAACTGATCGGTCCCGGGCTATCCGTCGCATACCAGGAGCCGCTGCACGTAGTACGGGGTCGAGGACAAACGCTGTACGATGCAGCCGGCCGCACATATCTCGATGCGGTCAACAACGTGGCCCATGTCGGGCACAGTCATCCCACGGTGGTACGTGCTGCGGCACGCCAGATGGCCGTCCTCAACACGAACACACGATATCTCCACGAGGCAATCCTCGAGTACGCTGCCCGGTTGTGCCGCCTGTTTCCGGATCCGTTGACGGTGTGCTACCTGGTGTGCTCGGGCAGCGAGGCGAATGAACTGGCGTTGCGGCTGGCGCGCGCGCACACGGGTGGGACGGATCTCGTCGTTCTTCGTGGGGCGTACCATGGGAATACAGGGGCCTTGATCGACGCGAGCCCGTACAAGTTTGATGGCACCGGTGGACAGGGCGCGCCTCCGCACGTCCACGTCGCTGAGATGCCGGATGACTACCGCGGCCAGTTCCGCCGCGAGGATAGCGATCGAGGGAGAAAATACGCCGAAGACGTCCGGCGCGCGTTAGAGCGTGCGCACCGGGCGGGCCGCACAGTGTCGGCGTTTCTCAGCGAGTCGCTGATGGGGTGCGGCGGCCAGATCGATCCGCCGCCAGGTTATCTGGCCGCAGCCTACGCACACGCGCGGGCCGCCGGCGCCGTGTGCATCGCCGACGAGGTGCAAATTGGATTTGGACGGATGGGGTCGCACTTCTGGGGATTCGAGACACAAGACGTCGTGCCGGATATCGTGACCCTGGGCAAACCGATCGGGAACGGTCATCCCCTGGGTGCCGTCGTGACGACAGCGGCAATCGCCATGTCCTTTGACGATGGAATGGAGTACTTCAACACATTTGGCGGAAATCCGGTCTCGTGCGCGGTGGGGCTAGCTGTGCTCGACGTGATCGAGGGGCAAGGGCTGCAACAGCACGCGCTCGATGTCGGAAGCGCATTGCGCGAGCGGCTCACGGCGTTGCAGCAGAGTCATCCGGTCATTGGCGACGTACGCGGCCGCGGATTGTTCCTCGGGGTGGAACTCGTGCGTAACCGGCAAACCCGCGAGCCCGCGCCGGCGGTGGCGCGCTACGTCGTTGAGCGCATGAAGGAACTGGGCGTGCTGCTGAGCACCGACGGCCCGGACGCCAATGTGCTCAAGATCAAGCCGCCGATGGTCTTCAGCGCCGAAGACGGAGACCGCCTGGTCGCGGCATTGGACCGCGTGCTCGCGGAGGATTTGGTCGTCGCGGAGGCGTCGACACGCCGGCCGCCGGACTAACAAACCGGCACGTCAAACCGTACTAGAGGTGATGTCCCCTCCCAAAGCTGGAGCACACGTGGCGGTGGGCCGACCGACCTCGCTGGCCCGATGGTTCCTCGTGCTACTGCTGATCGCTGTGGTGTTCCGACCGCCGCCGGTGCGGGCGCAGGTTGGTGCTACGACGGACATCATCATGGGCGTGGTCACCGATTCGCTTGGCAATCCACTGCGCGACGTGGTCATAGAGGCCCTTTCCCTGGAAACCCAGATCGTTCGGACCACCCAGACCAACCGGTTGGGCCGGTACACACTTCTCTTTCCCGATGGCGGTGGACAGTATCGCATGACGGCGCGTCGCATTGGCATGGCACCAATGCAGACGACGCTGGAGCGGTACGCAGATGAGGATCGGCTGGTGTGGGATATCCGGATGACTACACAGCCTTTTCTGCTGGCCCCCATCGAGGTGGAGGCGCGACTTACTCCCGTCCGGATCCCGGACCCGCAGACGCCGGGCGCGACCGAGCGGAACTTGCTGCCCGGACAGATCGCGGCGCTGCCGATCGAGCCCGAAGATCTCAACGTGCTCGCGACACTTGTCCCGGGCGTTGTTGGACTCGAGGAGACAGACAGCACCGATGCGTCGTTCTCGGTCGCTGGGCAGCGCCCGGACGCCAACGCAATCACGCTCGACGGCATGACGTTCCGGTCGGGCAACGTGCCGCAAGATGGGCTCCGGCAGACGCGGATCATCACGGGCACGTACGACGTCTCGCGGGGCCGGTTCAGTGGCGGGTTGATTGCCGCGACCTCGCGAGGCGGCTCGAACCGATTTCAGAGTTCGGGTAACTACTCGCTGCGAGATGACGATCTCGCCATCGAGGCCACAGGCGACTCGCCGTTCACGTCCGGGTTTACGCAACACCGGCTGAGCGGTGGGGCAGGTGGGCCCATTATTCCCAATCGGTTCTTCGTGTATGCATCAGGACAGGGGCGGCTGCGATCCGATCCGTTGGCCGCGCTCACGACGGCCAACCCGGAAGATCTCGAACGCCTGGGCGTCGCGCCCGATTCGGTCGCACGCTTCATCGCCATCGCGAACGCTCTGGGGACCACCACAGGACTCGTGCTCGACGAGTCGCGCTCGAACGACAATCTGTCGGCGCTGCTGCGATTCGATTACCTGCTGTCGAACGATCACACACTGACGCTGCGCGGCGACTGGCGTGGCACGTCCCAGGATCCCACCCGGGTGTCGCGGCTCGGGCTGCCCGAAGCGGGAGGAACGACCGAGAACCGCGGCGGCGGTATCATGGCGCGCCTCGCATCGCGTATTGGGCTGAGTTTCCTCAACGAGGCGCAGGTCTACGTTGCGCGCTCGCGGCGCGACGGCGACCCGTTCCTGTTCTACACGCCGCAGGGCCGCGTTCAGGTGGCGTCGGATCTGGGCGATGGCTCCACCGGCATTCGCACGCTCGTGCTTGGCGGAAGCGCGCGGCTGCCAACCTACTCGCGGTCGACGACAATCGAGTTGGTGGAAGAGCTGTCCTGGCTACCGGGCAGGGGTCGACACCGGTTCAAGCTCGGTGGGCTCGTGACATCGCTGTCTTCGAACGATATCCGATCGCGCAACCAGTCGGGGACCTACACCTTTCGGTCGCTTGGGGCGCTCGAGCAGGGAAACGCCGCGACGTTCCGGCGCACGGTCGCACCCGATGAACGAAACACCCGCAGCCTCGAGTACGCGCTGTACGTGGGAGACGCGTTTCGCGTCAGCTCGGCGCTGCAGGTGATCTACGGGCTCCGTCTCGAGGGTACCACCCTTCCCAATCCCCCCGATCGCAATGCGGCGCTCGAGTCTGCGTTCGGTCGGCGCACCGATCGCCTTCCATCAGAAATGACGCTGAGTCCCCGGGTGGGGTTCACCCTGCGCGCCGGTGGGGCCGCCGGGGCCGGCGCACGAGGCGGCCGTCCGGGATGGATCGTGCGCGGTGGGGTCGGCGCGTTCCGCAGCCCCATCCCAACGCAGCTCGCCGCACTCGTGCAGTCCTCGACCGGCCTCGCGACATCCGAATCCGAAATCACGTGCAACGGTGCACTCGTTCCTCCGCCGGACTGGCCCGCGTATGGTGATGACGCGGCGATGCTTCCCGACGGATGCACGGTGGCACCCGCGGGAGCGGGGGCTCCCGGACGCGCACCGACCGCGACACTCTTTAGTTCCGATTTCGGTGCTCCCAAGTCATGGCGCGCGTCACTTGGCTTTCAGCGCAGTCTGACGTCGCTACTGCGTCTCTCCATGGACTTTACATATGCGCGCGGCACGAGCCAGTACGGATTCGGTGATCTAAACCTCGACACCGGAGGCGGTTTTACGCTGCTCGGAGAGGCGGGACGGCCGGTATTCGTGGTACCGGGACGGGTCGTGCCGGCGACGGGCGCCGTGCGGCTGGCGGACTCGCGGCGCGACGACGCGTTCGGGCAGGTGCTGCAGATCGGCTCGGGCCTCGCGTCGGATACGAAGCAGGTCACGGTGAGCCTGGGCGGGTTCACGCGCGGCGGGATTCGGATGCAGGCCTCGTACACGTGGCAACACGTGCGGGACCAGTCGTCGGGATCGGTGCGACTCGCGTCTGCGGCATTTGGCTCCAGCACGACGGGCGGGAACCCCAACACGCGTGAGTGGAGTAGGGGGGACTTCGAGCGCCGGCACGCCTTTCTCTCCACCATCTCGCTTCCGATCGGGACATCACTCGAGATCACCGCCATTGGGCGAATCACGTCGGGAGTGCCGTACACGCCGCTGGTTGCGACCGACATCAACGGCGATGGCGCCCGCAACGATCGCGCGTTCGTTTTCGATCCGAACGTCACCGTGCCCGCCGGGGTGTCGAGTGGCATGGCTAACCTCCTCGCATCGACGTCGTCGAGTGCGCGCGCGTGTCTGCAACGGCAAGTGGGGCGAATCGCCGAGCGGAATAGCTGCATCGGACCGTGGCAGACGTCGTTCGACCTCCAGCTCAACTACCGGCCGCGGGTCCTCGGGTTGAGCGGTCGGTTCCAGTTGTCGCTCGTCACGGTGAACATGCTCCACGGCATCGACGAGCTGTTGCATGGATCGGAGAACCTGAGAGGGTGGGGGCTACGCTCGCGGCCGGACCGGACGTTGCTCTTTGTGACTGGCTTTGAGCCGGCTACGCAACAATTCAGCTATGCCGTGAACGAGCGCTTTGGCGATGCGCGTGCCGGCGCGGCGTCTCGGGTGTCGCCTTTCCAGCTCGGTATCCAAGCGCGGGTTTCACTTGGACCGGATCGTCGGCAGGCTGCCATCGATCGCCTGCGTGGTGCCGGTCGCGGCGGTGGCCGGCGGGGTGGCGGCGGCTTCGGCCCCGGTGCGCGCGGTGGCGGGCTCGGGTCTCCGGCGGAGTTCCTCGAACGGTTCCGCTCGCTGTTCCCCAACCCCGCCGACATCGTCATCGGGATGCGGGACTCATTGGACCTGACCGATCAACAGGTGTCCGCCATCGGCGCGGTTGGTGATACGCTCACCGCGCGCAACGATTCACTGGCCGCCGAGCTTCAGGAGGATCTCGAGGCGGTGGGGACCAACAACCCTCAGGATCTGGTCGCCGTCATGCGCCCAGGGACGCAGGCCGCCCGCACCAACGTACTGGCCGCGGTGCGAGCGGTGCGCGAGATCCTGACGGAAGAGCAGTGGGCGTTGCTTCCGGCAGCGTTACGAAACGCGGGGCGTGCCCGCGGGCGGGGACAGCAGAGGCGCTGACCGCTAGGGAATAGCCGCTCCCGCGCGTACCGGCCCCCGATCCCAGTCCTGCACCGACGACACGTTCGGCATGCCCCAGTCTTCGCCGTTCCAGCCCATGAATCCGTCGAGCTTGAACAGCCAAAACCCGGTTGCCGAGTCAGTGATACCGATAAGGCCATCAACGTTGCGCACGTCGACCCCGAACGCGCCGTTCATGACGCTCGTTCCCCGCATGTCGGTCGCGGCGGAGCCGCCGTAGCCGCGCATGTGTGGGCCATCGTACGTGTAGTACCATCCCACCGTCACGGGATTCTCCGGATCCATCATGTTGAATACCTGGAGCCCGTCTTCGTAGGCCGAGACGAACACGTAGGGCCAGCGCAGCTCGTGGTTGTGCGCCAGAGCCCGCCAGTCGGCTGTCCACGCGCTGATGGGCCGGGAGATGTTGCGGCGTTCACCCGACTGTCCC
>JAZDCY010000051.1:0-6367 GCA_036679645.1 Gemmatimonadota bacterium | reverse complement strand
CTCTATCCCCCTCCGCGACCTTCGCGTCGCACTCTGCGCTCTCCGCGTTCAATCCGAACGTCGGCTCGGACCCCGGCGCGCCGGGGGACCTGCCCCGTCGTGCTCGTCGCGGACTTCGTGTTCAAAGCATCTGCACGTGCCTCACGCATCGGACGGGCGACCGGCCGATCGCGATCTGTTGGAAGCCAGCATGACGACCGAAACCACCAGCCCCAGCGCGCCGATCGGCCAGTACATCCCGCCCGGACCGCCCGCCGCGACGGCGTAGCGTGCAAATACTCAGCCGGTCACAGGATACCGTATTCTGGCCTCACACGAAGCGTCCCGGTACTGCGGGAGCGTCCGCACCAGGGCATCGGGAATGTCCCGATCCAGCCATCCGAAGTGCCTCCGGAGATGGATAATCCTGTAGCCCGCCGTGATCGGCTCGGCGGACTCCTGCGGTCATATCACCGGGCTGCGGCATGAGCCGAGTTTTTACACCCTACGGGAAAGGTCAGTCACATCGCCGTCTACTTCGAGCGCGCGCCTCTCAAGTTTCGATGTGCGATACTCAGACCAACGGCAGCGTGATCGTGAATACGGCTCCAAACGACTCTCGTGATTCAAGCCTGAGTTCGCCGCCGTGCTGTCGAGTCAATTCACGGGCGAGCGCGAGCCCCAAACCGAGCCCGGACTGTGCGCTGCCCTGCTCGTGCGCTCTAGCGAAGGGTTTGAAGATCCTCGTGCCATCCGCGGGCGTCACACCCGGGCCGTGATCGGCCACGCTGATGCTGATGGAGCGTGAATGACGCGCCGTGAGTATGTGTATGCGTCGATCGGTCGTGTCCGGCGCGCCGCCGGCGTACCGGCAGGCGTTGTCCACGAGGTTGACAAGCACGCGCTCAAGCGACTGGCAATCAGCGAGTAAGTGGGCACCATCGATGCCGTCGAGCGAGGACTCGAGTTGCATCTCCTGTTCCCGAGCGCGACGCTCGAGCACAGGGAGGATCCCGGTGATCAGCTCACGGGCATCGACGCGCTGCATTTTCGGTCCGCCGGCCATGTCCCCGAGACGCGCGTAAGAAAGTACGTTCTCGACGACGCGCTGCAGCCGGTCGGATTCGGTGCGGAGTGTCTCGACAAGCTCCCGGCGCATCGCCTCATCCTGGACCGTGCCATCGGCGAGCATGTGCGAGTACAGCCTGAACGTCGTCAGCGGCGTGCGAAGCTCGTGCGTGACCGCCGAGACGAATCGGCCGCGTCGCTCCCCCACGTCTGCGAGTGTTCGAACGACGAATCCAACGGCCGCGATCGATGCGAGCACGGCGATCCACGCGACGCCGAGCATCATTCGCATGGGCGTGAGGGCCGAAGCGTGCGTCGAGGGAATCGAGCCGGGCACGAGCGTCACAGGAAGGCTCGCCAAGGTGCGCGTCGGTCCATCGCCGGCGGCCGACTCATCGGTTTCTGATGGCGCACGTTCCAACCGCGCTGCGGGAAGTACGTCCGACGCCTCCTCCAGCAACGCCGCACGAAGCGGGCCCCACTCCAGCCAGACACCCTGGACGAACTTGGTGCGTGGTGTGACCAGCGATCGCACGACGACCAGCTCCGGTGCTCCGTTTCGGTCGATCCAGCGCGGCGTCATCGTTCCGACTTCGATCCCGGGCTCGGCGGTTCGCCATGTTCCGGTTGCCGGGTAGTTCGTGAATCGCAATTCGCCGCACATCATCACGACGAAACTGGGTCCTTCGATACAGGTGCTTAGATCCTCGAGTGCCTTCGCCGCCGCCAGCACGTCGGCGCCGGAGATGTAGCTCATCTCGGCGATGTCCAGCAGGTTCCCGGAGGGAACGCGTGGCGACGTGAATGTGCCGTCGACGCCGATCTGGAAGTGCAGTTTGCAGAATTCCGGCATTTCAGACAGCAGCGGCGAGGGCACAAGCACGGCGCCCACATCGACCGGGCGGAGCATGCGCGTGTAGGCCTCATCCGCTCCGTAGAACGAGGCATAATGGAAATATGGGCGAGCGGCCTCCCGGCTGAGGATCGGCGAGAGTCGCGATTCCATGCGAGCGATCACCACGCGGATCGCCTCCTGAAGCTGCGCCTCTCGGCGCGACGCGGCCTCGTTCCTTTCGAGCGTGAGCATCAGCGCGCTGATGAGTCCCAGCGTGCCGACCATGATGGCCGCGAACACACCGAAAACGAGCTGGTTTCGAGCTCCTATCCTCAACGGTCCTCTCCGTTGTCGGCATCCGACGCAAGCATGTACCCCCTTGCGCGTACCGTCAGGAGCACCGAAGGTTTCCTCGGATCATCTCCAAGTGCCACGCGGATCCGCGCCACCTGCTTGTCCACGGCGCGCGTCTGCACGCCGCGCGGATCAATGCCCCATACGCTTGACAGCAGCTCCTGCCTCGAAATGACACGTCCACGATTCGCGGCCAAGTGCTGCAACAGCGCGGCCTCGCCTTCGCTGAGTCCGATTCGCGTTCCGTCCGTGAGGACCACTTCGCGGCGCTCGAAGTCGATCTCTCTCCCTGCGATGCGGACCGCCGGCACGGCGCACGGGCGGGCCGGTGATCGGCGAAGCACCGCCTCGATCCGGGCGAGCAGCTCGGTGTGGCTGAAGGGCTTGAGGACGTAGTCGTCGGCGCCTTCGGTGAGCCCGCGCACGCGATCCTCTTCGGCACCCCGCGCGGTCAAAATGATCACTGGCAGCGCCGGACGAGCAATCCGAATCCGGCGCAGCACTTCGAACCCGTCCATCGCCGGAAGCAGAACGTCGAGCAGAACCAGATCGGTTTCCGTACAGATCGCCGCCGACAGGCCCTCCTCACCGTCGGTGGCTTCGAGCGGCGTGTACCCGGCGGACTCGAGCGCGATGACGATACCGCGCCGAATCGGCGGGTCATCTTCAACGACGAGTATGTTCGCATGGGGCATCCGGGATCCCGTTCGGTTTCGCCTCCAATTGTATGGGCGCCCGATCAACGCGCGGGTGCGCCCTGCGTGGCCGACGTCGGTCAGCAGCCGTCGTCGATCGGCTTTACCGGATTGCTCACCAGCACGGCCTCACCGTTGACAATCAGGTACACCTCGCCCGGGATGGCCATCAGCGCGGACCGCCCTCGGTCGGCAAGAGTGTCGGCCAGGGCGAAGTACTCCGTAGAGCCAAAGTCGACGACCTGTTGCGGAGGTTCGAACTCCTGGTTCTCGGCGGACACGATTCGTGCATCGACCCAGCGCTCCCCGCGCCGAAAGAGCGTCTGGTCGCCGAGCTGCTGGACCGTCATGATGCTGACGCGGTTCATGTTGGCGTCGAGCCACTCGTTCGAAGGATTAACACAGGCTTGGATCTGCCCCGCCTTGATGTTGAGTGACTGGGAGACGGCGCCCCTGCCCCAGCGCTCGTTGACCGCCTTATCCTCCAAGTTGCTCATGGTCGAGCTGCACGCGACCGCGTAGTCGAACGCCGCCGCCTGCACCTGGGTGGTTTCCGGCTGCTGGGCGAGAAACGCCGTGTACTCGGTCAGAATGCCGAACTTCATTGAGAGATGGACGATTTCTTCGACGAGCTCCTGCGCCCTTTGTGAGTTGGTCACGCTTGGTCGCTCACCCAGTGTGTCTCCATTGGCGCCGGACTGGCGTATCTCGTCGATGAGATTGGCGATCTTCCGACTCGCCCAGAGGCGCGGCACGAACGCGTTGCGCACCGTCGCGTCGGCGGGATCGAACTCGAATCGGAAGGACTGCATCACACCGTCCTGATCGCCCTCAAGACTGAGACGAACCGGTTCCTGGCCGACGTAGCGCCCGAGCGTCACCAGTTGGTCACCATCAAACAAGTCCGGCAGTGATGTGGGCATCAACTCGCGCACGACACGCGTGCTGGTCTTGCCGGCTGCGTCCAGCGCCGCGATTTTCGGCCACGACAGCACCGGGCCTGCCAGACGCCGGAACACGGTCGTCACCGCGACCTCGATGTTCTGCCCCGGAAGCACGTTGATGCTCGGGGCCCGCGAGGAGTGGGCAATGCGATCGAGCAGCGGTGCGTTCACGTCGAATCCGACGCCGAACGTGAAGATCCGTCGTGCGTGGACATTGGCCTCCTGCGTGTGCTCCCGGATGTCCACCTCGCTTGTGTTTCCGGCCGTTGGAAGACCGTCGGTGAGGAAGATCACCATCGAGAGCATGCCTTCGGTCGGGTTCTGAGCGACGGCAGTGCGCAGTGCCTCGTGGATGTTCGTTCCCCCACCGGCCCCGAGTGAGCCCAGGTAGGCCCGCGCCTCGGCGAGCGATTGCTCGCCCTTGATCACCGGACTGTCGGCGAACAAACTCACAGTCTCTGAATAGTCGATGATGTTGAACGCCTCACCGGGCTCGAGCCCCTCGAGCACCTGGATGGCGGCGCCGCGGGCCTGCTCAATCTTCTCGCCCCTCATGCTGCCCGAGCGATCGAGCACCACGATGATCTCACGCTTCTGGCGAACCGGCGCGGCTTCCTCTTTCGCCTCGGGCAACCCGGCGAGCAACAGGAAGTACCCGCCGCCGATCTCTTCGTCCGGGTAGGTAAGAACGGTTGTCGCGAGCCCCTCTCGCTCGAGGAGATAGCTCAGGCGGAACGTCCCGGGCCCGGCCTTGTCCGCCGGTACGTTGGCAACAACACGCGCCGCGCCGGAACTGGTCTGCAGCTCGTGACTTGGGGAGTACACCGCAGAGATCGCGCGCTGCGATCGAATCGTCGCGCTGATGTTCCACACGACATTCGAGCCCGCCAGCGCAGCGCTTCGAGGCAGCACATAGTCAATCCGGTCGCCATCGCTGGTCAGGATCTGCTCGTAGACGAGCGACATCGTCTGCGAGGCGTTCGGCGGCACGGGGAACACGCTCGTGCGGATCAGGTTGAACCCGATGAACTCAAGCAACCCAGGATCCTTCATCTTGCTCACGATCGACTGGTACAACCGGCGCGCCTCCGGGCCCGGGAGCAGGATCGCGGCGGTCTCGCCACCAGCGCCGTCGATACTGAATCGGCGGACCGCCGCGCTATTGGGCACAGGCACGATCAGCTCCGCCTCGAGCTGATTGGCGCTGGGGTTGTTGATCACGATCTCGAGCGTCGTGGTCGCGACTTGCTCGACGATGTCGATTGTCGCCGAGACAGTCGTCAGACGAAGCCCGGTCGGGATGACCTGGGTCGAGTAGGTCCGCTGCTGCGGGATGATCACGAAGGGTGCGATCTCGCGATCACCTCCCGAGCGTGCACCGGTCTGCGCAAGCGCTGCCGGAGCCCCAACGACGGCACTTGCCAGAATGAACCCAAGCAGTCTGAGACGCCGTGCAGCGAACATGTTCGTTCCTTTCCTGAGCGAGGTGTGGGTCACGTGCTCCGCTCTAACATCGACCAATTGTACGCGAGATTAGAGCCGCTTCTGTCCCGGCTTTGTGACAGATACCTCGAGTACGATGGCAACCACCTGTTGGCCAACAATTCGGTCGCGCTAGCGACAGCTTCACCCGCGCTCAGCTTTCCCGCGTCGTGTCAGTGGATCCTGTCGAACGACTCTCCGTTGAACTTGTATGACAACTTCCGCACCAGTAGTTGCCCTCGCTGTCCTCGAGGATGGAGCGCACCCCCGTGTTCCGCATCCCGTTGGGCATGTAGCCATATCCGAAACGGAGTAGTGCAGGCGCATCGATGGCCGCTGGGCCGGTTGAGCTGTTGGGCGTCGTCGCAGGCACCCGGCAGAGGCGCGCTGTACCGTCTTCGGCAGCGGTGAGGATGCGGCCGCCGTCGGGGCTGAACTCCGCGTGTCAGTCTTTCATTGACGCGAAGGGCTCAGCGATTCGGTCAACTTCGTCCAGTTGCCACTCGTACTTGTCGCTCGTTTCCCAGCCCCAGATGCCGACTCCGGAATAGCCGGCGGCACGCAGCGCCCCGAGATTCTCGGCAGTCGCCAGTTCCGGTGCGATTTCGGCGACCATGATCGGCGCGTCGAGATGACGGGGCGCAGAAACGGACTCGGTGACGGCGCGTTTGGTGAAGATGTTGTGGCTGTAGAGGTCGAGGCCGCGGCCTTGCCAGTAGACGATCTCCGGTCGGCTGCGACTGACGACGGTGAAGCGGGCGTCCGGATCGGCGGCGCGGCCAGCTGCGAGCACTCGCTCGACGTACCGTTGCACTTCGCGCAGCGGGATTCCGGTGACGTTTTCGGGCTCGTTGAAGACGTCCCAAACGACGTCGCGGTCTTTCAATTCGCCAATGAAGCGGACGAGGACGTGGTCGATGAACCGCTGCGAGATCCGTCGATCCGCGATCAGTTCGACGCTTTCGAAGCCGCGGCCGTCGGCCATCGTGTTGTCGGTCAAGCTGAACATC
>JAZDCY010000050.1:0-14673 GCA_036679645.1 Gemmatimonadota bacterium | reverse complement strand
ACCTCACTCAGATCGATACCATCCACGAGTACGCGGCCCGAGTCGGGTTGCAGAAAGGTTGCGGCAAGGCTCGCGAGCGTCGTCTTGCCTGAACCCGAACTCCCAACCAGTGCGAGCACGGTGCCGGCAGGCGCGTCGAACGAAATGCCCTGCAGCACCGGCTTGTCCTCCTCGTAGCGGAAGTGCACGTCCTCGAAACAGACGTCGCCGCGGATTTGCGGCATGATTTTGGTGCGTTTCGGGTCATCGTCCTCTTTGGGCCACGAAAGTAGCTCCGCCGTACGGTCGAGGCCCGCGAACGCTTCGGTCATCTGTGTCCCGATGTTCGCCATCTGAAGCACCGGCGCAATCAAGAAACCGAGAAAGAGAATGAACGAGAACAACTCGCCCACCGTCAGGGTGCCCCGCAGGATGAGCCGGCCGCCCTGACCCAGAATCAGCACGCTCGCGAGCCCCAGGAAAAACGTTCCGAGGCTCGTGACCCAGCTTGATGCCTTGAGCGTGGTGCGCACGTTGTCCAGGATGCGCATCACCCCTGCCTCGAACACCTGGGACTCCCTCTCGACCGCGTGGAACCCCTTGATCACGCGGATGCCGCCGATCGTCTCGGTGAGCCGGCCGGTGACTTCCGCGCGGATAGCTCCGCGCTCGCGAAACGCGGGTCGGAGTGTCTGAAACGCCCGGGTCGAGACGAACGCGAATGCCGCGAGCGGCCCGAGTGCGAGCAACGTCATGAGCGGATCGATGCGGATGAGAAAGACCAGCGCCACTACAGCGGTGACCGTGCCGCCCACGAGCTGCACCAGGCCCGTGCCGACGAGGTTCCGCACGCCTTCGACGTCATCCATGATGCGCGATACCAGCTCACCGGTCTTGCGGTTGTCGAAGACCCGGATGGGGAGCTGCAGGACGTGTTTCTGTACCTGCGCGCGCAGGTTGGCGATGAGATGCTGCGCCTCGACGCTCAGCATCATGGTGAGCGCGAACGACGTGATCGCCTGGATCGTCACCGCAACGGCCACGAGGCCCAGCAGCTTGAACAGCATCCCCCCGTCGCCGCCGGCCACGACGTTGTCGACGAGGTACCGGCTCGATGCGGGCAGCACGAGGCCGCTGAGCCGGTTGATGAGGATCAGAAGGAGCCCGATCGCGATGAGCGTGCGTCGCGGCCAGATGATCTCCCAGAACGCGTGCCGCAGACTCGCGCCCGAGATCTTTGGTTTCGTGGACAAGCCGGGATCGGTTGAAGGCACTGGAGGAGGGAAGATAAACGGTTGCCAGGTTACTCGCGTACCCTGTCAGACGCTCAGACGCTCAGGCGCTCAGGCGCTCAGGCGTTCAGTTGTCGGTAGCCGGGATTGGCAGGGACACTCGGTTCTCAGACTCCTGAGTCCCAGATGCGGATCTGGAGGAACTTTCCGGTGTCTTCGGGGAATCCAAGACGGCACCTCGCGACCATCCGCCCCCCAATGCATCTTTCTGCCCATGCTGACGGCACCATCCACATATTGGCCTCGCGCGTTCACAATGCACGATCCTGACTGTCGGTTGTCGCCACCCGTAGGCCCACGTTTCAATTCGAAAGCCCAATCCGGTACCCACACGCTGCGGAGTTTTGCCATGCAGTTGTCTCGACGCTGCGGTCTGTTGCTCGCCGCACTTCCTCTGTTTGCCATTTCCCTCCCACAGGTTGCCTGGAGCCAGGAGGAAGCCGATCAGGGCCTGCCTCTCGAGCCGGCCCGTTGGGCGCGGTTCACTGCGACTCGAGGGACGTGGATTTCCCTGGACGTGAGTCCCGATGGGCAGACCATCGTGTTCGACCTGCTCGGTGATCTGTACACGATCCCGATCGCTGGTGGCACGGCCACGCGATTGACGCACGGCATTGCCCACGACCTGGGACCACGCTTCAGTCGTGACGGCACGCGCATCGCGTTCGTCTCCGACCGGAGCGGCGACGACAACGTGTGGCTGATCGATGCCGATGGAGGGAATCCGGCGCCGCTTACCACCGGCGATGGCGCTTCGTACCTCTCTCCCGAATGGACGCCTGATGGCAACTACGTCGTAGTGCCAAAACGCACGCGGCTCGGTCTCGAGAAGCTGTGGCTCTACCACGTTGACGGCGGCCGCGGCCTCGAGATGGCGGGCGGTCCGGGTCGTCTTCGCATGCTCGGCCCGGCCTTTGGGGCCGACGGACGTTACGTCTGGTTTGCGCAGCGGTCTGGTGCGTGGCAGTACAACGCCGTCATGCCGCAGTATCAACTCGCGGTGTACGACCGCGAGGCGGCCACCCGGACGACGATGAGTTCACGTTACGGTTCGGCGTTCCGGCCGGCGCTCTCGCCTGATGGCACATGGCTGGCCTACGGCTCACGCCATGACGCCGAAACGGGTTTGCGTATTCGCGAACTCGCGACGGGCGAGGAGCGCTGGCTCGCGTTCCCCATTCAGCGGGACGACCAGGAATCCATTGCCAACATGGACGTGTTGCCGGGCTACTCGTTCACGCCAGATTCCCGGTCCATCGTCATCTCTTATGGCGGTGAGATCTGGAATGTGCCGATAGACGGCACCGACCCAACCAAAATCCCTTTCACGGTCAACGCCGAAGTTGCGGTGGGACCGGAAGTGAGGTTCGACTATCCGGTGGACGACGGTGCCACCTTCACCGTGAAGCAGATTCGCGATGCGGTGCCGTCACCCGACGGCTCGCAGGTCGCGTTCACCGCGCTCGATCGGTTGTACGTTATGAACCTGCCCGACGGGACACCGAGCCGGCTCACCGGGCAGAACACCGGCGAGTATTACCCGACCTGGTCGCCAGATGGCGAGGACGTTGCCTTCGTGACGTGGAACGATTCGATCGGTCATATCATGCGGGTTTCGGCATCGGGCGGCCGGGTGCGACAGCTCACCCGGGTGTCGGCGTACTACCAGCAGCTCGCCTGGTCGCCCGACGGCGGCCGCATCGTGGCGATACGGGCGTCCTCACGGGACCTGCAGGAGGCCGTCGATCCGTTCGTCTTTAGTGGATTAGGCTCGGAGTTTGTTTGGGTTCCCGCACGTGGCGGCGCCGTCACGGTGATCGGCCCGACGGCCGGCCGCTCTCGCCCTCACTTCACGAACGACCCCGACCGCATCTACTCCTACGGACGCCTCCCGTCCAGCGGGCCGCGCCAGCCGGGACAGCCGCCACCAGTGGCGCTGGTCTCGACCCGGTGGGACAATACCGATCTCAAACAACACCTGAAGGTCACGTGGCGGCTGCCGATCACGCCGGCAGCGTGGGAGGTGTCGCCCACTTCCGACCTGCTCATGCCGCGCGACTACAGTCGCGAGCCGAACATCCCGCACCGCCCTGCGGATTTGGTGATGATGGCGCCGCAAGGCGACCTCGCGCTGGCGCAGGTCAACAACGACGTATACGTCGTTACCGTGCCGCAGATCGGCGGCGTGCCGGTGGTGATGGTGACGAAACCGGACAGCGCGTCGATGCCGGTCCGCAAGCTCACCGACATCGGCGGCGAGTTCGCCGCCTGGGGCGGGGACGGACGCACGCTGCACTGGTCTATTGGGAACGCGTTCGTGACCTATCGACTCGACGCCGCTGCCGGTGACACGACATACCGGCCGGAAGAACGACGCATTGAGGTGACGGCAAATCGCGATATTCCGCAGGGCACGGTCGTGCTGCGCGGCGCGCGGGTCGTGACGATGCGCGGTGCCGAGGTGATCGAGAACGCAGACGTCGTGGTTACCAACAATCGCATAGCGAGTGTCGGCCCACGCGGTTCGGCGCCGGCCGATGCCCAGGTGATCGACGTGACCGGCAAGACGATCGTTCCGGGCTTTGTCGATACGCACGCGCACATGTGGAATCTCTGGGGCCTTCACTGGACGCGACCGTGGATCTACCTCGCCAATTTGGCGTACGGTGTGACCACCACCCGCGATCCGCAGACGGCGACGACCGACGTGTTGTCGTACGCGGACCGCGTGGAGGCGGGATACATGCCGGGTCCCCGCGTCTACTCGACCGGTCCCGGCGTCTTCTGGACGGAGGGCATTGAGGATCTCGACCACGCGCGTAGGGTGCTGCGTCGCTACAGCGACTACTACGACACCAAGACGTTCAAGATGTACATGTCCGGCAATCGCCGACGGCGACAATGGTTGATCATGGCCGCGCGCGAACTCGAGTTGATGCCGACCACGGAAGGCGGGCTCGACTATCGTCTCAACATGACGCATGCGATGGACGGGTATCCCGGCGTCGAGCACACGATGCCGATCATCCCGGCGTACGAGGACGTGATCGAGCTGTTCAAGACATCGGGAACGACGAACTCGCCCACGCTGCTCGTGTCGTACGGCGCGCCATGGGCGGAGAACTACTTCTACACGCACGAAGACATCGTGAACGACGCGAAGATCCGCCATTTCATGCCGAGTGAAGAGTTCGATGCCAAGGTGCGAAGGCGAAATCCGGGTCCCGGTCCGGGCGGATGGTTTCACGAAGACGAGTATGCCTTCCGCAGGCACGCGGCATGGATAGCGCGACTCGTCGAGGCCGGCGGGCGCGCCGGCGTCGGCAGTCACGGACAGTTCCAGGGGCTCGGGTACCACTGGGAGTTGTGGGCCATTCAGAGCGGCGGCATGGAAAATCACGACGCGCTCCGTGTGGCCACGATACTCGGCGCGCAGGCGATTGGGCTGGGCAACGATCTGGGTTCCATCGAGTCGGGCAAGCTCGCCGATCTGATCGTGCTCGATGCCAATCCGTTGGACGATATCCGCAACACCAACACCATAAGGTACGTGATGAAGAACGGACGGCTGTACGAGGGAGATACGTTAGACGAGATCTGGCCGCGTGCGCAGGCAGCTCCGGACGAGCCGTGGCGTCATGTCGCTCCCGTTGTCGAAGCGGGAATTCGGGGAGGTGCACGATGACTCGCCTGCACATTGCGCTGCGCTCGAGCGTTGCCGGTCTCGCACTGTTGGGCGCGGCCGTAACGACGCTGTCCGCGCAGGGCCCGCCAGGTCCGGGTAGTGGCGACAAGAAAAAGCCGTTGCCGTTAGAGGCGGCGCGGTCGGCCGACTTCACGGCGACCCGCGGCACGTGGATGTCATTGGACGTGAGTCCCGACGGTCAGACCATCGTGTTTGACATGTTGGGTGATCTCTACACGCTACCAATTGCGGGCGGGACGGCGACTCGTATCACCGAAGGCCTCGCCTATGACGGGCAGCCACGTTTCAGTCCCGACGGCGAGACGATCGTCTTTGTATCCGACCGGAGCGGCGGCGACAACGTGTGGACTCTGCGTATGGACTTCACGGACACGACGCAGGTCACACGCGGTAACACCAGTCTGTACTACTCGCCGGAATGGATGCCGGACGGTGAGCACATCGTGGTGAGTCGGACCGGGGGCTTGGGCGGATCGGCCAAGCTCAGGATCTACAACGTCCATCGGTCGAGCGCGGAGATCGTGATCAGCGGCCCGGCGTCGGCCAAGACGATGGGTGCGGCGGTCAGCCCCGACGGGCAGCACATCTGGTATGCGCGGCGGAGCGGTGACTGGCAGTACAACGCCATCTTCCCGCAGTATCAGCTCTATCGGTACGACCGAGAGACCGGCACGTCCACGCGCATGACCGGTCGCTATGGGTCGGGGTTCCGGCCCGCCATCTCGCCGGACGGCCGGTGGCTGGTGTTCGGCACGCGTGACGGCACGGAGACGGGTCTGCGAATCCGCGACCTGAACACCGGAGCCGAGCGGTGGTTGGCGTATCCAGTGCAACGGGACGACATGGAATCGCGCGCCCCGCTCGACGTGCTGCCGGGCTACAGCTTCATGCCCGACTCACGTTCGGTGGTCGTGTCGTACGACGGCCAGATCTGGCGCGTGCCCATCGACGGAGGCACCGCTGCGAACATCCCGTTCGAGGCCGAGGTCAAACTCGCCATCGGGCCGGAAGTGAAGTTCGAGTATCGCGTGGATACATCCGCGACGGTGACCGCGCGGCAGATCCGGCATCCGGTCGCGTCACCCAACGGCGAGCAGATCGCGTTCACCGCTTTCGACCGTCTGTGGGTGCAGCAACTCGATGGCGGCGAGCCGCGGCGTCTCACGACCGCGGATATCGGCGAGTACTTCCCCGTGTGGTCACCCGACGGATCGACGCTTGCGTACGTAACGTGGGATGACTCGGCGGGCGGGAACATCATGAGCGTGCGCGCCAACGGGACCAGCCCGCGGCAACTCACCAGTGCGGCGGCGCTCTACTACGACCTCGCCTGGTCGCCGGACGGACAGCGTATCGTTGCCAGCCGGGGAGCCGCCCGCCAACTGACGAGTGCCCCCGACGTCTTCTTTGGGCCGTTGGGTGGTGAGTTCGTCTGGGTACCGGCGAGCGGTGGCGACGTGACGTTGATCGCGCCCACCGGCAGTCGGGACGTGGCGCATTTCCGGGTAGATCAGCCAAACCGGATCTACGCGTACAGCCGGTCGGAGGGTCTCGTCTCGTTCAGGTGGGACGGGACGGATGTAAAGCGCCATCTCAACGTGCGCGGTGCCAGACCACCGGGTGGTTTTGGCAACCCGCATCCGGAGCAGTGGGAAGTAGTCCCGGGTCGCGTGTTCCCCCAACCGGTGTTGCAGCCGTCGGTGATGGACCCGGAAGCGGCCGAACAGGGCCCGCGCCCACCGCCGGCGGGATTGGTCATGATGTCTCCCACCGGTGGGAGGGCGTTGGCACAGGTCGGCAATCACATCTACATGATCGACATGCCGGCAGTGACGGTACCGGTTCCCACCGTGTCGGTGGCCAGACCGAGTGCGGCGCCGGTTCTGGTGCGGCAACTGACCGAGGTGGGCGGCGAGTTCCCGTCGTGGAGTGCCGACGGAACGCAGATCCGGTGGTCCATTGGGAACGCCCTGTTCACCTATGATCTCTCGCGGGTCGAGGCAATCGAGGACAGCACCCAACAGGCGGCCCGAGAGACGGTCGGACAGGCGCTGCGGGCCCGGCACCTGCTCGACAGCCTCAAGACCGCGCGTGGGCTGGCGGATAGCCTCGAGAAGGCGGACTCCGCGGTGGTCCCCGATTCGTTGACGCAACGTATCAGCCAGTTGGCCGCGGACTCGGTGCAGATGCGGGCGGACTCGTTGATTCGTGCTGCCGACGAGTTGCGGGCGCGGGCAGCGGTCATTCGTGCGCGTGCAGATTCGGTACGGTCCGGGATGGACAGCCTGGCGGCGGACACCGCCGGCTACAAGCCGGCGGAGATGCGGATCGACGTCGAGCTGCCACGCGAGGTCGTGCGGGGCAGCATCGTGTTGCGCGGCGGTCGCGTGGTCACAATGCAGGGAGACTCGATTATCGAGAACGCCGACATCGTCATTACCGACAACCGCATCGTGGGCGTAGGTACCACGGGAGTGGTCGACGTCCCCGAGGGTGCCCAGATCATCGACGTCACCGGCAAGACCATCACGCCGGGATTCGTGGACACGCACTACCACCCGCAGTGGCTCGTGCCGGAGATCCACAGCGAGCAGGCGTGGCAGTATCTCACGACGTTGGCGTTCGGTGTCACGACCACGCGAGATCCACAGACCGGATCCACAGATGTATTGAGCTATCAGGATCGTATCGACATTGGGGGGATGATAGGTCCGCGCATCTACTCGACGGGACCGGGCGTGTTCCTGACCGAGAACATTCGCAACGCCAAGCACGCAAAGACCGTGTTACGCCGTTACAGCCAGTACTACAACACGCACACGCTCAAGATGTACATGTCGGGGAACCGGCAGCAGCGGCAGTGGATCATCCAGGCCGCGAAGGAATTGAAGTTGATGCCCACGACAGAAGGCGGGCTCGACTTCAGGCTCAATATCACGCACGCGCTTGACGGCTATCCCGGCATCGAGCACGCCTTGCCGATAACGCCGATATTCAACGACGTGGTCGAGTTGTTCAAGGCTTCCCAGACCACCAACACGCCGACACTGCTCGTGTCGTACGGCGGGCCGTTCGGCGAGAACTTCTTCTACACCACCGAGAACGTGCACGACGATCCCAAGCTGCGTCGCTTTGCACCCGAAGAGAGCATCGATGCGCGTAGCCGGCGCCGCGGTGGCAATCCGGGCCGCGGTGGCTGGTTCCTGCCGGAGGAGTACGTGTTCCAGCGACACGCCGAGTTCGTGAGGGCGATGTTGGAAGACAGCGCGCGCATTGGCGTGGGGAGTCACGGGCAGTTGCAGGGCCTGGGCTACCACTGGGAGTTGTGGGCCCTGGGGTCGGGCGGTCTGTCACCGCACAACGTGTTACGTGCCGCCACGATCTATGGAGCGGAGGCCATTGGGTTGGGGACCGACCTCGGCACTATCGAGGAGGGCAAGCTGGCGGACATCCTCGTGTTCGATGCCGATCCGTTGGAGGATCTGCGGAATTCGGTGCGCATCTTGTATGTGATGAAGGGTGGACGGCTGTACGAGGGCGAGACGCTCAACGAGGTGTGGCCGCGGGAACGGCCGTTCGTCCCGCCGCACTGGTTACGCCAGGGGCCGGAGGGGGTGGCGGCGGGGATCAGGCGGTAGGTCGCACCCCCGGGTGTCGCGCGAACCCCAGGCTTACCCCTTGGGTCTGTCGGCTTTCTGGCGGGCACCCCGGGCTGACGCCCGGGGCGCCTGTTGGGGTCTGTCGCACGAGTTCCTGCCAGCGCCTGAGTGCCTGAGCGGCCTGTATCGCCTCTCTCCCCCACCCCGTCCCACCGAGTAACTTTGTCGGCATGACAGGGTACCAGGCCCGACCTCCAGGGAGTGTTCGAGTGATACAAGACGGCAGGCGATTCTTGCGTGGGCACTCAGTTGCCGCGCTTCTTTTGGCCACTTCCGTGACCGCCGCCTGCGGCGGTGCGGCTCGTAGCGCCACGCTGCCCCCTCCGCAGCCGGACGCTGCATCGACGGCCGAGCTGGAGGAGACGTACCGGGCCCGGATGGACAGCGCCCGGATGGGCTATACGCAAGCGGATGTCCACTTCATGACCGGCATGATCGGTCACCACGGGCAGGCGCTGGTGATGGCGGGGTTCGCCCCGACTCACGGAGCGAGCGCCACGGTGCAGACGCTCTGCTCCCGGATCATCAACGCCCAACGGGACGAGATCGCGACAATGCAGCACTGGCTTCGCCGTCGCGGTCAGCCCGCACCGGAAGTCGAAACCCACGGGGCGACCCTGACCGTGCACGGCCCGGCCTATGCCATGCACATGCCGGGCATGTTGTCGCAAGAGCAGCTGAATGAGTTGGATCAGGCCCGGGGCTCCGAGTTCGACCGGTTGTTCCTGACGTCCATGATCCAGCATCATCGCGGTGCCGTGACCATGGTGCACGAGCTATACGCCACGGACGGGGCCGCGCTGGACGGTCTGGTGTTCAAACTCTCGTCCGATATCCAGGTAGATCAGATAACCGAGATCGCCCGGATGGAGCTGATGCTCGAGGAACTGACAGAGGCGGGGCGAGACAACTGACGATCGACGGTTTGCGATTGGCGATTTGCGATTGACCTGGGCGCTGTGAAGAGCGTTGAGGCACATACAGGAATCACCTTGCTCAAGAAGGATGTGTCATGATCGGTACCCCGTTGTTCCGTGCCGCACAGGCCGCTACCAACCGTCTCTGGCTCCCGCTCGCTGCGGGACTTTTGGTTCTCCCAGGCTGTTCGTCGTATACCGCGTCGTCGGAAACGGCTGCGCCGGCACCCGCACCCGCTCCAATGGCCGCGGCGCCCAGTCCCGACCCGCGCATCGGACTAGGGCCCGGGCTATTCGACGCGGAAGAAGCGGTGTGGAACCTCCGGGTCGTGTCGCAGACGCCGCCGCCCGAAGCATTCGTGGGCGTCACGAATTCCGACCTCGCCTTTACCGGCAACTACGCGATCCAGGGCAACTACAACGGGATGCAGGTGTGGGACATCTCGGATCCCAGCCACCCGTCCCTCGCGGTGGGGTATGTCTGTCCGGCATCGCAGAGCGACGTGTCGGTCTACCGGAATCTCCTGTTATCTCGGGTGAGGGACTGGGCGGCCGGCTCGACTGTGGCACAGATGGCGTGCACGAGTCGGTGAGCCATGACCGACTGCGCGGCATCCGGATCTTCGATATCAGCGACATTCGCAACCCGCAGTACATCGCCAACGTGCAGACATGCCGTGGGTCGCACACGCATACGGTCGTAGAGGATCCGAACGACGATGAGAACGTGTACGTGTACGTCTCCGGATCGGCCGCGGTGCGCCCCGCCGAAGAGGTGCCAGGGTGTTCGGGCGGTCAACTGGACGAGAATCCCAACACCGCGCTGTTCCGGATCGAGGTGATCCGGGTGCCGCTCGCGCATCCTGAAGAGGCGGCCATTGTGAGTTCTCCACGGATCTTTCAGGATCTCGCGGCGCCCCCGACGCACGGCGCGGGGCCGGCGGGAATGGCCGCGATCGAAGAGGCGCGCGCACGGGGCGCCTTCGTCGTTGAGATACGAGGTCAGCAGATGGTACTGCCGGGCCGGTTCGTGAGGCCCATGCTCGACAGCATCGTGAGCGCGCGGGGCGGCAGCGGCGCCGCCACGGGTGCCGACAGCGCGGCACTGCGTGAGGCATTACCGGAGATGATCGCGCGGCGGTTCGGGCGGCCTCGCCCCGATGGCCCGCGTCCCGGTCCCACGCAGTGCCACGACATCACCGTGTATCCGGCCATCGGTCTGGCGGGCGGCGCGTGCGGTGGCTACGGACTGCTGCTGGACATCTCCGACCCCGCCAACCCGACGCGCATTGGCGCGGTGAGCGACTCGAACTTCTCCTATTGGCACTCGGCGACGTTCAGCAACGATGGCAGCAAGGTCCTCTTCACGGACGAATGGGGTGGAGGCGGCCAGCCAAAATGCCGCGCTACCGATCCGAGGGAGTGGGGGGCGGATGCCATCTTCACGCTCGAGAACCGGCAGATGCGGTTCCGGAGCTACTACAAGCTGCCGGCACCGCAGACGCCGCAGGAAAACTGCGTCGCGCACAACGGGTCGCTGATTCCCATCCCGGGACGCGATGTGATGGTACAGGGCTGGTATCAGGGCGGCATCTCGGTGTTCGACTGGACCGACCCTGCGCACCCGATGGAGATCGCCTTTCACGATCGCGGCCCGGTGGACCCGGACCAGATGCAGATGGGCGGAAGCTGGTCCGTCTACTGGTACAATGGCGTGATGGTGAGTTCGGAGATCGCGCGCGGGCTGGACATCTTCGAGCTGATGCCGAGCGAGTATCTCTCGCAGAACGAGATCGACGCGGCCAAATCGGTGCGGCTCGACTACCTGAACGCGCAGGGACAGCTGCAATTCGTCTGGCCCGCCACGTTCGCGCTGGCGCGTGCATACGTGGATCAGCTGGAGCGGTCGAACGGGTTGCCGGCCAACAGGATCTCGTCGCTGCGGCAGGAGCTGACCAGTGCGGAGAATGCCTCGGGTGCCGGTCGGCGGGAGACGCTGACGAGAGTGGCGACCGCGCTCGGCGGCGACGTGAGTGCGTCGGGTGACGCCAATAAAGTGCGGTTGCTTGCGGGCGCCGTGCGGGAGCTCGCGGCGGTACGCTGACGAGCTATGTGATCTCGGTGCCGGCAGGGGTCCGGTTCGGTGCAGACCGGTATCTGTGGGTAAAGAGCAGGAAAGCCGGGTCATAAGACCCGGCTTTCCTGCGGAGCGGAACTGGCTACGGGGAGACCCGGCAAGTACGTAGAGGATACGCTCCAGCTCGGTGCTTGGTAACATCATATCAACGCGACGGTCTGGGTAGCGCGGTGGGTGCCGACGACAGGATTCGAACCTGCACAGGTTGGGGGAGTGTACCTACATTGGAACCGCCCTTCCGCCCTTCCGCCCTTCCGCCCTTCCCGCCATTCCGGGATGACGTAGTTCACCATATCGTTTACAGAGACCACGAGAGACGTGATGTTACTCCTCTCACGGGATGATGCGGGCTTGCGTGGCCGGAGGCGCTGTGGGTGAGACGCGGGTTGATCTGTTGCACCTGCTCGAGGACTTGCGGGATGCCTATCCCGGCTCCCTCGAGGAAGTGATTCTCACGGAGATCGTAGCCAACTCGTTGGACTCGGGGGCGACGGCGGTCGTCCTCTCTGCCGATCCCGCGGCCGCGACGCTCACCGTGGTAGATGACGGCCGGGGAATGACGCGACGTGAGCTGGGGCGCTATCACGATCTCGCCACCACGTCGAAGCAGCGGGGTAGCGGGATCGGGTTCGCGGGAGTGGGAATAAAACTCGGGTTGCTGCTGTGTGACGACGTCGTTACCGAGACGCGACGCGGGAAAACCCACGTCGCCACGCGGTGGCATCTGAAATCGAAGCATCGCGCGCCCTGGAAATGGGTGGACCCGCCTGGTCGGGTCGTGCAGCACGGAACCGGGGTATGCCTCGCGCTCAACAACGCCTTGAGTCCGCTGTTGGACGACGGGTTTGTCGAAGCCACGCTGCGGCGGCAGTACGAACCGCTGTTCGATCCCGCGTTCGACGCGATCCTCCAGACGGCGTACCCGGATGGGGTGCGTTTCGCGGTGAACGGACACTTCCTCGGTCGGCGCCCGTCGGTGCGGGAGCGGGTCGCGGTAGCGGTGAAGCTGCCCCGCAAGCGGAAGCCTTCCGCGTCCGGCTATCTGGTGCGGAGCGGCGTTCCACTGAGCGAGGAACAGCGCGGTGTGGCGGTCAGCACGCTCGGCAAGGTGATCAAGCGCGGTTGGGACTGGCTGGGCGTGACGCCGGCGGCGCCGGAACACATAGGCGGCCTGATCGAAGTGCCGGCGTTGGCGGAGAGTCTCATGCTCAACAAGGCGGATTTCATACGGACGGGCAAGCGCGGCGCGTTGTACCTCGTCTACCGGAAAGCGTTACAGGAGGTGGTGGCGGCGCAGCTCGCGGAGTGGGGGGATGTGCGGGAGGCGGCAGCCGGGAAGCGGCAGCGCCGTACGCGTCCGATCGAGCGGGATCTCAGAAACCTGTTAGCCGATCTGGCCGACGAGTTTCCCCTGCTCGCGGCACTGGTCGAGCGGCGGCCCGGCGGCCAGCGCCGGTTGCCGTTGGGCGGGGGCGGCCCGGGTGCCGTTCCGGCTCCGGAAGACGCGGCCCCGGTCCCCGTTGAGCCCAAAGGCGCGGAGACCGCGGAGCCGGAGGTGGAGCGAGCGGCGCCCGAAACCGCGTCGGAGACCGCGTCCCGCGCGCCGGTCGAGCCCAAGAGTACCGGGCTTCCTGGCACAGGGCGGCGGCGTCCGGCACGCTACGGGCTCAGTATTCGGTTCGAGAGCCGGCCTGACGATCCCGAGCTGGGCCGGCTTGTGGAATCGACTGTGTGGGTCAACGATGCGCATCCGGCGTATCAGCGGGCGGTCGCGTCGCGGTCCGAGGGCTATCACTTGGCGCTCAGCGTCGCTATGGCACTGGCGCCGCTCACGGTGGAAGGGTCACGGGTGCACGAGTTCATCACGACGTTCTTGGCTCGGTGGGGTGATGCGGCTAGGGGGAAGCGTCGCGGGCGGCGTGGGTAGTGACGGCGACCCTCGTGGTCCAACTACCCCTCTGTCCAACGATCCGTCTACGCGTCTAGAGCAAAGTCGAAAGCCGGGTCCGAAGACCCGGCTCTCTTGGCACAGCGAAACCGGCTACGTGATACTTCGCATGTTCCGCCAACCTAGGTATGGACCTCGGGAGTGTCAACACCGATCTGGCTCTCTGAGAACTATTGCTCCGGATATCGCGCGACGGGTACCGGCGGCCGGATTCGAACCGGCACGAGCTTGCGCTCAGATACATGCGAAGTATCTGCGTCTACCAGTTTCGCCACGCCGGCACCCCAATACGGTTGACGGCCACTGGCATAAAACGACGCGGTCCTCGCAATTCTCTCCGTGCCGCACGCTGACGATAAGGCTCCACGTGCCCAATGCCGGTACCAATCCGTCGCGGAAGGGGAGCGGGATTCCGCGCTCGGGTGAGATGTAGTTGGTAGTGGGGCGGATAGGCGCCTACGCGTCTGCCTGGGCGTCTCGGCGTCTACCACCCGTCGCATTTCGTCACCACCGATTACCGCCAAATCCCGACACGACCTGCACCGTCGCATAACCACAACGCCTATCACCACTTGCGAGCACCCGTCCGCGGCTGCATATCATCATTCCCACGCACCCGGAGCCTCGATGCGTCCTACCCGACCGGCCGTCCTCCGCCATCTCTCGCCGTCTTTCGCCGTCCTCTTTCTCCTCGCTGTCACACCCCAGGCGAACTCTGGGATCCTCGGTTTCACCGCAGAGAACGCAGAGAGACAGAGAGAAATCGAGAACCGACTCGACGGGTTGATAAGTGCGAGCGAGCAGGAGGCGTGGAACCGGCGCATGTCGTCGGCACCGAATCATGTGGGCGCACCACACACACGCGAAAACGCCGAGTGGATGGCGGGGCTGTTCCGGAGCTGGGGATACGACGTCGAGATTGAGGTCTTTCACGTCCTCTATCCCACGCCCATCACGCGCGTGGTCGAGCTGATCGCGCCCACGCAATACTCGGCGCGGTTGAGCGAGCCGGTGCTGGAAGAAGACGCCACCTCG
>JAZDCY010000005.1:0-15001 GCA_036679645.1 Gemmatimonadota bacterium | reverse complement strand
GCGGCGGGGGCGGGGGCGGGGGGCCCCCCAGCCCTCCAGCGATCGTCCCCAGGCGCTGCGCGACGGTGTCGGCGGTAGCGTCGGATGTCGTGCTGAGGACGGCGCCCGCTTCGCGCAGTACGGCAGCGAACGCAGTGGTGTCCTCGAGCGCCCGTCCCTCGGCAACGGCGGACCACGCGGCCCGCGCGAAGGCTGCGGCGGCATGGCCCAACGGGCTCTCGGCTCCTCCCCCTCCCGCGGCGTCGAGGGCGCGGAACGTCCCAGCTAATCCGTGGCTGCGGAACTCTCGGATCGTGGGGCTCTTGGCTTCGTCGAGCGCGTCGGCGATCTGACGCAGGCGTTCTCCGTGCGAGACGAACTCGACCCCGGTCATGGCGAGCTGAGGGGGCGCCGTACCCTGCTCGATGACGTGCGGCCCGGCATCGTCAAAGTAGAGTGATTCGATGTGCCGGATGGGCTGGTCCAACTCGAAATACCGGCGCACGAGCGCGGCAAAGCCGCGGACCTCTTCCGACTCGGCATCAGCCTTTCCCTCGGTTGAGACTTGGCGTGTCACTACCGAAAGCGCTGCGGCACCACTAGCGAAGACCTCGCTTGCCCCATGCTCTGTATCCTGCCGTTTCATGGTCTCACTCACGACGGCCTCGATCCCCTCGAGCAACTCGGGCATTGGGGGCAGGTCGCTCAGCGACGCGAGACCGCGCAGCGGTTGCATGACGCTCAAGACCGACTGCAGGGGCTCATGCGCCTGTGGGTTCTGGCTCAACGACTTGGCCGCCAGGTCGAGGGCGCTGGCTAGCGATGCCCCTTCCCGGCCGATGAACGCACGCGTACCCGGATCCGGTCCCGATGGCGGTGCGCGCAACGGTGCCGAAGGGCGCCCACTCATGCCCTGCACGGCGTTGGCAAGGTCGTGGGCTCGAGCGGTATCGTCGTCCGTCCATTCGCGCACACGACGGACGAGCACCTTGAGATCGTCTACGGTACGGATAGCTAGCTGACGCGTCGCTTCGTCCCAGGGCCGCGAGCCGTCGCGCACTGCCCGGGCGAGTTGCTCGAATGCCCCCGAGGCGGCCGCGATTGGCTGTTGATTGGCCATGAGCGCCGCGCCGCGGAGCGCGCGGGCAAGACGCTGAAACTCGTCGGCACTGGGCGGATCGGGGGCGGATACCAGCGCGTCGAGCCGCTCGAGGTACTCGCCGGCTTCCATCGCGAAGAACTCCGCCATGCCCAGCTTCTGATTCATGTCCGTATCGTTGGTGGGAGTGTCGAGGCTAAGGTAGGTGGCGCGGATTAACAGGTCAACGCGCGGAATCTAACAGCGCGCGCATTTCACGCACCGCTCCCTCCATTCCGGTGGTGATCGCGCGACTGACGATGCTGTGCCCGATGCTTAGCTCCTCGACCGCCTCTATGGCTGCGACCTCGGTCACATTGCGGTAGGTCAGCCCATGGCCGGCGTGGACGGCGAGACCGGCCGCCCTGGCGTGCGCCGCAACCTCGGTCAACCGCGCGAGCTCATCCCGCATGTCGGGATACGCATTGGCGTAGGTGCCGGTGTGCAGCTCGACCGCCACGGCACCCAGCTCGGTCGCGGCGTCGATGATCTGGGGGACGGGATCGACGAACAGACTGACGCGAATGCCCGCCTCCCGCAGCGCCGCGATCGCGTCCCCGAGTCTGGCATCGGCGTCGCTGGACGCGCCAAGGGCCAGACCCCCTTCGGTCGTAATCTCCTCTCGGCGCTCGGGAACGAAGGTGGCCTGATGCGGCCGGAGGTCGGTGGCCAGGCCGACTATATCGGGCGCGGTCGCGAGTTCGAGGTTGAGCACCGTGTCGAGCGTATGGGCCAGCCGGCGGACGTCGTCGTCCTGGATGTGTCGGCGGTCTTCTCGCAGATGGACGGTAATGCCGTCGGCGCCGGCACATTCGCACAGGGTGGCGGCGGCGACCGGGTCGGGTTCGTCGGTACGACGTGCCTCCCGCACAGTCGCCACGTGATCGACGTTGATATACAGGCGGATCCGCTTGCTGCGGTTCTCAGTTGTGCTTACGTTCATGTCATCTTCTGCCCGCGTACCAATGAACCGTCGTCAAGTATACGCTGTAGGGACATGCGTCGCCGCGCTCGCGGTGGGGAGCTGCGGTGGCTCGTCACAGTACACGGCGCCCACGGAACCCGAGGCCGCAATCCGCGGGTTTCTCAGCGCGGTCCAGAGCAACAGCCTGCTCGCGATGGGCGAGCTGTTCGGCACTGGCCGCGGGCCGGCCATCAGCTACATGGATCGTGAAGAGCTGCAAAAACGGCTGACTATCATCCAGCGGTACTTGAACCACGACCAATTCGAGATCTTGGGTCCATCCAACCAGGGGTCCCTCTCGCAGTCGCCCGATCAACGCACCGTCGATGTCCGGTTATTCCGCAGGGGCTGCGCTCCGGTGGTGCCGTTCACGCTGGTACGGTATCGAGGCGGGTGGCTGGTCCAAGAGATCGACCTCGAGGCGGCGGGCAATCCCGTGCGGCGGTGCCGCTGACGCCGCCGGCTACTCCGTCAACTCTATAAGAATGCCGTTGGTCGCCTTTGGGTGGACGAATGCTATCGGTCGGCCGTCGTGACCTTCCCGTGGCATCTCGTCGACGAGCTGGTAGCCGTTCGCCCGGCAGGTCTCCAGTGCGGCAGAGAGATCCGGAACACGGAGGCACAAATGATGAATACCAGGACCGCGCCGGTCGAGGAACTTGGCGACGGGGCTGTCGGTTGTGATTGGGCAGAGTAGCTCGATGTCGACCTCACCCAGGGACAGCGCCACAATCGTGGCTCCGTCTTGCGTCTCGGCAGGGTGGGGGACGAGCCCGAGGACGTCGCGGTAGAACGTGAGCGCCTCGTCGAGGTCGCGAACCGCGATCCCCACATGCGCCACGATTGCTGATGGTAGCTTCACCGCGCCTCCGTTTTCATTATTGTCATAGGGCTGCCCCGGTCACCCGCGGGCGACGAAGAACATAACCGGAGGGAAAAACGTATGGCAGTACCGTTTCAGGTATCCGACGACGCGTTCGGAACCGAGATCGAAGGTCATGAGGGCCTCGCCATGGTGGACTTTTGGGCAGAGTGGTGTGGACCCTGTCAGATGATAGCGCCCTCGGTGGCACAGATCGCCGAGGAATACGATGGGCGCGTGAAGGTCGCGAAGATGGACGTGGACGCCAATCCACAGACGACCACGCGGTTCAATGTCCGCTCCATCCCGGCCGTCCTGTTCTTCAGGGACGGGAAGCATGTCGATACCGTGATCGGCGCGGTGCCAAAAGCCCATCTGACCGAGAAGATCGAGCAGCACCTGGGTTGAGCGTGATTCGCGGCAGATACGTCGGTCTGGACCATCAGCTGTTCTGATCGCTCATGCGGCAAAGTACGGCCACTCTCAACGACACGCGCGTCCGGTTGTGGGACCTGCATTTTCCGGCTTCCCGGGTGCAGGTCCACCGTACGCGTCTCGCATACATCCATCTAGACAACCTGCTCCACTTTGCCAAAGCGAGCCGCGACGGCCGCGTCGATGGGTACCTCTTGGCATACCTCCCGGACGAGGTGGCAATGCTCTTTCTGCGCAACGGCGAGCCGGTAACGTCAGTTGCCATGACGGGGCAGGGGCGGGAGGTCCTGCCCATATCAGTTGTGCGACAGCGCATGCACGACGAATTCGAACGAGGTGAACTCGTATATTGTGAAGCGCCCCTAGAGCAACTCAAGTGGATGTTCGGGAGCTGCTCGCTTCCGCGGCGCAACTATTCCATGAAGGGCAGTGACCCGGCCGCGCTGTTCAAGGGGCTCCAGCAGGAGTCGTTTACGGGCATCGTCGAATTGATCTCGAACGGCCGCGTCTCGTATCTGCGGATGAAGCGTGGCGAGTTCCGACGCGGATATTTTTCTGACAGAGACGAGCAGGCCTCCCTGTCGCAATTCATGGAGAGTCTCTTCGCGCCCGGGTCGGACGGGTCGGCACCCGTATTGGCCACCACCTTGTTCGACACGCCTGGAGAGCTGCAGCCCCAAGCCGACCCGCAACGTATTGCCAAGTACCGGGCCCTGTTCTGGGCGATCGCGGACGCGGCGGAACTGCAGGTCGAAGGGGAGGCGTTGAAACGGGCCCGCAAAATCCGGGACCGTGTCTCGCAGGCACACCCGGCCCTCGCGACGGTGTCCGCGGCCCGCAAGGGCGACGCAGATCCGGTCGTGGTTACACCCGATGAACTAACCGCGGGGTTGGCGGACTGGTCGCGTGCGTTCCTGGAAGATATCGAGGTGATTGCGCCGGGAGTCGCGCCGAGCATTCTCAAAGAGGCGACCCGTGAGCACCGCTTCGTGCTGCAGAAAGCCGGCTTCTACGAGCGGCTCCCGTGGTCGGTGGAGTGGTGAGCGGAACGCTCTACGTCGTTGCAACACCGCTGGGCAATCTAGAAGACCTCTCCGCACGGGCGCGCCGCGTCCTGCTCGAGGTCGATCTCGTCGCAGCCGAAGACACGCGCCGCACACGTATCTTGCTGGCACACGTCGGCGCGACACCAACGGTGATGAGCTACCACGCGCATTCCCGTCCACAACAGGCACGACGTATCCTGGGCACCTTGGCGGGTGGGCAGGATGTGGCGCTCGTGACCGATGCGGGAACGCCGGGTATCAGTGATCCCGGCGTTGATCTCGTAGCGCAGGTTCGGGACGCGGGTGCGACGGTTGTCGGCGTTCCGGGTCCCTCCGCGGTGGCCGTGGCACTGAGTGCATCGGGGCTTCCCGCCGACCGCTTCACGTTCCTGGGGTTTCTTCCGCGCAAGGGATCCGCGCGCCGGATGCTGCTGCAAGCTGTGGCCGAGAGCCCGTGGACGGTGGTGCTTTTCGAGTCCGCGCTCCGACTGGGAACGCTCCTGAAGGACCTCGCTTTGGCGGCCGGCGATGAGCGGCCCGCCGTCGTCGCCCGGGAGCTGACCAAGCTGCACGAGGAGCTTAAATCGGGAACTCTCCACGACTTAGCGGTTTACTACGCCGAGCACGCAGCACGCGGTGAGGTGACCCTGGTCGTGTCGGGTACGGGTGCCATCTCCACCTCTCGTCCTGTGGCGGTAGACGACGTGCGGAAGCGCGCCCGCACGCTGCTGGCCGACGGATGCAGCCGGCGGGACGCCGCCGCACGCGTCGCAGATGAGTTCAATCTCCCTCGGAACGACGCTTACAGGCTGGTAACTGACTTGTGAACGACCCCGCAGGCATCTCCGCTCGACATGCCATCCTCGTGGTCCTGGGGGTGCTTGTCGTGCTGCCCGTATTGCGGGGCGACGGACCAATGCGGCACGGGACCGAGGGGGTGGCGCAGCGCTCGCCCGATGTCATGACCATAGGTCGGCTCCACTACGACGGGGGAGGGGACTGGTACGCCAATCCGTCGAGCCTTCCAAATCTGCTCGCGGCGATTCGACGAGAAACCGCGCTCGCCGTAGCCGACCGGGAGCGCGTCGTCACCATCACCGGCCCGGACCTGCTCGAAGTGCCGTACCTCTACATGACGGGCCACGGCAACGTGCTGTTCACGCCGGAAGAGGTGCGCATCCTGCGGGACTACCTCGAGCACGGCGGATTTCTCCACGCGGACGACAACTACGGCATGGATGAGTCCTTCCGACGCGAGATCGCCCGGGTCTTCCCGGACCGTCCGCTCGTAGACGTCCCGCTCGATCACCCGATCTATCGAATTGTGAACCCGTTTCCGAACGGGATTCCCAAGATCCATGAGCATGATGGAAAGCCGGCGCAGGGCTTGGGCATTTTTCTCGGCGAGCGGCTGTCCGTGTTCTACTCGTACCAGTCGGATCTGGGTGACGGTTGGGAGGATGCCGCAGTACATGACGATCCGGCGGCCGTGCGGGAGGCTGCTCTGAACATGGGCGTGAACCTCTTCGTGTACGCCGTAGCGGTGGCGCAGTGACGGCGGCACGATGACGGAAACAGGCAACTGGTTCGAGCGGCGGCGAGGCGGGTTCCTTCTACGCGAGGCCGCTGCGGTCATCCTGGCAAGCGCGGCGGGGCTCGCCGCCGCGCTTGCACTCGGGCTGGTGCTTGGGCGAATCGGTGTGTATCGCTGGGTACCCGAGTTCGTGATAGTGGGATGGGGGCTCGCCGGGTTAGCTGTGTCGATCGGCATTGTGCGTGCGTCGCAACGCGGGCGAGGCGTAACGACGGCTGCGCTGGCCGCCGAGCTGGAGCGTCACGGGAAGCTTCGGCGTGGGTCTGTCACCGGATTGACCGGCGGACGCACGGTGGGAAGCCCAGCGCTTGCCGCACTCGCGGACCGGCGCACGGCGGCCTGGCTCGCGGAGCATGGCGACGCTGCCCTTTCCGCTGCGCGGGCCGAACGCCGGCGCGCGGTACTGCGCAGTGCGGTGTTCGCGGGCACCGGCATCGTGTTCTTCACGGCTGCGGGGACGGACACGGATGCTGCGGCGTTTTGGCATCCGTTTGCGGTCATCGAGCGCGCGCGTGGCCCGGTAGAGCTGGACGTGAGTCGTAGCCTGGTGCGGCGTGGAGATACCGTCCAAGTCACCGTCACCGCTGCGGGACGACGTGCAGCGACCCTCTTCGTGCGCGCAACGGGCGAACCATGGGAGCCGCGCCGGCTGTCACTAGACAGCGCGGGCCGGGCGGTCCTCCAACTCGGACCGCTCGAGAGCGACCGATTCCTCCACGCTACTGCGGGAGGCCGGCGTTCCGACACGGTCCGCGTGAAAGTGCAGGTCCCCGCGTTCCTGAGCGATCTCCAATTGATGGCGCGCTATCCGGAGTACCTGGAGCGGGTTGACGAGCCGCTCGCGCCCGGTCCTGACACGTTGTCTCTTCCCGTGGGGACGCAGATTGTGACTCGCGGACGGGTGACCGTTCCGGTGGGCGCGGTGGCGTGGACCGCGGGTGAGCGGGTCGTTGGGCTGGATGTGGATGGGACGGGCTTCGCGGGCGCGTTCCGTGTGACACGGTCGGGCACGTGGATTCTGCGGGTCAAGGCGGCGGACGGGACTGCGCTCGAGGGGGACCCGCCGGCGTTGGTGCTCGTTGCCGTACCGGACAGCGCGCCGGTCCTCAGTGTTCCCATTCCCGGTGCCGACACGACCGCCCCGGCGTCGCTGCGCCAGCCCATCGTCGTCGACGTCCGAGACGACCACCGCGTGACGCGCGTTGAGGTCGAGAGCCGTCGTGTCAGTCGGCTGGGCACACGAGGCGAGCCGGTGCGGGAGACGATTGCGCTTCCCGAGGCGGGAGTAGAGCGGGCGGTGCTGCAGTGGATGCTGGATCTCAACGAGCGCGGGTTCCTTCCGGGCGATACGGCCTACTTCAAGGTCCGGGCGGTGGACAACGCGCCCGTTCCGCACGCGACCGAAACGCGGGAGTTCGCGTTGCGGCTGCCGTCGATGTCCGAGTTGCGCCGGCAGGCACGTTCCGACGCGCGCGCCCTTGCGCACGCTGCCGACTCGTTGGCGCAACGCCAGCGTGAGGTGCAGCGCGAGACGGAAGACCTCTCGACCGCACGCGACCGCGGGCCGGAGCGCGCACAGGGCTTCCGACCGGGCGATGACCAGCTCGGTTTCCGCGCGGCCGAACGCGCAGGCGAGGTGGCGAACGAGCAGACGGCCATCGCCCGCCGTGCGGAGGAGTTGCAGCGACGGTTGCAGGAACTATCCGACGCGGCTTGGCAGGCCGGCCTCACAGATCCTGAATGGCACCAGCAGCTACGCGACCTGCAGGACCTGTTGCGTCGTGCCATGACGCCCGAGCTAGAGGAAGCCATGCGGGCGCTCGAAGAAGCCATGCGCAACCTCGATGCGTCGGCGGTGCAGGAAGCGCTGGAACGCCTTGCCGAAGCCCAGGAGCGGCTCCGGGAGGAATTGGAACGCAGTCGAACGCTGTTCGAGCGGGCGGCGCTCGAGGGGGAGATGACGACGCTGGCCGACGATGCCGAGGAACTGGCGCAGCGCCAGGAGGAGTGGAACCGCACGGTCGAACAGCGTGCGGACAGCGCGCTGGCGGCGCAGGAACGTCAATTGGCGGAGCAGGTGGACTCCCTTGCCCGCGCGTTGCAGGAACTCGAGCAGGAAATGCAGCAGGCCGGTGCGCAACCTCGAGAGACCTCCTCGGCGGACAGGGCGCAGCAGGCGTCGAGCCAAATGCAGGCAGCGGCGCAGGCGGCGCAACAGGGCCAACAGCAGCAGGCCGGGCAGGCCGGAGGTGAGGCCTCGCAGCAGCTCGAGCCAATCGCGCAGGACCTGCGCGAGCAGCGCGATCAGTTGCGCCAGGAATGGCGGGAAGAAGTGCTCGAGGCGATGGACCATGCCCTGGTCGAGACTGCGGGCCTGGCACGCCAGCAGACCGAGTTGACGGAACGGTTGGAGCGCGGTGACGGGAGTCCCGATCTTCGCTCGGCGCAGGCCGCCGTGCGTGACGGTGTCGATCGCGTGATCGAGCGTTTACAGAACGCAGCGGGAAAGAACGCGCTCGTATCCCCTCGGCTCGGGACCGCTCTGGGGCTGGCGCGGGAGAAGATGACCTCGGCGCTGCGGCAGCTGCAGCAGGCGAATCCCAACACGCGCGCCGCGGGCGCGGATGCGGGTGAGGCAATCGAGGGTCTGAACGCGGTGGCCTACCAACTGTTGCGCAGTCGCGGCGACGTGCAGTCGTCCGCCTCGGGCTCGGGGCTCCAGGAGGCCATCGAGCGCATGGCGCAACTTGCACAGCAGCAACAGGCCATGGCCGGCCAGGCGAGCGGCATGCTGCCGCTGATGCAGATGGGTGGCCAGATGCTGATGCAGCAACTGCAAGCGCTCGCGCGCCAGCAGCGTGCGTTGGCCGAAGAGCTGGAACGGATGCGCGCTGAAGGCGCCCAGAGCGGTGCCGGCGAGCTGGCCGAAGAGGCGCGCGAACTGGCCCGACAGCTGGAAGCCGGTGTGCTCGACCGGCAGATGGTCGAGCGCCAGGAACGTCTGTTCCGTCGGCTGCTCGACGAGGGGCGCACCCTTCGGGGCGAGGAAGAGGACGATCAGAAGGAACGCCAGAGTCAGACGGGGAGACAGGACAACGTGCTCGTGCCACAGACCGAACGGCCACGGTCGCGTGGGCTTCGATACCCGTATCCGACATGGCAAGAGCTACAACGTCTATCGCCCGAAGAGCGCCGTCTCATTCTCGATTATTTCCGCCGGCTCAACGATGCGCGTCGCGAGAACTGACGGAATGGAAGGGGCGATGACGGGGCCAAGGGCAGAAGGGTGGAAGCGCGGAAAGCTGCGCCGTTTGCTTGCGGCCTTCGCGGCGCTCGTGCTCGTCGCTTCCGCGCCACTGTCCGCGCAGGGCAACGATCTCCGTCCGGCGTTGGAGCTGGAGCGGCAGGGTCGCTACGGCGATGCCGCAGCCCGGTTCCAACAGGCGCTTCGTCGCAACCCGGCCGATGCCGCTGCGCTCTTTGGCCTCGAGCGCGTGTTGCAGCGGCTTGGCCGGCTGCCGGAGATGCTCCCGTTCCTCGACTCCGCGCTTGTACGGGGGGGCGAACAGCAGCAGATCCGTGCGCTCCAGCTCCGCGTGCTGGGAACCCTCGGGCGGACCGCCGAGATCGAGGTCGCCTCGGAACGCTGGATTGCGATCGCACCACGGCGCGAGGACCCGTATCGCGAGTGGGCGTTTGCGGTGGCGCAGCGCGGAGACATCCCGGCGGCCCGTCGGGTTCTCGAGCGCGGGAGTCGGGTCTTGGGGGGCGGTGCCCTGATGCAGGAGCTGGCCCAGGTCGATATCGTGTCGGGCGACTGGCCTTCGGCGGCCAGGCACTGGCACGCTGCGGCGACGGCAAGGGAGACGCTCCTGCAGGCTGCCGGCATGAGCTTGGGGCAGGCTCCGCCCGGCGCCCGGGAGCCGGTGCTGCGCGCCCTGCGGGATGAGATACGCGATTCCACGGCACGCTGGATTGCGGCGGAACTGCTACTCGCATGGAGCCGGCCGGGCGAGGCATGGACGCTGCTCGACAGTTCGTTGCCGCGCGACCGGAATCGAGCGGCCACCTTGCTCAAGCGATTCGCCGACCGGGCCCACCGTGCGACGATTCCCGAAATCGCCCGTGTGCGCGGGTATGCCCTCGAACGGCTCGCGGGACTCGTGTCGGGCCAGGCAGCGCACCAGGCGCGCATCGATGCCGCCCGGGCGTTTGCCGATGCCGGCGACCGACATGATGCCGAACGGATGCTGGAACGGATTGCCGCCGACACGGCGCGGGCGCCGGCTTCCGCCGGTGGCGCAATGGCAACCCTGATCGCGGTCACCGCGGACGCCGACCGGGTCGAGGAAGCCGAGCAGCGATTCAACGAGTGGGCCTCCCGTCTCACGCTCGACGATCAGGCCGACCTCCGCGCGCGGATTGCGTGGGCATGGGTGCGCACCGGCCGGCTGGACCGCGCCGACGCCGTGCTTGCCCTCGATTCGTCACTCGCGGTTGCCGCCATCCGCGGGTGGGTCGCGCTGTATCGAGGGAACCTGCGGGAGGCGAGCGAGTGGTTCCGCGAGGCGGGTCCCTACACGGGAACGCGGGATCATGCGACCGCGCGGACCGAGATGCTGGCACTCGTGCAGCGGGTCGCGCCGGATTCCCTACCGGCCCTTGGCGCGGCGCTGCTCGAGCTGCGGCGCGGCGATTCGACGTCTGCAGTGAAGACGCTCATAGCCGCGGCTCGAACGGTACCGCGTGCGGGGGGACGGGGTGATATCTTGGCACTGGCGGCGCGCGTAGCAATGGCCCAAGGCGACGGGCAGGCAGCACCGCTGTTCGAGGAAGTCATTGCCGTAGATTCGACCGGCCCGGTGGTGCCGGCGGCGCATTTGGCCCTCGCGGCCCTCGCGGCCCGGGCCGGGAGGAGCGACGAGGCGGTGCATCGCCTGGAGCATCTCATCCTCGCATTTCCGGAGAGTGCCGTCGTTCCGCAGGCGCGGCGGCTGCTGGACCAGGTACAGGGGGCAATTCCAAAATCGTGAAGCGGCGAGACTTTCTGGAGGCGGGATGGCGGTATGGCGGGATGGCGGTCGGAGGCCTCATGGCTTTTCCCTCCCGCCTTCCCGCCTTCCCGCCTTCTCGTCCTCCAGTAGCGTCGCTGCTCCTCCCCATGGATGACCGTCAGGCCAATCATCTCAAGGCCTACGGCGTAATCTACCGAGCTCTCAAACGGGGCGGGCGCGGCGAGTGGCTGCTGAATTACCGGGGCGGGAGCTTTCTGCTGCCTCTCGATGCCAGCGTACAACGCGACGCCGCGCTGGCGGGCGTGACGACTGAGGAGTTGTCGCCGGCAAACGTAGTCTCGGTGCGGGGCACGGTCGCCGCAAACAACATGGATGCCGTGCCTTTGGAAAAGGCGCCCGATGTTGCGGTCTACGTCACCCCCAACGCGGCGCCGTGGGACGATGCGGTGACAATGGCACTGGAGTACGCCGGGATCGAATACGACAAGCTGTGGGACCTGGAGGTGATGCGAGGCCGGCTCGCAGACTACGACTGGTTGCATCTCCATCACGAGGATTTCACCGGGCAGTACTCCAAGTTTTTCGTGACCTACAGCGGGACGGCATGGCTCGGCGAGATGGTGCGGATGAACAGCGGTGTCGCGAGCGAACTGGGGTTCGACCACGTGCCCGACCTGAAGAAAGCCGTCGCGCGCCGCATCCGCGGGTTTGTGGATCGGGGAGGCTTTCTCTTCGCGATGTGCGCCGCGACCGAGACGATCGATCTGGCGCTGGCCGCGGAAGACGTCGACATTGCCGCCGCCTACAGTGACGGTTCGCCGATGGACCCGGCAGCAAGTTCTCAGATGCGATGGTCGCGGTCATTCGCCTTTGCGGGCGCCACTCTCGAGCAGTCGTCTGCCATTGCCAGCTTCTCGGACATAGACGGCCATCAGGTGAATAACCCCGGGCGCCGCCAGCAACTCGGCGCCTTCAAGCTGTTCAACTTCTCGGCCAAGATCGATCCAGTGCCCACGATGCTCGTGCAGTCTCACCGAGACGTGATTCCCGATTTCTACGGCCTTACGACATCGTTCAGGCGCGATCATCTCAAGCCCGGGGTCACGGTCCTTGCGGAAGAGGAGAGCACACCGTGGGTCAAGTACATCCACGGAGACCTAGGGCAGGGAACGTGGACCTTCTTTGGCGGCCACGATCCTGAAGACCCGCAACACCAAATCGGAGACCCGCCAACAGATCTCTCGCTGCACCCGGCGTCGCCCGGATACCGACTCATCCTCAACAACGTTCTCTTTCCGGCAGCCAAGAAGCGCGAGCTGAAGACGTGAGTCGCCTCGCGCCCGAACCCCGCGAGCGGATCGCCCAGGAGATCGCCGCGGCTCGGGGGCGCGAGGTGACGTTCGTCGGCGTCGTGGATGCGGATGGAGTGGTCGTCGCCGTTCGCCCGGTAGCGCGCGGGACGGTCGAAATGGTGCTCGCGCTCCCCGGTGTTGCCGATCGCGGGGAGATGGTGCTGCACAACCATCCCGGTGGCCTGCTCGATCCGTCTCAGGCCGATCTCTCCGTCGCCGCCCGGTTGCACGACGCAGGCGTTGGGTTCGGGATCGTCAACAACGACGCGAGCGAGCTGTACGTCGTGACCGAGGTCCCGCAACCCAAGACGTACCAGAAACTCGATGCGCTCGACATCGCCAATCTGCTGGGTGCGGATGGCCCCGTGGCCCGGGTGCTCGGTCAATACGAGGACCGCCCAAGTCAGCGTGACATGGCCGCGTACATCGCCGACTCGTATAACGACGGCGGCGTATCGCTGCTCGAGGCGGGCACCGGCGTGGGCAAGTCCTTTGCCTATCTCGTTCCCGCAATCCGCTGGGCAATCGATAACGGCGAACGCACCGTCGTCTCGACCAATACGATCAACCTCCAGGAGCAGCTCGTCGGCAAGGACCTGCCGCTATTAGCCGGGGCTTTTCGGGCCACCGATCGCGCGCCGACGTATGCGTTGCTCAAGGGATGGCGCAACTACCTCTGTCTGTCGCGACTCGACCTGGCCACAGGTGCGATCGGGTCGTTGCTCGAACAGGGACGGCAGGCCGATCTCGATCGCATTGCGTCGTGGGCCGAACACACACTCGACGGCTCGCTGTCAGATCTGACCGATCAACCCTCTTCCGAGGTATGGGACGAGGTGAGCGCCGAGCCGGATCTCTGCACACGGCTCAAGTGCCCGTACTTCGAGCGCTGCTTCCTGTTCCAGGCGCGACGCCGCGCGGCGGAGGCGGACATAGTCGTGGTCAATCATCATCTCCTGGCCGCCGACATTGCCGTGCGTCGGGTCCAGGAGAATTGGGATGACGCGGCCGTGTTGCCGCCATACAAGCGGCTGATCCTCGATGAGGGCCATCATCTCGAGGACACAGCAGCCCAGCACCTGGGCATTCAACTGTCGTCATTTGGTATCGCGCGACTCTTTGCGCGTCTCGAGCGCAACGGGAAAGGGCTGATTCCAACACTGCTTGCCGAGTTGGTGGGGCGAGACGATCTCCTGACCCGAGCATCGGTCGATCTGTTGCGGGACGCGTTGCTGCCCGCCGTGGGCGAGGCGCGTGTACACGCGACGCGAGTGCTCCAGTTGCTCGCCGAACGGCTTGGCGAGGAGCACGCCGGTGAGCTGCGCATCACCGATGACTTCACCCACGATCGCGTGTGGGAGCAGGGTCTGTCGCCGGCACTCGACAGCCTCGTTCGGGTGCTCGAACGATTGCGCGACGGCGTCGAGACGGTTGCCGACCGGCTCGAGCTGAGCGAGGAAACCGACCGCCGCTCGCAACTCGTGCAGGAGTTGCGGGGAGTCGTGCGACGGCTGCAGAACGTGAACGATGGGTTGCTGCAGACCTTGCGGCCGCAACAGGGACAACTGACGGTGCGCTGGATCGCGCGCCGCGGATCGCGGCCGGTGGGCGATCTGCCTTTCCCCATTGGGCTCGCGACGGTCCCACTCGATCTGGCCGCGTTGCTGCGCGAGTCGTTGTTCGATCGGGTCGAGACGGTGATCGTCACGAGCGCCACGCTCGCGACCGGCGGAGAGTTCACATTCTACCGGGAACGCGTCGGGCTCTCGTTGCCGCCCGACCCGGTTCGTTTTGAAGAGGTGCTGTCGTCTCCATTCGATTTCGGTCAGCAGTGCATGTTGGGTGTGCCCACCGACCTGAGCGATCCGCGGGACGACCAGGCAGGGCACGACCGCGCCATGGCGCAAGCCATCATCGAGCTGGCGCATGCTTCGGATGGAGGCATGTTCGTGCTGTTTACGAGCCACGCGGCGTTGCGCAGGGTCGCCGCGGCGGTACGCGGCGAGGTCGCAAGCCGGTGGCCGCTGCTGGTGCAGGGAGAAGGCCCGCGCGACCAGCTGCTACGCCGGTTTCGCGAGGCGGGTTCCGCAATCCTGCTCGGCACCGACAGTTTCTGGGAAGGAGTGGATGTGCCGGGTCAGGCCTTGCGCGTGCTGGTGCTGGCCAAGCTCCCGTTCAAGGTACCGACCGAGCCCATGACCGCGGCGCGGCTGGAACGCCTGGCGGAACAGGGCGTGGATGGATTCATGCACTACCTGGTACCCCATGCCGCACTGAAGCTGAAGCAAGGGTTTGGGCGGTTGATTCGGTCGACCACCGACGTCGGTGTCGTGGTGCTGATGGACCGGCGGGTCGTGACCAAGCCGTACGGCCGGCTGTTGCTGGAATCGTTGCCGCCGGCTGAACGGGTGATCGGCACATGGGCGGACGTGCGGCGCGCAGCCGAAGACTTCTTCGCGAGGCATGGGATTGGGGCGGCACCGATGGAAGTTGCGATGCATGGTCGCGCGACCAAACCCCGGGCGTGAGCCCGGGGTTAAGGGCGATGAGAGGGGGCGATGAGAGACGATGCTTAGTCACGCGACCAAACCCCGGGGCGTGAGCCCGGGGTGAAGG
>JAZDCY010000049.1:0-14851 GCA_036679645.1 Gemmatimonadota bacterium | reverse complement strand
GAAGAGAGCCCTATCGGGGCCGGCATCACCGCCGCGTTCGGCTTCGCGTGCGGTCTCGTCGTGGGCATGGTCGCCGGTGAGATGCTCGGCGACGTGCGCTCCGACCGCATCCGGCGCGCCGTCGGCCGCCTGCGTGGCCGGAAAGAACCGTCCCTCGACCCCGAGTTGATCCGCGAAGCGGTGCAGGAGGCGCTCCGGGAGCACGACGCGACCCGTCTGTTTGACATCACTGTCCTCGCGCCCGGCGCGGGGCTGATCGAGCTCACCGGGCTCGCGCCCGATGCCGTAGCCCGTCAGGCGGCCGGGGACGTAGCGCGGGCGGTGCCCGGGGCAGATGTCGTCGTGAACCGGATTCTCGTGAATGGGAGCGATCTCCCCCCGCAACCACACCAGACTACCCCCGAAACGACCTGAGCCGGCTCGGCAGCGTGGCCGGCGGAACGCAAATGACGACGACACAACTTGCGCCGCAGTACAACCCGAGCGAGATCGAGGCGGGCGTATACCAGCGCTGGCTCGATAAGGGCGTGTTCGTGGCGGACCCGGCGTCCGACCGGGACCCATACGTGATAGTCATCCCACCGCCGAACGTCACCGACGTGCTGCACATGGGACATGGCCTGAACAACACGATCCAGGACGTGTTCATCCGCTTCGAGCGCATGCGCGGACGCGAGACCGAGTGGCTCCCGGGTACCGATCACGCGGGTATCGCCACACAGAACGTAGTCGAACGCCAGCTCGCGAAAGAGGGCAAGCGGCGACAAGACTTGGGGCGCGAACGCTTCGTCGAACGCGTGTGGGAGCATGTACGCGAGAAGGGCGGGACGATCCTCGAACAGCTCAGGGCGATCGGCGCGTCGTGTGACTGGTCGCGAACCCGGTTCACGTTCGACGAGGCGTACTGTCAAGCCGTCGTTCACGTCTTTGTCACGCTCCACGAGCAGGGACTAATCTACCGCGGACATCGCGTGATCCACTGGTGTCCCCGCTGCCACACGTCGTTGTCCGACGAAGAAGCGGAATTCGAGGATACGGCAGGAAAGTTGTACCACATTCGCTATCGTCTGCGCCCGCGATCCCCGGGTCCCGAAGAGGGGGGAAAGGGGGAGTACATCATTGTCGCGACTACCCGGCCCGAGACGATGTTCGGTGACGTCGCGGTAGTGCACCATCCCGACGATGAGCGGTTCGCGGCGCTGACCGGACGCGAGGTCGAGATTCCGCTCTCCGGAACCCGGATCACGATCCACACGCACACGCTGGTCGAAACGAACTTCGGCACGGGAATGCTGAAGGTGACGCCGGCGCACGACGCAACCGACTTCGACATAGCCCACGACATCCTGCCCGACGTGGACCCACCGGTGATCATCGATGAAGATGCCGCGATGGCCCAGAGCGACCGCGTGCCAAAGGCGCTGCGCGGACTCGACCGCTACGAGGCGCGCAAGCGGGTTGTCGAGCTGCTGGAAGCGGAAGACCTGATCGAAGGAATCGAACCCTACGAGCACGCCATTCGGCACTGCTACCGCTGCCACACTCCGGTTGAGCCGCGGCTCTCCGATCAGTGGTTCGTGAAGATGAAGCCGCTCGCCAGTCGCGCGCTCGAGGCGCACCGCCAGGGCGCGGTCCGTTTCGTTCCGGAACGCTGGGGCAGTGTGTACGAGCAATGGCTCACCCAGATCCGGGACTGGAACATCTCGCGACAGCTGTGGTGGGGACACCGGATACCGGCATGGTACTGTGAGGCACAGGGCTGCGACCATATTGCGGTTGCGAAGACCGCGCCCGAGGCTTGCCCCGCCTGCGGTGGCGCCGCATTGAGACAGGATGAGGACGTGTTGGACACGTGGTTCTCGTCATGGCTCTGGCCGTTCGCCACGTTCGGCTGGCCGGAACGGACGGTGGACCTCGATCGATTCTACCCCGGACACACGCTTGTCACCGGCCCCGATATCATCTTTTTCTGGGTAGCTCGCATGGTGATGGGCGGGCTCCATTTCCTCGACCGGGTGCCGTTCGACACGGTCTACCTGAACGGGATGGTGCGCGACCCGCAGCATCGTTCGTTCAGCAAGTCGTTGGGCAACGGCATCGACCCGCTCGACATCGTGCGCCTGTTCGGCGCCGACGCACTGAGATTCACGTCGGTCGCCGGTGCAGCCGCAGGCACCGATATCATCATGGATCGGGCCGATCTCGAGGGGACTTTCGCCGCCGGCCGGAACTTCGCGAACAAGCTCTGGAACCTGGGTCGGTTCGTTCTGTCGGCGACCGACGGGACAGCCACCCCGGTTGACACCCTCGACCCCGCTCAGTTCGAGCTGGCCGATCGGTGGATCCTCTCGCAGTGCCAGCGCGCGATTGCCGACACGACCGACGCCATCGAACGGTTCCGCCTGAACGATGCCGCGAACCTCGTCTACCGCTTCGTCTGGGGCGCGCTGGCGGACTGGTACGCCGAGCAGGTGAAACCACGGCTCTACGGCACGCAGCGCGGAACGGAGGTTGCCCGCGCGATCCTGCTCCACGTGTTCGAAACGGCGTTGCGGCTGTTGCATCCGGTCATGCCGTTCATTACCGAGGCCCTGTGGGATCATCTCCCCGGCGCGCACGACACCATGCTCGCGGCTTCGGCCTGGCCGAGCCCCAACCCCGCGCTGATCGACATGGAAGCGGAAGCGCAGTTCGCGCACGTACAGGCCCTGGTGGGAGCCGTCAGAAACGTGCGTGCCGAGTACGGGGTACCCCCGAACCGAACGGTCCGGGTCGTGGTGCAGCCGGCCTCGCTCGATGCCACCGAGGCCTTCAATGCGGAGCAACGCACGATCGAGCGGCTCGCCAAGATCGACCCACTCGTCCTGGACGGGGACGCTGAGGGCACCGGAGCACACGCGGTGCTCGGCGACGGCACTGCTGTCTTCGTTCCCCTCGGCGACGCCATTGACATCGAGAAAGAATGCACGCGACTGACGGAGGAACTCGCCGGACTCGATCGCAGGTTGGCCGCCCAGGAACAGAAGCTCGCCAACGAGCAATTCACCAGCCGCGCGCCGGCAGAGGTGGTCGCACGCGAGCGCGAGAAGGAGCGTACGTGGCGAGACCAACGCGCCACGCTTTCCGAGAAGCTGCGCGTCCTGGGCTGCTAGTTCTGCTCGCCGGCTGCGCATCCATGGGAAACCCGCCGGGCGGCCCGGAGGATTTCGCGCCGCCCGTCCTGCTGTCAACGCGCCCCGATTCAGGCGCGGTGCTCCCGGACTTCGACGGCGACGCGGAGTTCCAGTTCGACGAGGTGATCAGCGAGCAGTCCGGAGGCGGGCTCGACAACCTGGTGCTCCTCTCGCCGCGACCGGAAAAGATCAACGTGTCGTGGAAACGGAGCCGCCTGACAGTGCGTCCCGGCGGCGGGTGGCTCCCTGGCACCGTGTACCATCTGACGCTGCTGCCGGGCATGACCGACCTGAGCAACAACCGACTCAAGGACCGGGTCACGCTGATCTTCTCCACCGGCGGGCCGATCCCGGCGACGACCTACACCGGCACCGTGATCGACTGGGCCGCACAACGAGCTTCCGCGCAGAGCCTGGTCGAGGCCGTACTGATGCCGGACTCGCTCGTCTACGTGACGCAAACAGATTCGGCCGGCGATTTCACGTTCACGGCCCTCCCCCTAGGCCAGTACCAGGTGTTTGCAACCGTCGACGGCAACGGCAACCGGCAACGCGACCGGCGTGAGTCCTACGATTCCTTGGCGGTGACCGTCGACTCGACCGCGACGAGCGTGTTCTGGGCCTTCGCGCACGATTCCGCCGGGCCGCAGCTGCGTCAGACGACGCTGGTCGACAGCGTCACCGTGCGCGTCACGTTCAGTCAGAACCTGGAACCGGGACCCGCCGACAGCGCGGTCATCACCGTACGTATTCTTCCCGATTCCCTCCCAATTGCGCTTGCGGCGGTCTGGACACCTACGGTCTACGATTCCGTTCATGCGGTGGAGATCGAGGCGGCGCGCGTGGCGGATTCAGTTGCAGCGCAGGCGCTGGCCGACTCCCTCGCGGCCGCGGACACTGTCGCCGCTGTCGCGCCGGACGATTCGGCCGCGGCGGATACGACGGACGCGCGTCGGGATGCGGATCGTGCAAGGCCCGCAGAGGCGGCCCAGGATACCACCCAAGCCGCTGCCGACACGACCCGCATCGAACGTCTCCTCCTCGAACGGCCCGCCTTGATCGACGAATGGGTGATCCGCCTGGCCACCCCGCTGGTGCCGGGGGCGCGTTATGTAATCGACGCGGTCGTCGCGAACGTCAACGGTGCCGTGGCGGAGTCTCGCACGCTCCTGATCGTGCCCGAGGCGCCCGAGGAACCACCGCCCCCATGACCGACCGGCGGCGACGGCTTCCGGCGGTGAACACGCTCATGGCCGATGCGAAAGAGGCGGGTCTCACTGCCACATCGCCGCGGGCCGTGGTGGTACAGGCCATACGCGACACGCTCGCTACCGCGCGAGCACACGGCGGCGGGAACGTCGCTCGCTGGTGCGCGTGGTGAACGCAACAGGTGTCGTTCTCCATACGAATCTCGGGCGCGCCCCGCTTGCGGAGTCGGCCATCCGCGCTGGGCTCGACGGCGCGTGGTACAGCGCGCTGGAGTACGATCTAGACGCCGGTGGCCGCGGCTCGCGGCAACGACATACGAGTGCCCTTGTTAGGGAGCTGACCGGTGCGGAGGACGCGTTGGTCGTCACGAACGCGGCCGCTGCCGTGTTTCTGACGCTGAGCGCCCTTGCGGCCGACGGCGAGACGATCGTATCCCGTGGCGAACTGGTCGAGATCGGCGGGGGGTTCCGGATCCCGGATATCCTCGCGCGTAGTGGCAGTGTGCTGGTCGAGGTCGGCACGACCAATCGCACGCGGCTGCGGGACTACGAGGCCGCCATCGGACCGCGGACACGGTGCGCGCTCAAGGTCCACCGATCGAACTTCACGCTCTCCGGCTTCGTGACCGAGTGTACCATCGACGACCTCGCGAGGCTCATGCAACCGCGAGGCATCCCGGTGATTCACGACGTGGGCAGCGGACTCCTCGTCGATCTCTCCCCGTGGGGCCTCTCTGGCGAGCCGATGGCCAGAGACAGCGTCGCCGCTGGGGCCGTCGCGGTCTTCTCGGGTGACAAGCTCCTGGGCGGCCCTCAGGCGGGGATCATCGCCGGCCCGCAGAAGACGATCTCCCAAGTCGCGACCCATCCACTCGCGCGGGCGCTGCGCCCGGACAAGATCACCATCGGCGCACTCGAGGCGACGCTCGCGTTATATCGTGATCGGGATGCCGCCATACGGGAGATCCCCACGCTGGCGATGCTGACGGCACCACACGATCTCCTGAAGCGCCGCGCGCGTCGGCTCGCTCGGAAGATCGGCGTCACCACGGCGCCCGGTCAGTCGTCGGTCGGCGGCGGCGCATTCCCCGAAGCGGATCTGCCGACCACCCTCGTGGTGATTCCCGCGGCCCATCCTGATAACTTCCTCACGGCGCTGCGGCGCCATGACCCACCGGTCATCGCGCGTGCCGGTGACGGAGCGGTGCTGCTCGACGTCCGGACACTGCGCGACGACGAATTCGACACCGTCGCGGCCGCGGCTGCCGCCGCGGTGGCATGAACCCCAACCACGAGCAACGAATGCGCTTATCCTTGCGCTGGTGCCCTCCGGCGATCGCGGCCTGCATGACTCTGGGGACGGCCACCGTACTCGCCGGCCAAGAGTTCCGATCGCTCCCGGTGGCGGACCGTCGCCTCGAGCTGGGCCGCGAGCACGCCGGCGTACTCGCCGCGAGCGACTTCCCCATGCCGGACGGAACATTCGCGCAGGGTTGGGCACTCCAGGCAGCCGGGCAGACGGTCACCGTCGACCTGATCTCGCAGGAGTTCGACGCGTTTCTCATGCTCGTCGGGCCGGGCATTACCAATCCGCTCACCGATGATGACGGCGCCGGTGGCTGCAACGCCCGCATCACCCATACACTGGCGGATACCGGTTCCTACGTGGTCGTCGTGAACTCCGTCAGCGCCGGAGCGGTCGGCGCCTTTACCCTGCGGGTCACCAAGACCCCCGACCCACCCAGCGAGGAGATGTGTTCCGGGATCGCGACCTCCGAGCCCGAGGGACCTGCCCTCGATACCGCCACGGTACTGCTGTTGCCCCGTGTCGGCACGGTAGCACTCGGTGACAGCGTCAACGGCGTCTTCACCGACGAGGACCCTGAACTCCCCGATGGCCGTCGGGTTCAAATCTGGGGGCTCGAGGGTCGCGCCGGAACGAGCGTCACCATCGATCTCATCTCGCTCGACGTCGATGCGTATCTGACGGTACTCCCACCACGCACGCAGGCGGCCCTGATCGACGATGACGGTGCGGGCTACTGTGACGCGCGGCTCACGCTCGACCTGGAGACCGACGGGACCTACCTCATCCTGGCCGGCTCGTTGGGCGACGATCACCGCGGCGCGTACGCGATCCGCGTCACCGACGCGCCACCGCCGGCGGCGGACGAGGCGTGTCGCACCGCGCATACGCCCGCTTCCGTGCTGGCCGCGCTGCCCGAGTCAGGACGCCTGGTAATTGGCCGGCCGCTTGCCGAAGCGCTCGAGTCAGACGATCCAACGTTGCCGAGCGGTGCGCACGTCCGCGCCTACGCCCTCGACGCCACGTTCGCCGACGAACTGACAATCGACCTGGTCTCGGATGAGTTCGACGCCTTCTTGCATCTCACCGGTCCCGGGCTGCGGATCCCGCTCACCGACGACGACGGCGGCGGGCAATGTCACGCTCGCATCACCGTGACGTTCCCCGAGACCGGTACGTACCGCGTAGTGGTTAGTTCGTTCGTCGCCGCTACGGGCACCTTCACGCTGAGCGCGGCCGCCCCCGGGGAGGCAAGCCCACCTGTCGGCGGCGAATGCAGCGACGAGATGCAGGATGAAGCGGTCGTTCAACTCATGGCGCTGCCGCCCCAGGGAACACTCTCGGCGGAGAGCGAGGGAAACGGCACGATCTCCGAGGAGAACGCCAGTCTGTTGGGCGAAGGCCCGTACGCCCACACGTGGGAGTACACGGCGCACGCCGGTGAGATGGTCACGATCGACCTCATCTCGGACGCATTCGACGCCGTCGTGCTCGTCATCGGCCCCGGACTCGCATTCGATGCCATGGATGACGATTGCGGTGACGACTCCAACTCGCGCCTCGTCGTCACCTTTCCGGAAGACGGGTCATATCGGGTCGTCGTGACCACGTTCAGCCCGGGGGAGACCGGTCCCTACTCACTGTTCGTAACCCCGGGTACGGATCCCGGCGTGGCCCGGTGCAACACTTCCGATCCCGATGCGGACGAGATGAGCGCACAACTCGACGGGTTGCCTGTCACGGGAACCATTGCCCTCGGGACGGAACTCCATGCGGATCTCGACTCCGTATCGGCATCACAAATCGAGGGCAGCTATGTGTTGCTCTACGAAATCGACGGAACGGCCGGGGAGTCGGTTACGATCGAGCTGCTGTCCGACGAATTCGACGCGATTCTGATCGCAACCGGCGCGGGACTCGACCTCGAGACAGACGACGACGGCGCCGGTGCCTGCAATGCACGACTCACGCTCACGTTCCCGGAGACGGCAACCTATCGGGTCGCCGCGTCGTCGGTCGCGCCCGGCCAAACAGGAGCGTTCGTCCTGCGCGTTCTGACGGAGCCGGGTCCGGTAGACCCGGCCGCGTGCAATGGCTGACGTGTTGCGGGTCGCGGTCCTCGCGTCCGGATCCGGCACCAACCTGCAGGCCCTGCTCGACGCGTGTGTTCCCCCTGAGCCGGCCGCGGTCGTACTCGTTGCAAGCGACAAACCAGGTGCGGGCGCCCTGGCACGCGCACGCCAGGCGAGAGTTGCGACGCACGTCATCACCGATCCCGACGACGGCGACGCACTGTTGGCGGCGCTGACACAGGTCACCGCTGGCCTCATCGTCCTCGCGGGGTACCTCAAGCTCATTCCGGGACCGGTCGTCGAAGCGTACGCCGGCCGCATGATCAACATCCATCCCGCGCTTCTACCGTCGTTTGGTGGCAAAGGGATGTACGGCATGCGGGTGCACCGTGCGGTGCTGGAATCCGGTGCCACCGTGAGCGGGTCCACGGTGCATCTCGTCACCACGGAGTACGACAGGGGACCGATACTCGCGCAGTGGCCCGTTCCGGTCCTGGCCGACGACACGCCCGACATGCTGCGCGATCGCGTGCTCGCCACGGAACACCAATTGCTCCCGGCAGTCGTGCTCGCCGCCGCACGCGCCGGTCGCGTCGTGCGGTTGCCGGCTCCGGGAGACGCGTTCAACGCTACACCTGAATCCGCTCGGATCACCGACCTGCTTGGTACTCACGAGCGGTTACCGCACTAACCGGGGGAGTGACAGTGCCACGCGCGCTGATTTCCGTTTTCGATAAAGTGGGTGTCGCCGCCTTTGCCCGCGCGCTTGCCGAGCGCGGCTGGGAGATCATCTCGACAGGCGGGACCGCGCAATTGCTGCAGGAGGAAGGCGTGACCGTCACTCCGGTGGACGCGGTCACGGGATTTCCGGAGATGCTCGACGGCCGCGTGAAGACGTTGCACCCCAAGATCCACGGCGGACTGCTCGCGCGACGTGATCTCGCGGAGCACATGGACGCGCTCGCGGCCCACGGAATCCTACCGATCGACCTGGTCGCGGTGAACCTCTATCCATTCCAGGCTACGATCGGCCAACCGAACGTGCGGTTCGAGGACGCGATCGAGCAGATCGATATTGGCGGCCCGTCCATGCTCCGCTCCGCAGCCAAGAACCACACAGCGGTTCTCCCGGTTGTCGATCCGGGCAGTTATGACGCGGTCGTGTCTGCGCTCGACGACGGCGGCCCGAGCGAACAATTCCGCCGGGAGCTGGCGGCCAACGTATTCGCTCATACATCAGCCTACGACGCGGCCATTGCCGGGTACCTGAACGCGGGTGGCGACGAGTTGCCCCCCCGCCTGGGCCTCGCGCTCGAGCGCCTCATGCCGTTGCGCTATGGCGAGAACCCGACGCAACGTGCCGCGCTCTACGGCGTGGACGAGCCGCGCGGGGTGCGTGCCATGTTTCAGCTGAACGGCAAGGAGCTGTCGTTCAACAACCTCATCGACATCGAGGGAGCGCTGCTCGCGGTCGAGCCGTGGGACGACCGGGCCGCATGCGCGATCATCAAGCACACGACACCATGCGGCATCGCGCTGGGGGCCAACACGGCAGATGCCTATCGCCGGGCACTGGCAACCGATCCGACCTCGGCGTTCGGGTCGGTGGTAGCGTACAACACCGTCGTGGACGCCGAGACCGCGGAGACAATGCGCGATCTCTTTGTGGAGGTCGTCGTGGCACCGCGCTTTCACGACGAGGCACTGGAGATCTTTCGGAAGAAAAAGAACCTGCGTGTGATCGAGTGGCCGCGCGCCCCCGCACCGGAGACGCCTTCACTCGATTTCAAGCGCATACGGGGCGGGTTTCTGGCGCAGGATCGGTTTCGCTTCACGCATGACGAGAGCCAATGGAGGGTCGCGACGAAAAAGGTCCCGACGGATGGCGAATGGCGGGATCTTCGGTTTGCGTGGGCGGCGATCGCGGCGGTGAAGTCGAACGCCATTCTGCTCGCCAAGAAGGAAGCGGCAATAGGTATCGGCGCGGGACAGATGAGCCGCATAGACGCGTCGTTCCTTGCCGTGCACAAGGCGCGCAAGGAGGGTCACGATCCCAACGGGGCCGTCCTTGCCTCGGACGCTTTCTTCCCCTTTGCCGATGGAGTGGAAGAAGCGGCCAACGCTGGTATCGGGGCGATCATACAACCCGGCGGGTCTAAACGGGACGAGGAGGTCATCGCCGCGGCCGACGAGATGAACGTTGCCATGGTCATGACCGGACGCCGCCAGTTTCGACACTAGCATTCTGGCAGCGAGCGCGCGCCCGACCCCGACGGAGACCCGTATGACCGACGACGTGCAACCGATGACAAACGAGGTAGGCGAACGGCCGCCTTACGGCATTGCGGCCGTCGTCGCGACCGCGATCTTCGCGCTCTACGCGTTCACGATCGCGCCGACGACCCAGTTCTGGGACACATCCGAGTACATCGCCGCGGCAAAGGTGCTCGGTATCCCCCACCCACCCGGCAGCCCGTTGTTCGTGCTCATGGCCAACGTGTGGGGCCAACTACCCCTCGCGACGCACTACGCGTTGCGTATCAATCTCTTCGCGGCATTCACCAGCGCCGTGGCGTCGGGATTCCTGTTCTTGGTGGCCCACCGGTTCTTGCGACCGGTGATTGCCGATGCCTGGCCGCGCTGTGCGGCGGCCTTCGCAGGCGTGTTGGTCGGTGCCACGACGTTCACGGTGTGGAACCAGTCGGTAGTGAACGCGAAGGTCTACACGGTGAGCCTGTTCTTCATCGCGGTCATCTTCTGGTTGGTCGTGCGCTGGGCGGACCTCCCGCGCGGGTTGGCACGGGACAAGATCCTGCTGCTGATCGGCTACCTGCTCGTGCTGACGTCGACGAACCACATGATGGGCGTCCTGGTGTTGCCCGCCGTGCTGACGTACGTGGCGCTCACGGATTGGCGGGACATGACGCGACCGTGGGTGATCGCGCTGGCCGTCTTTGGCGGGCTCGCCATTACGGGTAAGTGGACCGCCATCGTGAGCGGACCAACCGACTGGCGAACGCTGTCCGTGATTGCCATCGTGGGCACGCTGGCGTACGCCGCGTGGCGGGACCCTAAGGAGTTTGCCCGCCCGTTGCTCTATGCGGCGATCGGTGCGGCCGTCGTCGGGATCTCACTCAATTTCGTTTTCCTACCGCTGCGCGCCGCCGCGTTCCCCGCCATCAACGAGGGCGAGCCCACGACGTGGGATGCGCTGCTCGGCGTGCTGGCACGCGAGCAATACCAGAAGCCGCCGCTCTCCGTCCGCATGGCCGATTTTCCTTCACAGCTCGGCAATTATTTGCAGTACTTCTCGTGGCAGTTCGGGCATGACTGGAGCGTTCGGGCCGGTCGTATCGTGGCGGCGTTTTTTGGCATGCTTGCCCTCTATGGGGTAGTTGTCCAGTGGATGCGTGACCGCCGCGCCGCGCTCGCCATGATCGGCCTCATGCTGACCGTCACCGTCGTTCTGATCTATTACCTGAACTTCCGGTACGGCTATTCCTACCGGCCGGGTGAAGCGCTCGACCGGGAAGTACGCGAGCGAGACTACTTCTTCGTCATCTCGTTCCAACTCCTGGGGCTCTGGGTCGCTATGGGACTGGGTGCCCTGTATGCGCAACTGCAGACCGTGCTCCGAACCAGGCTGGACGCACCAGTGGCGTGGATAGGGGCATCATCGGTACTGCTCGTCGCCCTCATTCCACTTGGCGGGAACACCCTTACCGCGCCGCGGGCGGGCGAGACGCTGGCGCGCGACTTCGCGGTCGACTTGCTGCAATCGGTCGAGCCATACGCCATCCTCATCACGGCCGGCGACAATGATCTCTTCCCGCTGTGGTACGCGCAGGAGGTGGAGCACGTTCGACGCGACGTGCTCGTGTTCAACCAGTCGCTCATGAACACCGAGTGGCACCTGCGCCAGCTGATCCGCCGTGAGGTAGAGCCGTTCGATATCGTGAACGCCGCTCCGCCGTACCGCGAGTTCGACGGCTCTGAGGTGAATGCCCTGCCGCTCGTCTGGCCGGTCGCGCAACGCAGCGTGTTTCGCGTGGGATCGCTAGAGGCAGTGCTCGAGCCCGGTCGCTACAGCCGTGCCGACCTGATCACTCTAGAACTCATCCGGAACAACTTGGGCAAACGCCCGGTCTACTTCGCGCGGACGACCGGCGGGACGGCCGATCAGCTGGGCCTCACCGCGCACCTCCTGGCGGAGGGATTCGTGCGACGCCTGAAGCCGGAGCCCGTCGAGGAGAGCGATAACATCTTTCGCATCGCGGGAATTGGTTGGCTGGACCTGGACCGGACTGAGCGCCTGCTGTTTGACGTGTACCATCCGGAGAGCGCCGCACGCGATCGCCCCCGCGGCTGGGTCGACGGGCCGTCGAACAACATTCTCTCGCTGTACTACGTCACGTACGGGGGCTACGCGCAGATAGTGCAACAACTATCCGACAGCGTGGCGACGGAGCGTCTGCGACTCGCCACAGTTGCGACCGATCTGGCGGGGCGCATGCTGAACCAGCTGAATGGGGGGAGAGTAGGGCGGTGATAGGGGCGATCATCGCCTCCATCATCGCCCGTCACCTCCCGCCAGTTCTACGCCCACAAAGACCCTCCTCCCCGCCGCGGGCTCGTAGAACCGCCCAAAACCCGCATTGACACGAACGGCCCCGACGTAGCGTTCGTCGAACAGGTTCTCGGCACCGGCGTACGGCACCACCCGGAAACCACCCGCCGTCACCTCGGCGTCCACCCGAACGTCTGCGACAAACCACCCGTCGGTCTTCGTCGCGTTCGCGTCATTCACGAAGACCAATGATGACACGCGGACGTCGGCCTGCAACCGAACTGGGCCTCGCTGAACGCGCAACGCGCCGGAGAAGAAATGTCGCGGTACGCCCGGGATCGTGTTGCCGTCCAGCGCGCCGCTCTCGGTTACGAAGTCGATGAATTCCAGATCCATGAACGTGTACGCGGCCGTGAGCCATACGGCGCTGACAGGTTGGGCTCGGGCACTGACCTCGATGCCCCGGTGACGCGTCTTGCCGGCGTTGCGAAAGAAGGTGCGGTCTGGAACCGACGGAACCTCAAACGGGATCAGCGCGCCGGTCACGTTGGCCTGAAAGACCGCCACGTCATAGCTCACCGGCCCGCGCTTGCCCCGGATGCCCACTTCGAACTGGGTCGCTCGCTGCGGGTCGAGATCCCTGTTGAACCCATCGCTCCCGTCCGCCTGGTTGGCCAGTTCCGTCGTGGTGGGAGCCTCGAATCCGTTTCCGACGCTGGCGTAGGCGGTGAGTGCCGGATGGGCTTCGACCGCCAGACCGGCCGTCCCCGACAGGGCCGACATCGACCGGACACCCGACTGATCTCCGTCAGCTATGAGTCGGTCGGCAGCCTGGAACTGCACATCGTCGAACCGCCCCCCTAAGGTGAGTGCGACGCGTGAGACCGGCTGAAGACGGAACTGGACGAACGGACCGAACTCCCGCACCGTCTCGAGCTGATCTCGCGTCACCGCGCTCCCGTCAGGCTCCGTGTTCCGCCGATCGTCGCGCTGCCACTGGACATCGGCCCCAACGCTCACCTCGGCAGGGACGTCCACCGGAAGTGGGAACGAGGCGACGGCGCGTGCACCGTAGGCCCATCGCTCGAGATCGATCCTGGCAAACGTCAACTGGTTGAACAGATCGCGCCGGAGACCAAAGATCGTTGCGTTGACGCGACCACCACCCCGCATTGCGTGACGCACCGTGATGCCTACCTGGCCCTGAGACACGTCCTTGTGTGCGTCCACGCTGACATGACCCGGATGCGCCTGTGCCGGGTCGGCCGCCAACTCGTCCGCATTCAACCCGCCGGGATCCTCGGCGCGGGGTGTGTCCGACAGATGAACGGCCGCGAGCACCTGAGTGCGCGCACCCACGTGCAGCGAGGCCCGCACACTGCCGCGCCACGTCTCGAACCGACTCTGTGTCCGGAACCCGTCACCTCTGGTCCGCGAACCCCGAACGGCCAGCCAGCCGCTCTCGAGCGGAACTGTGAGTCCGGCATCGGTGACGAAGAGGTCGTCCGTCCCATAGAAAACGCGAGCCTCCGGCTCGAGATCCGCCCGCGCAAGCGGGTCACTCGCGTTGCCGTAGAGACTCGACGACACACCGCGGAGAACTTCGATCCGGCTTATCCGGCGCAGGTCGATGTTGGTGAGCTGTCCCTGGCCGTCGGGCAGCGTCTGCGGAATGCCATCGAGAAGAATCCGCACGCCGCGAATGCCGAACGCCGCTCGCGCACCGAACCCTCTGATCGAGATGCGCTCGTCCTGCGCCGGGTTGAATCGGTTCTGTGCGGTGACACCGGGCACCAGGGCCAACGCCCCAGCCAATGACGTTCCAGACGAAGCGCGGACCAAGTCACGCAATCCAAGCACCGACAGACCATATGGAACGCGCGACGCGGTCTCGGCAACTCGCGTGACCGTGACCACGATCGGCTCGACGGGGGTTGCCGAATCGGCGGGGAGGGGCCGCTCCTGACCCACGAGCGGATGCCAGACGCCGATAACGAGGGCCACCCCTAGGATCGCCCTTAACCACGGGCTCACGCCCGGGGTTTGGTCGCGCGACTCCGCATCGTCTCTCATCGCCCCTATCATACCCATCCTTGCCCGTTCCGTTGATTCCTGCAAAGTTGGCACACAGATTCCACAGGGAGTCGCGCCGTGCAACAGGTCAAGGGCAGCGTGCTCAAGTCGCGCCTGGCATTCGTAGAGGAACACGGCGGTGCCGAGGCGTCCGAACGTGTCCGTGCCGCACTCACCGAAGAAGATCGCAATATCCTCGATGCTCTGGTCGGTGTCGGGTGGTACCCGTTCGAGCTGGGCAAGCGGTTGGACGATGCCATCGTGAGCGAACTGGGGGAAGGTCGCACGGAGTTCTTCGAGCGACTCGGCGAAGTATCGGCGGAAAAGAACCTGGGCGGTCCTCACAGGAGCTTCCTGGCCGAGGGAGAGCCCCACCGTTTTCTCGCGCGCGCGCCCCAAATCTACAACGCCTACTACGAGACCGGCCGGCGTGAATACGAGCAAACCGGTGA
>JAZDCY010000048.1:0-15310 GCA_036679645.1 Gemmatimonadota bacterium | reverse complement strand
ACGCTGAGCGCAATCTCTTCCGGTGAAATGGCGCCGATGTCGAGACCGGCCGGACAGGAGATCGAGTCGACGGCATTGGGGGATACGCCCCGTGCCACGAGCAGCTCGCGGAGTTCGGCGAAACGCTTGCGACTCGCAATCAGCCCCACGTACGCCGGTGCCAGCGCGAGCGCCTGTTGTAAAGGCGTCTCATCATCCACGCCGAGCGTTGCGACAATCGCGTACAGGCGCGCCGGGTCACGTTTGGCCCGGTGCGCGAGATCCGTAGAGGTTGGATCGGTCACGATGTGATCCGCTTCGGGGAAAGTCGCGACGTCCGCGTCCGGATCGATCGCCTCAACCGAATAGCCGAGGACCTTGGCAATTCGGACCATCGCCTGGGAGGCGGGAGCGACGCCGAAGACGAGTAGCCGTACCGCCGGCAGAACGGGTTCGATGTACACGTCCACACTCCCTCCGCTATGGCACGTCATCGGCAACGCGGTGACGCCCGGACGGGTCTCGGTCGATGGATCGGGATGCAGGGCGATCAACCGCGGCGCACCATCATGGAGAGCCCGCTGCGCTTCGCGTATGACCGTGGGCTGTGTGCAGCTACCGCCGAGCCATCCGTGGAAGGCCCCACCTTGCGTGATCAGCGCCGCGTCTCCCGTACGAGCCGAGCTCGGAGGCTCGCGACGCACCACCGTCGCCAGCACGAAAGGCTCCCCACGGCGTGAGAGATCGGCAGCGAGGTGCAGCAGATCGGCGCGCATCAGACGGGTTCCGCAACCAGCGCCTTCACGCGCTCATAATCCTGAGGGACGTCGAGATCGGCGAGCGCGGTCCCGGGCCACTTGACCGCGGCGGCCTCCTCGCGATGGCGTTTCACGACGCGTTTGCCGCAGCCTTCTCCCTCTGCGTCTGTGAACTCGGCAAAGAGCGACCGGTCGTAGAGGGTTGGTGGCGCGCGCACACCATCGTACTCGGAGATCACCAGCGGCGCGCCGGTCTCGCGGTATCGCTCCACCACGGCGGCGATCATGTCACCCGTCACGAGCGGCATGTCAGCGAGCACGACGATCGCGGCGGGAGCCTGGGCCGGTACATGTGCGATCCCGAGTTGAACCGAACCGTTGATTCCTTTGTCGAACGCTGCGTTGCGGGCGGGAGCGTACGAGAGACCCTCGAGCGCTCCTTGCACCTTGTCTGCTTCAAAACCAAGCACCACTACGACCGGTGACAGTCCAGCCTCGATTGCGTGTCGCACCGTGCGACGCACGACCGGCTCACCGCCAACCTGCAACAGCAGCTTGTTGCGACCCATGCGGGACGAATCGCCGGCGGCGAGTACGATACCGCTGACGGGAGCGTCAGACCGCGTGGATGGCAACTTTCCGCTCTCGGAGGTGGGACGGCTGTCGACCGCTACGAACGCCTAGGATCTCGGCCAGGATACTCACCGCAATCTGCTCGGGTCCGTCGGCCCCGATATCCACGCCGATCGGTCCGAACACGCGCTTCTGGCCCGCGACGCCGAGTTCATCCAGCATCTTTTCGACGCGCGTGCGCGGCCCGAGCACCCCGATGTATGGCACCGGTGAGTCGAGCAGATGCCGCACCCACTCCCGGTCTTGATCTGCCGAGTGCGTCATGACGACACCAAAGCAGTCACTTCCAACCGGGAGTTCCCCCAACCCGTGCTCGGCCCGCGCCTCGACGAGCATGGACGCCTCGGGGAATCGCTTGGCGTCGAGATAGGCGGATCGGTGATCTGCCACGGCGACTCGGAGTCCGGTACTGCTCGCGAGTCGTACGAGCGGAATCGCGTCGTCACCCGCGCCACAGACAACGAGCCACGGTGGAGGGATGAGCACGTCGGTGAATACGGTGGCCGTCTCGATGTCTTCGATGTGCGACCTGCGCGCCGCTACCTGAGCCCCCGCACACCGGACGATCTCCACATCGAGCAGGCCGTCGCCGGTCGTGCCGGCGACCGCCTTGCCATCGAGCGTTATGATAGACCGGCCGGCGGCGTCACCGGAAAGCACGGTCGAAATGGCGAACGGCTCACCGCCGTCGAGCAGCCTTCTGACCTCGTTCCATAAGTCGGTCGATGTCGCGGTGATGGCCTGCACGAACACATCGACGGTGCCGTCGCACCCCATCCCCAGCCCCCACACGGTATTCTCGTCGGCGCCCGTCTCGTACCGCCGCAGCACCGGCGCGCCACCAGCCGCGACGCCACGTCCGATCTCGCGGACATCGGCCTCGAGGCAACCGCCGCTCACCCCACCAAGCGTGTTCCCGGACGGTTCGATCAGGAGCTTGGCGCCGGGCCGCCTGTAGGCCGATCCCGCGATGCGCACTACGGTCGCCAGCGCAACCGCTCGCCCCGCCGCAACGCTTGCCGCTGCGCGGTACAGGATATCGCGTGTTTCCTGCCAATGCTTCATGCACACTCCCAGCGGCACCCGGTCATCGACAACATACCAGCGGGCGTGTCGAGAGGTCCCTAACGACCGCCCAATGCACGACCGGAGAGAGCTGATTCTGTTGCCGGTGGATGCAGATGGCAAGGAGTGGGGTGGGCCCTTCCGCCTGACACCCATTATCTTCCCCGGACTGTTTTTCGGCATTCACGACTCTTGGGAGGAACATGAAGCACGCACTTCGGGGCCTGGCCCTCGTGACGGTTGCCGCTGGTCTCGCCGGTTGCGGTGGCGGCGCAAGCGCCAACCTCGAGACCTTTAACGACTCCGCCAGTTACGCGCTGGGTATGGCGATGGCTGCGAACCTGCAGCACGAGGAGATCGAGGTCTCCGTCCCCAACATGGTCGCGGGCCTGGAAGAGGCTCTCGCCGATAACGCCGTGCTCACCGAGTTCGAGATGAGGGGACTTACGCAGCGTCTGGCCATTCAGGCCGGTCAGGCTCGCGCCGCCCGCCAACAGGCACAAGGCGGCCAGAGCGAAGCGGCCGGACGCGCATTTCTAGAGGAGAACAGCATGCGTGGCGAAGTGACGACGACGGCGAGCGGGTTACAGTACGAGGTTCTTACGGAAGGAAACGGGCCGCGTCCCGCGGTGACTGACCGCGTGCGCGTTCAATACCGCGGCACCCTGATCGACGGCACGGAGTTCGACGCGAACGACGGTGTCACCTTTGCGCTCAACCGCGTGATCGCGGGTTGGACCGAAGGCCTGCAACTCATGGCCGTCGGGAGCAAGTACAAATTCTACATCCCCGGCAACCTGGCGTACGGACCCAATGGATCACCGCCGGACATTGGCCCGAACGCCACGCTAATCTTCGAAGTGGAGTTGCTGGCGATCGAATAGGTGCTCAGGTGCTCAGGTGCTCAGGTGCTCAGGTGCTCAGGTGCTCAGGTGCTCAGGTGCTCAGGTGCTCAGGTGCTCAGGTGCTCAGGTGCTCAGACGGATAGCGACAGGACATCGGTCGAAGCAAACGTTATTGGGCGGGGTGAGGGTCATCCCGCTCCCCCAACCGCGGGACGTAGGCCCGGGGCACATGGAACCAGGTGGGCTACGCAATCACTCACCTTGCCTCGTGAGCCGCCCTACATCAGCCAGGGAGACCCGTACATCTCACCTCGCCCTCGTTTCTCACCTCCGGAAACGGCGGGGTCGCGTCGCCTATGTAAATGCCGCACTTGCCATCCGGCACTTGCTCGTGCACCGCTACTCCGGCCCAGCCTCTTGCCGATGCGGCAAGGATGCGGATGGTCACGCCACCGGATGTCGTGAAGTAGTCACCAAGTGCATCGAGAGATGCCGCATACGTCACGTTGTCGGCGAAGTATGACTCCTGGGCTGTCGCTAGATTCCGCAGGTCGCTCCTCATCGCGGCGCGATACGCGCGCATGCGCGTGATCGCGTATGGTCCGGGTCCTTCGATCGTCGTTCCTTCCTCGAGCCGGTCCCACCGCGACCCGTCCCACGCCCACACGTCGTTCAGGACTTTGCCATCGTCTCCCCCGATACCACCAAAGAGCAGCACACGTTCCGACTGGGGGTCATACGTCATGGCATGAAACGCGCGCACCCCGGGCCCGTCTGCCGTCATGCGCGTCCATCGCTCGCCGTCCCAGGTCCACGTATCGTCGAGCGCGCCCTGCGGTGTGAATCCGCCGTGCAGGAGAACGCGTTCGTGCGCGGCATCGTAAACCAACCCACCATTCATCCTCGCCTGCGGCGACTCCGGTGGGGACATGAGGTACCACTGTGTGCCGTCCCACTCCCACGTATCGCCGAGCGGTTCGTCGGCGGATGGTACCGTGCCGCCAAACAGTACGAGCCGATCACGGCCGGCATCCCACGCAACCGCAGCAGCCATCCGATTGGCCGGACGATTCGCAGCCTGACCGAACGCGGCGCCGGCTGTGAGGAGCAACACCGCAACGAATACAGTGAGAGCACGCATGAGAGCCGCCATGAGAAAGTTGCACATCAGAATGGGGTCCGGGACCTTCCACGTCCAACTGCTCAGACGCTCACTTGCTCAGACGCTCAGTGATAGGTATGCAAAAGCGGACCCCGGTCGCGCCTGATGCCTATCGCGGCAACCCCTCACAGTAGCCGTCTCTAGATCCCTGACCGCACAAAGATGAAGTACACCAGCACCAGACCCGCCAGCACCCACATCGACGGCTTCAATTCCTTGCCTTTCCCCGACAACGATTGACAACCGGATACGACACCCGGGCGCCAACGCAGCCGAGTAATTGGCGTAGAGGCCCATGATGATGGTGGCGAGTGCGGCGGAGAGACAGGCGGCGGTCGTGACCGCGCCGAAGTCCATCCCGGTGTCCGTGCCGAGCATGGCCCCGGAGAGCACGGCGGATTGGACGAAGATGATGTAGGCCATTGCCAGGAAGGTCGTGGCGCCGGCGATCAGTTCGGTGCGAACCATCTCTCCGCGTTGCATCGGGAGAAGCTATCCGTGGCCCTGTAGCGACACCAGATGATTGGTGATTGGTCTACATGTCTCCCAAATCGACGATCACTAGTTTGCAATCACTAGCTGTCCATCTCTCGCGGAGTCTTGTCCTGTGACGCATCTTTACCGTACTACAATCCAGTTCTCGGAGGCTCACCGATGCGCCCCACCCTGTTCGCTCTGTCCCTCTTGCTCCTCTCAGCCACGACCGCCCACGCCCAAATCCGCGGTCTCCTCCCGACGGACTACTACGGCATGACCTTCGTGGGCAATACCGAGATTTCGCCCACCGGCGGCCTCGTAGCGTTCGTCGTCACCACGATCAACGAAGCAGACAACAAGCGGCACCGCGAGATCTGGCTCCAGCGACTACACGACGGCCGGCCCGAGGGCGAGTCCTTCCGCTTTACCGACCCCACTGAAGGGTCCACCAACCCGCACTGGTCACCGGACGGGACCGTTCTCTCCTTTACGTCTCGGCGCGGCGACGACACGAATAGCGTCTGGTTCATGCGTGTCACGGCGCCGGGTGGCGAGGCGTATCACATCGAGGGCGTGGACGCGTCGCCCACGTGGTCGCCGGATGGGGAGTGGATCGCCTTCACGCGGGCGCCGAAGGACGATGAAGAAGAAACAGAGGGCGGGAGCGGAGAGCCGAACAAGCGCGAAGGTTGGATTTCACCAAATGCGATCAGTCACACGCTCGACCCATCGCGTTTCGACGGTCGCGTTATCACGTCACGCCGGTACAAGCGGGACGGTACGCAGACGTTGCTGCCGGATCCCGCGACGCGCGACAAGTCACAGCTGTTCGTCGTCGCCGCCGCGGGAGGTGAGCCGCGTCAGCTCACCGACATGCCGTTCAACGTGCGCGGCATCGACTGGATCCCGGACCGGAACACTATCATCTTTGGCGGGAATCCTCTCGAAGACGACGAGTGGAACGACGAGAGCACCCAGGAACTGTACGCGGTCGCCCTCGATGGCGGCGACCCGCTCGTGTTGACCACCAACCCAGGTTCGGAGACTGGTGCGGACATCTCACCCGACGGCCGGCAGCTCGCATTCGTGCAAACGTTGGCCCGCGACGTCCAGCCCGAGATCATGGTCGTCGATCTTGACGAAGACGGCACCTTTGACGGCGAGCCGCGCATGCTGACCGGCGACTGGGATCTCATCCCCGGCAGTCCCGAGTGGACGCAGAATGGCCGCGCGCTCCGGTTCGTGGCCGGAGTCGGCGGTGATCGGCGCCTGCTCGAGGTGTCGGCGCGGGACGGCGTGGTGCGGCAGATCACCACCGGAGGCCGGCGCGTTGGGTCGCTCACGACCACCAGCGACGGTCGCTATCTCGCATACACATCGACCGACGTCCAACACCCGACGGAGGTCTTCGTGTCGCGCGCGGATGGCTCCAACGAGGTGCGCCTCACGTCGTTCAACGACGAGTGGCTCAGCGAGGTCACACTAATGCCCCCCGAACAGCTGTCGTGGCGTGTGGCAGACGGCACCGAGGTGGAGGGGTGGGTCATCAAGCCGGTCGGCTGGGAATCCGGCCGGACGTATCCGATGATCCTCAAGATCCACGGCGGCCCGTATGGTGCGTACGGCAACACGTTCTTTCAGACATTCCACGTCTTGTCTGCCGCGGGATTCTACGTGCTCTACACCAACCCGCGCGGCTCCACCGGTTACGGACACGACTTCCAATTCGCCACACGCGGCGCCTGGGGTGAGGTGGATAGCGAGGACTACCTGGGTGGTGTAACAGCCGCGGTGCAGAAGTACTCGGACATCGATCCGGATCGTGTCGGCGTCTCGGGCGGCAGCTACGGTGGGTACATGACCAATTGGCTCACCGCGACCAGCGACCGGTTTGCGGCCGCCGTGACGAGTCGCTCGATCACGAGCTGGGAGATAATGTACGCCACATCAGACGCGACCGGACTCATGGAGCACGCGTTCTACGGCCCGCCCTGGGAAAAGCGCGAGGTGTACCGCCGACTGTCACCCATCTCGTATGTCGAGAACGTCACCGCGCCAACGTTGATCATTCACAGCGAAAACGACTTCCGTACGCCCATGCCGAACGGCGAGGATTGGTTCATGGCGCTGCAGCGCCGGCATATACCGGTCGAGTTCGTGCGTTACCCGCGCTCGTCACACGGGCTGTCGCGGCGTGGTGAGCCATGGCTGTTGGTGGATCGGCTGGAGCGGATTCGGAGTTGGTTTAGTCATTGGCTGATAGACGAGCCAGAGCGGACGACGTCGCCGTGACGATTAGAGATTGGAGATTGGAGATTGGAGATTTGGTTCAGTCTACAATCTCTAATCCCTCCGTTTCTTTGTTGTATTCACGCTTTTCACGAAGATCGCTATCAGTTCGTCACACTCTCGAATCAGTTGCCCAGTCTCCGATGGATGGCGCGAGAGGCGCTCTACAAATTGTAACCAGACCATCGTTTCCCGAAGCTCCTTGAGGCAGATGTGCAGCTTGTGCACGAAATCACGTCGCGACTGCGAACCGCATGCCTCCGCATAGTTGGCCGCAGGAGACGTCGTCGACCGGACGAGTTGCCGCCCGACGTTTTCTCCGACCACATCCTTGGGCAGGCGACGCACCTCCCGGCAGACGGCCACGCCGAATTCTACGAGACGATTCTGAAGCGCCTGGGGCGTCAACCGAGTGCGCGGAGATTGTACCCTCACAATCGCCAATATTGCTCTTCTATTCTCTGACCTCTAACCGTTTCACCTCATCCGATGGCCAAAACCACCCGTGATCCCCGGAGGCTTGCACTCGGCCGGCGGCGCAATCCGGCAGACAGATTCTCAATCTCCATCCAATCTCCAATCTCCAATCTCCAATCTCCAATCTCCAATCTCCAATCTCCAATCTCCAATCTCCAATCTCCAATCTCCAATCTCCAATCTCCAATCTCCAATCTCCAATCTCTAATCTCTAATCTCTAATCTCTAATCTCCAATCGAACCGGAATCATGACCCGCATCCGCTCCCACACCAGAACGAGATCGGCACCGCCGCTAACCGGATCCGCCGTGATCGTAAACTGCTCCACATGCGACCCCGCCTCGTCGCTCGTCACCATCGCCCGCCCCACCTCCCGCGCGCGCACCGCATCTGTGTACTGGCTGCGGCCGCCACGCTCGGTCGGAGTGACGCGCCCCCAACGGTTCGTCGCCGTGCCGATGATAACCACCCAATCGCGCGGGCCGGGAATCAGGTTGATCGTGTAGTCGCCCGGCGCCAGCGTGATGCCGGCAACTTCAGCGGCCACAGGCAAGTGGAGAACGGTCGGCTCATTCGCACCAGTGCGCCACATGTCGTCGTAGGGCACGACCCCGCCCACGATCCGGCGCTCGCGTGCGGACGGCCGACCGTAACACACGCGAGCAGTTTCGCCGCCAAGCTGGAAGTCGACCGAGTCGGGCGGGCTCGACCGCTGCGCCAGACGAGTTGGTGCACCACGCAACGCGCACTCGATATCTCCGAGGCTTTCCGTCAATCGGAACGGGACACGCACCTGCGTACGATCCCACTCGATCACCAGATCCGCCGAAGACGCGCCCGAAGCTTCGCCGCGCACCACCATACGCCCGGCGCGATCCCGGAGCGACGTGCTGCGAACCAGCGCGCGCCCGACCTCCACATCTCGCGCCGCGTCGTCGTAGACCGCCCCCGTCCCTTCCAACGCATCCGCACCGGGGCGCACGATGATCACCCATTCGTAGGAACTGGGAATGGCATAGAGCCCGTAGATACCGGGCTCCACGTGAATGCCCGCAAGCTCCACATCGAGCGGCGTCTCGAACACGATGCCCATGTTCCAGAGCGTGTCGTATTGGACGGTCCAGCTGTCAGCGTATTCTAGAGAATGTCCAAAGACCGGATCGCTGCCCGCCGTGCGCCCGAGGTAGCAGACCCGGATCACATGCTCGCCAAGGGTCACGGTCGCCGTGTCGACCGCTTCACCCGCTGCGCATTCGAGCGTTTGCGCATCGAGTTGTGCCACGCCGAGGGCGGTCGCCCCGACTACGAGTGCTCCGCCGATGTGCCGTCGTGCATCAAACCTGGTGTTCATGTGTGCCGCTCTCGCATAGAGGTCCGACCAATCTAGACGGCCGTCCGCTCTCGGACCAGCGAGGGAGCGTCGGCGCCTGGGACGCCTTATCTTTGCGGACGTCATGAACTCCTCACACACCGACCTCCCGCTCATCGAGCGGGCACGATCCCACGTCGACCGGATCGCCGTCTCGGCCGATGGCGCGACCTACACGTATGCGGAGTTACTGAGCGCGTCGGCCCAATGTGCGGCGGCTCTTCTCGGTGACCGATCCGACCTCGATGAGGCACGCGTGGCGTTCCTCTGTCCGTCCGACTTCACATATGTAGGGACGCAGTGGGGAATCTGGCGCGCCGGCGGCATCGCCGTACCGCTCTGCGTGACGCATCCGGCGGCTGAGTTGGCGTTCGTACTCGATGACGCCGAACCGACCATAGTCGTGGCCCACCCCGAGTTCGAGAGCCGCCTCCGTCGGTTGGCCGAAGAAAGGGGGATCGACTTCCTGACGACGGAACGCCTGGCCCGTACTCCGCCGGCGTCAATGCTGCCGTCGGTCGCGTGGGACCACGGGGCGCTGATGGTCTACACGAGCGGCACGACCGCAAGACCGAAGGGCGTCGTCACGACGCACGCGAACATCACGGCGCAGGTAACCTCTCTCATCGAGGCGTGGCGGTGGTGCGAGGACGATTCGATCCTTCTGGCGCTGCCGCTCCATCACGTACACGGGATCATCAACGTGCTAACGTGCGCGCTATGGGCGGGCGCGCACTGTGAGATGCTCCCCGCGTTCGACGCACAGACCGTGTGGACTCGTTTGGCGACCGGCGACCTCACGTTGTTCATGGCGGTTCCGCTGATCTATCGGCGACTGATCGCCGCATGGGATGACGCAGCGCCAAGCGATCGAGAGACGATGTCCGCGGGCTGTACGAAGATACGCCTCATGGTCTCCGGCTCCGCGGCACTTCCCATCCCGACCCTGGAACGCTGGCGGGAGATCACCGGTCACGTCCTGCTCGAGCGGTACGGCATGACCGAGACGGGAATGATCTGCTCGAATCCGGTAGACGGCGAGCGTATGCCCGGCACCGTTGGAGCGCCGCTTCCCGGCGTGGACGTACGACTCGTTCAGGACGCCGGCGACGGCGGGGAGGTGCCGGATGGAGAGCCGGGTACAGTGGAGGTTCGCGGACCCGGCGTGTTTCGCGAGTACTGGCGTCGTCCCGACGAAACGACGGCCGCATTCCACAATGGATGGTTCGTCACCGGTGACATCGCGGTGCGTGAGAACGGCCGCTACCGTATTTTGGGCCGGCAGAACATCGACATCATCAAGACGGGTGGCTACAAGGTGTCCGCGCTAGAGATCGAAGCGGTGCTCCAGATGCACCCTAGCATTGCTGAGTGCGCGGTGGTTGGTGTGGAGGATGAAGAGTGGGGCGAGCGCGTATGTGCAGCCGTCGAGTTGTGCGCAGACACCGATCTCACGCTCGCACAGCTCAAGGAGTGGGCGAAGGAGTACCTCGCACCCTACAAGATCCCGCGCGCGTTGAAGACCGTCGACTCCTTGCCGCGCAACGCGATGGGGAAAATCACAAAGCCCTACGTCGCGACGCTCTTCTAACCCCGCGACAGGGTTACAAGCTCGTAGGTATCACGCTCCCCCAACCCCGGGCGTCAGCCCGGGGTAGACCCGGGCCTGACCGGCATAGGCGATTCGCGCATCGTGTAGTCCGCCGGCGGCACGAAGAGCTCGGGTGCGAGCGGCCCCAGCTCGGGGTTCTCGATCTCCGTAGTGATCCGCATGATGACGGCCTGCTGCGGTTGCGGTTCGCGGTTCCGGTTACCGCGGCGGAGCATCCCGCCCAAGCGCCGCCGCGCGCCGCCAACGACACCACGCGCCGCGGCCCCGACAACGTCATCACCGAGGCTCTTGTCGGCGTCCCGTAGCACCGCCTCCCTGTCGAACTCCACCCCGTCCGGCACAGTCACGAAATGGGAAACGGACCTGAGCGGCGAGCCTCGCAACTCCTCCATCTGCTCCTCCATCCCCTCCAGCGCTTCGCGTAGCCGCGGGTCGTGCGCGTACACCGCATCCATGTCCCGCGCGTCCGCTGTGTCGAACGCGAACCCCGCAGCCACCTTCTCAGCCCACGCCCGATGAAACGCTTGCTCTGCCTCGTGTCCCGGGAAGTCCTCACTGAGCCACAACTCTGAGAGCACAAAGACGGAGCCCTTGACGGTACTGTCACCTTCCTCGGCGTAGGCCTCGCCCTCGATCTGGACCGTGAGAAACACCTGCTCGGCCTCGTAGCCCGCGACGCGTTCCCTACGGCCCGTGCGATCGGTGGAGACGTGCACCTCGTAGTGTACCGAATCCCCGGAAGCCGGCTGGTCCCGAGCATCCTCCTCCGCCGGCGGCTCAACGTCCGCCTCTGCCACCGCCCCCGCCATTGCACCCGACATCCCCTGGAGCATCTCGGCGAGGTTCATCGTCCAGTAGCTCTGTCCTTCATGGTCGACAAACGTGATCGTGCCGTCGTCGGCGTTCATGATAGTCGCGTTGGCATCTGTCTCGGTGAGCATCCGCGTGCGCGTGATCGACACGGTCTCTCGCATTGGGTCGCCAAACCCCGATACGAGCCTGAGAACCCTGCCGAGGCTCCCGCCGAGCTCGACCTTCGAAACCGTGGTATAGCGAACATCCTGCGCGGTGGCCGGTGGGGGGCGCACACCCACGGTAACGGCCGTGAACGCCATGATGGCAAGCACGGAGCGAACGGTTGACATGTGGAACCTCCGGAGGCACTGGTGAGGCGTAGTAGTCTACGGTCCCGTATCGAGTCCTTCAAGCCGGGGCCGGCCTATGGGGTACGCGTGGTGCCGGAAGTCGCTACACCCATCTTGCCCGGCCGCGCCTACCTCTCCCCCAAGAGTGCCGCGAGCGCCTGGGTAATGCGGTCCTTCTGTTCCTGGAGTTCCGGCTCGGGGTTGGGACGCAAGGCGAGATAATGGCGGTACGCCTCAATCGCGCCGAGCGTGTCGCCGGTCATTGCTGCGATACGCCCCTCTTCGCGCAACGAGCTGGAAAGGAATGCACTACCACCCGGCCCACAGAAGTAGCACCGCCGTCTGAGTGCGGCCAGCGCTCTCGCTGGTTCACCGCGTCGCTCCCACAGTCGGGCGGTTACGAAACGATGCACCAGCAGGTCCACCGCGATCGTGAGTCCCTCCCGGGAAAGCGAATCCACTTGCTCGAGAGCCTCACGCGCGTCGGGCCGGTCTTCGAGATCCGCTAGCACCGCATTGAGCAGCGACGCGCACATCAGCGCATCGTGGCTCGCGACGGTAGCGGAGTCGCCCGCCTCGATTCCGCGGCGCAACCACTGTATGGCCGATGCAGTGGTGGACCCTTCTCCGATCGCGAGCCGCCACAACTCGGAGACGCAGACGTCGAGGATGGCGTCGGTGTTCGGGATCTCACTCGCACCCATCAACGTCAGTGCTCGAGCCTGGACCCCCAGCACCGCCGCGGCAGCCGTCGTCGAGTCGCCGTCCCAGAACATCGCATCCATGATGTGCCCGCGGGAGATCCCGTTGGGACGAGCGCCGGCGTCGAGCAGCGCGTTGTCGAGGCTCGCTGCTTCGCGCGGTCGCCCGCCGTTGAGCGCGGTAATCGACCGCAATAGCAGTCCGGCGAGGCGGTCCACGCTCGTTGAAGCCCGGTCCAGGAGAATCTGGACCGCCCGCTCGCCGGTGCGCACGTCAACGCCATCTGCCATGCTGATGTTCCAGATGAAGCTCAGCACCACCGGCGACAGATCGGTGAACCTGGCATGGAGCGCTGCCAGGGCGGCAGTGTCGTTCTCGGCGACCGCGAGCCGCCAGCGCACGTGATCCGCCACGCCACCGACCGAGTCGGAAGCGAAGTACATGGCGGCGTACCGCCGCGCCGCCTCCACGTCTCCCCGGCGTGCAGCCAGCTCCACCAGATGCTGGGTCGGTCCGGCGAACCCCGAATCGAGCGCGATGGCCCGCTCCAATGCCGTTGCCGCCCGTTCGAACGCGCGCTCTTCGCCGATCAAGTTGCCAAAGTGGAACAGGACATCGCCCAGACGATACCATTCCGCGGGACCGTCGGGGGCGTGCGCGACGACCTGTTCCATCGCGTCGAGCACGTCACGCCGCGATGCGGGCACGGGGTAGTTGCGCAAGCGCGCGATCGCGTCGAGCAGCGTGCGGTCGCGACCATTCAGCCGGTCGCGGTACCTCCACGCAAGTCGAAGCCCACGCGGTGCAGACGTGTACCACGCCGACGCCTGATTGTGCGCCAGGCCCGCAAGCGCGAACGTAGAATCCTCATCTAGTGCCCGCTCGAATTGCTGGGTCGCATCGACATATCGGCCGACGCGATACAGCGCCTGCCCCTCCAGATACGCGCGCAGCGCCGGGAGCGATCGCGTGGTGAGATCGGACAGCCGCCGGCTGGTCTCGCCCGCCCGAAGCGCGAGCAACTCGGCGGTCACGTGGTCCACCAGTGCCGCGAGGCTGTCCACCGGTCCCGAAACGTCCACCTGGGTGGGCGCGCGTTCACCGCCAACATCGATGAGCGAGACACTGAGGGTCAATGCATTTGGCGATCCGACGATCGACCCGAGCAAGAGTTGACCCGCGCCGAGAGCCGCCGCCACGCTGAGCGCCCTGCTCTCGTCTAGATCATCGGTTTCAGACCCGCCGGCACGACGCCACGCGGAGATGACCGTCTGTGGTACGAGCGCCCGCGGCCCGCCTTCACCACCGAGCCGCGCATGAAACAGATCAACCAGTCCCTCGCGTAGGTACGACACCTGCGGGTCCGCTCCCGAAATACGGAAGGGCATGACGGCAACAACGTTCGGGTCGATCTCGGGAGCCGCCGATCCCGACCGCAGGAAGACCGCGGCCAAAACCGCGAGTACCGCGACTACCGACAGGCCTACGGCGAGGGGGACTCTGTGCCTCGGGCTCCGGACTGGGGCCACCGGCTGCGTGCCACCGCTGGGGGTCGCGATCACTTCCAATCGGGCGAGGACTTCCTCCGCACTCTGCCATCGATCCGCGGGTTTCTTCTCGAGACAGCGCATCACAATCTCGGCGAGCGGAGCCGGTACTGTCGGTCGGCGCGCCGTAATCATCTCCGGCGTCTGCGTGATGTGGGCCGACAGCACCGCCTGGGCGCTTAGTCCGGCAAACGGTGGCGCCCCAGAGAGGATCTCGAACGCCATCGCACCGACCGCGTAGATGTCGGCGCGATGATCGATGTTGGGCTCTGCGGCCGCCTGTTCGGGCGCCATGTAGGAAGGCGTCCCAAGAGCGACACCCGCCGTCGTGATCCCCTGCCTTCCCGTGGCCTCACTCACCGCTTTCGCCACACCGAAGTCGGTCACTACCGCGTGGTTGTCTGACAGCAGGACGTTGTCCGGCTTGATGTCACGGTGGACCACGCCCTCTCGATGGGCGTGCGCCAGCGCATCGACCACGTCGCGGAGAATCCGGACAGCCGCGGCAATGGGCAGCTCGCCGGTCTTTGCCAGCTTGTCCCGGAGTGACTCGCCCTTTACGAAGGGCATCACGTAGTACAGAAAGCCGTCTGCCTCCCCCGAGTCGTACAGCGGCAAGACGTGTGGGTGCTGGAGGCGCGCGGCAATCTCGATCTCTCGCAAGAATCGGTCGGCGCCGAGCGATGCGGCGAGATCGGGACGTAAGACCTTCAGGGCAACCTGACGGTGGTGTTTCAGATCTTCGGCGAGATAGACCGTCGCCATGCCGCCACTTCCCACCTCGCGATCAACGGCGTAGCGGTCGGCGAGGGCGGCTTTCAGGCGCGCGAGTTGGTCCACGAACTGCGACCTCCAGACAACGGGCTGGCCAAAATGTAGGGTCGACGCGGGTTCGAGGCCAGCGCGCCCACCGCGAGAAGTCCCATCAGGAGAGCAGGGCTAGGTCACGACCCGTTCGAGCGGCGGCCCGCCAATGGGGTAAGCATCCTGAATGGTCTTGGCTAGCGCCAGCACCGCCTCCTCACCCTGCGGCCCACCCACGACCTGCAACCCGACCGGCGATCTCTCCGAGTCCAAGCCGCATGGCACCGACGCGACGGGCGTCCCGGCCAGACTGAGCGTGAAGGTGGGTGCGATCCAGTCCACGTACGTCTCCATCTCCTTCCCGGCGACGGTCTCGGGATAGTTCTGCTCGACCGGAAACGGCGGGACCGCCATGGCCGGCGTCAGGAGATGATCGAACCGCTCG
>JAZDCY010000047.1:0-6638 GCA_036679645.1 Gemmatimonadota bacterium | reverse complement strand
ACGGTGCCACGCAATCGACGATGGGCGACGGATAGAACACGCCGGCCTAGTGAAGTCAGGCGGATGGCTTGCGGGTGCCATGACCACGGGGGTACTCGTCCTTCTGCTGAACCCGGCGTTCATTCAACACAGCGGTCGGTTTCTGCTGTCCCCGTGGGCGTCCACCGCGACCGATAATCCGTACTCCATAACTGTGACTCCGGGGGATTCGCTCGTGGCGCGCGGGGCGGACCTTCGTGTGACCGCCCGGCTCATCAACTTCGACGCCGACGACGTCGAACTCGTGATGCGACCGATGGCGGGCACCGAGTGGGAACGGTGGCCCATGACGGTCAATGACGAGACGGGCGACTATCTCGCGATCCTGTTCGACATCTCCGACACGACCGAGTATTTCGTTGAGGCGGGAGGTGTGCGGACACCCGTATTCCGCATTGACGTCGCCGATCTGCCCTATGTCGAGCAGATCGCGCTCGAGTACCACTTCCCGCGGTACACCGGGCTCAGTATCCTGCGCGAGGAGGACGGCGGCGACATCGCCGCGCTCGTCGGCACGCGCGTGCAGCTGGAGATAACACCCACGCTGCCAGTCGCGGCAGGGGCGCTGGTTGTCGATCGGGACACGATACCACTCGAGGTCACCGCCGACGGATCGCTGGCCGGCGAGCTGGTCGTGCTCGACAACGGATCGTACCGCGTGCTGCTCTCAGCGCCCGATGGCGCGCTACTCACCAAACCGGGACGGGATGTCACTGTCTCGTCTATCGACGAGTTGTTCCTCGAGGCACGCGCGGAAGACGACTACGGGGTGCGCGGTCTGGAGCTGATCGTATCGGTGAACGGCGGGCCCGAGGACACGGTCCCGCTGTACAGCGGTCGCGGGAACCGAAAGCAGGTGACCGCCGCGCACACCATCTACCTCGAGGAGCTGGACCTCGAACCCGGTGACGTGATCACATATTACGCCCGCGCCACCGACGCGCGGCGTGCCGCTGCCCCAAGCGTCACCGATATCTATTTCGCATCCATCCGCCCGTTCGATCAGACCTGGCGGCAGGCGGAACAGGGTGGACAGGGTGGCGAGGGAGACCAGGTAGGCGAGTTGTCCCAACGGCAGCGACAGGTCGTAGCCGGCACATTCAATCTCGTGCGCGACAGCGCGTCGTATACCGACGAGGACTTCCGGAACAACCTCGCCACGCTCGCGCTGGCACAGGGCCGTCTGCGGGAAGACGTCGAGACGCTGGTGCGTCGCCTGCGCTCGCGAGGCGTTGCGCAGATGGACTCCAGCATGGCCGCCATTGCCGAAGAACTGCCGTTGGCCGCGGAGGGCATGACAGAGGCGGAGGAGCGACTCGGCGAACGGGTGCCGCGCGAGGCACTGCCGCCGGAACAACAGGCGTTGCAACACCTCCAGCGGGCCGAGTCGGTTTTCCGCGAGCGACAGCTCGCACAGGGTCAGCCTAACCAGGGCGGTGGCGGGCAGGGGAACGTCAGTGATGAGCTTGCCGAGTTGTTCGAACTCGAGCTGGACCGAATGCGGAATCAGTACGAGCAGGTCGAGCGCGGTGAGCGGCGCGAGACGGATCAACAGATCGACGAAATGCTCGAGAAACTCCGGGAACTGGCTCGCCGCCAGCAGCAGGAGAACGAGCGGGGGCGCGCGCAGGCCCAACGTGGCACGCCATCGGGTGGGACCAGCCAAGGACAGCGGGGCTCGAACGCCTGTCACGGGAACGGTCGCGCGAGGATCTGGCGGAGATATCCCGCCGCTTGGAAGAGGCGGCGAACGCAATGCGCAGGTCCGCCTCGCAGGGTCAGGCAGGCAATGCGACCGGTAACCGGGCTCTGGATCGGCTGCGCGAGGCCCGGCGCCGACTAGAGCAGAGCCGGTCCGCCGGTCTGCAGCGCGACGTCGAAGATGCTCGTCAACGCGCCGAGCGTCTCGCACAACAAGAGCGTGACATTCGTCACGACTTGGACCAGTTGTCTGAGGACTCAGACAAGCAACGCGAGCAGCTACGGCGTCTCGTCGAACGCAAAGAGGAGATGGCGGCGGAGGTAGAGGGCCTCGAGTCGCAACTAGAGGAGCTGTCTCGTGACGCCCGGCAACAAGACCAGGACGAGGCGGCCGGTCGGTTGCGCGACGCCGTCGGGGAGATCCGCGACCGCCGTCTACGCGACAAGATCCGGTATTCCGAGGGTGTCGTGCAGCAACGCAGTCGGGAGTACGCTCGCAACTTCGAGGAATCCATTCAGGCCGACATCGACGATCTCGAGCAACGGCTCGGCGACGCCGCGGAATCGATAGGCGAATCACGCGAGCAACGCCTCGGTCGGGCACTCGAAGAGACGCGTGACGTGGCGCAGGCGTTGGAATCGATGCAGGAGAGAATGCAGGAGAACCAGGAGGGGCGGCCCGAGCGGCAGTTCCGCCGAGAACTCCGGGAGCGCGTGGGCGAGCTTCGCGACGTGCGCGAACAGTTCCGCCGTGACGGCATCGACGTCTCGCGGCTGGACGAGGTGCTGCGCGCAATGGGCCGATGGGACAACAGCGGCGACCCCGGCGATCCGCGCGGTCTTGCCACGCTCGAGAATCAGATCATTCAGGGTGTGCGGGAATTCGAGTTCGCGCTACGGCGTGAACTCCTGGGCACGGACGACGAACGGGTTACGTTGTCCGGATCGGACGAGGTGCCTGCGGAGTACCGGCAGATGGTCGAGGAGTACTACCGCAGGCTCGCCGAGCGGCGGCGTTAGCCGGCGCGGATTACCGGACCGCCGCCTTCCCGTCGCCTGCCTCGACGACGTCCCCTTCTGCTTCCTCATGCACCTTCCCCAAGACCGCCGGCAGCTCGATCCCCGCCTGCTTGGCCAACTCGTGTACCGCAGGTAACGAACCTATCAGGCTCGACAGGAACTCGGCCGTGGCGCCCGACCCGTTGCCGTTGCTGCGCCCACTGTCCCACACCGTGATCTTGTCGATGTGCAGGTTCTGAATAGCCTTCACTTGCTCCTTCACGATCGACGGCAGTTGCTCGACCATGAGTAACGTCGGTGCCATCTCCGGGTTGCCCGCACAGGCCTCGACCAGACGGCGGTACCCCTCCGCTTTCGCATCCAGCACCTTCTGAATTCCAGCAGCCTCGGCTTCGTACTTCGAGAGCATGGCGTCGGCAGCACCCCTTGCCTCACGGCGAGACCGCTCCGCCACTGCCTCCGCATCGATCTCCACACGCTTCTTCTCGATCTCCTCTGGCGCCAGCTCCTCTTTGGCCAACCGGGCCAGCTCGCGAGTGCGCTCGGCCTTGAGAATCGTTTCCTCGGCCTGCGCTGCAGCCACGTCAGCACGTTGTTTCGCCGCGGCGCGTACCTCGGCGAGCTTCGCATTCGAATTCGCCATCTCGGCCCGTGACTCGTTCTCACCCTGGACCGCCAGCGACTCCGCGGCCGCGACCTGTACACGCTGGGTGCGTTCCGCCTCCTTGGTCGCCGCCACGGTTTCCGCCTCACGCTGGGCGGTGGCGATCTCCGCATCACGCTTGGCCTGCACCTCTCCCGTCACCGCATCGGCCTCGTAGGCCGCGACGGCGACGCGCTGCCTCTGTTCCGCTTCCTTCGTCCCCGACGTCGCAGCCGAACGCTCGCTCGCCACGCTGACGTCTCGCTCTCGGTTGGCCAGGGCCTCACCGCTCGCCCCGTTTCGTTCCTGCTGGGCAACTTCGACCTTCGCACGGTTGATCGCCTCGGCCGCCGCGCGCTTCCCGATTGCCTCGATGTATCCACTCTCGTCGGTGATGTCCCTGATGTTCACGTTGATCAGCGTGAGGCCAATCTTATTGATTTCTTCGGCCACATTCTCGTTGATCAGGTTCATGAACTTCTCACGGTCCTTGTTGATCTCCTCGATCGACAAGGTCGCGATCACGAGTCGGAGCTGGCCAAGGATGATGTCCTGCGCCTGTTCCTGGATCTTCTTCTCCGACAGGAACAGCAGGCGCTCGGCCGCCGAATTCATCAGCACCGGGTCGGTTGAGATCCCGACCGTGAACGTCGACGGCACATCCACGCGAATGTTGTTCAGCGACAGCGCACCCGAGAGCGGAATCTCGATCACCATCGGCTCGAGCGAGAGAAAGGTGTAGTCCTGGAGCAGGGGTATGATGAACTTCCCGCCTCCGTGAATGCACTGCGCCGCTTTGTTCTTCCCGACCTTCCCGTAGAGCACCAGAATACTGTTACTGGGACAGCGCTTGTACTGTCTGACGACGAACACGACGAAGAACAGCAGAATAAGGAGGACTGCCCCAACCAACCCCAAACCGATCATGGCGTTGGGTTCGACGCCTCCCTGGACGAGTGCAAGTGTAGCAAACATGGTCATACTCCAGACGGTGGTAGCCGAGAGGGAAGCCGCTCCACGGTCACCGAATTATCCTCGTTGATGTCGGTCACCAGAACACGGGAACGGCTGTCGATGGCATCGCTGTCGGTCACGGCGTGATAGTATCGCTGACGATCCCCGACCACGACGCGCACGGAACCCTTCCCCTGACGCGCGGCCGGTATCTTGATGTAGACGGTCGCCTCTTCCTGAAGCGCGGCGGCTATGGGCATCGATCCGCTGCTCTGCATGCTGTGGATCCACCTGAGTAGTTTCGCGAGCAGCCAGACCATCGCGCTCCCCGTCACGATGCCGACCGGTACCCCAATAAACGCCGGGAACCCCCACCCACGCACGGCGGTCAGTCCGCCCCACCCGAACCCCATCATGAAGGCTGCGATCGCCTGAATCGAGAGCACACGGAACGCCGCGCTCGAGTCCCCGTGATCGAGATCTACGTCGACATCGACATCAACGTCGACATCGAAATCCACGTCAACGTCGGCACCGATCCCGTCATCGACACCGCCCACGAACATGAGCGCAGTCCGCAGTAAGAAGAATCCTGTGCCGATGAGAGCGGGCACCGAGAACCAGATTGCCGATCCGGCAAAAAACAAATCCGACATTACGTCCCCGACAGTGAGGGCCTGGGAGGGATGGGGAAGATAGCCCTCCGGCCGTGCCGTCGTCAGGGGACGGTCAGATCAGTGGGGCAATGTCGCGGATGAACGGGGACGATCGGGATGCGGGCGGTGGAACCGCCGCGGAACACTGAGGGCTCTACGCCCAGGTCATTGGGACATGGCGTCCGGGCAGAGGATCCCGTTGCGCACGACGCGCATACGTCGTCGCAGCCAAAAGGGCGCGCCCGGAAAGGTCGGGATTCGCGTCGGGCAACACCACCCGACGTCGCTCCTCAAAACGCAAACCGATCTGGACGAAGAGGCCCCAGAACCCCGCGCCGAATACGAACCAGACGGCGATGACGAGCAAAACGATTTCGAGTAACATGGTTTAGGTCTCTACTCGCATTCTCGGCAACCCGCGTGCCCAACCTGAGTACTCTCGAATGGGCCGCACGCACAGAGCAGTAACTCGTTGTCACACCGCCAGTTACAGATCATTGGTCACCCGAGCACGGTGATCCCACCCAATACCAGAGCAGAGCAAGACGGTCAGAAGTTCCGGCAGAAAATGCCGCGGGCGGCAGCCGTCTTGTGGGGTAGCTCACAACCTCTCGAGTGCAGAGTGCAGAATGCAGAACAAACGACCCGTCTGCACACCGCACTCTACGTCACGGCGAGAGTCCCGAGGGCAGCCGGGGCGAGCCCAACAACGCTCCAAACACCTCCCAGCGTCTGGCATTGTCGTCGCCGGCGAGCCGCTCGACATACTCCGCAACAAGATCCTGGCCCAAGTTGTAGTTGATCACGTAGCTGCGATACTGATCGATGAAACGAACACGCTGCTGCGCGCGCTCCGGTGTCATCAACGCGACGCGCACGAGCCATGCAGCGGCATCGGCTGCGGTGATCTGCTCGTTTAGATAGCGACGCGCAGCCTCGTTGCCGGCATAGCTCAACCGACCGACCAGGTCCTGCACCCGGTAGTATTCCGCCGCCCGCGCCGACTCGAGTCCGGCCAGCGGAAAGAGCACGTCGGCCTCGAATTGCTCCCGCGCGGCTCCGGGAAACGCCATCTCGATTCCGTAGTTGGCACTGCCCTCCGCGATCAACGACTGCGGGCTGAACAACGGGTACACCGAGAACTCAACCCACCCGCGCTCGCCTACGAGGTGTGTCTCCAGCAACGCGTTGTAGGTGTGGTGGCCGGGATACCCTTCATGGCAGGCGAGGTCGATGGCGCGGTCGATGTAGATGGGGAGATCAGTATTCACCTGGATCAGGCTCGTCGCCTGCCCCTGATACCAGTTGTACGCACTCCACGACTTGTCGGTGACGTACTCGACGGTAAACCGCTCGTCCAGCGGGAGATCGAGGAACTGCATGGTCCGGGTGCGGCATTCGTCGATTGCGCGGCGGAACACCGTGTCTAGACGCTCGGGCGGTATGACAAAGGCGTTGCGGAACCGTTCGTACCGCTCCTGAACGGTTCCCCGCCCCCGTCCCGGAAGCAGCCCATCCAGCTCGGCGAGCACCGCCTCGAACTCCGCGTCGTCGTGGGCGGGTGCGACCGCGTCGTAGAGAGCCCGCGATTCGTCGTCAAAGGTGAGCCTATCGCCAAGCAGCAT
>JAZDCY010000046.1:0-68600 GCA_036679645.1 Gemmatimonadota bacterium | reverse complement strand
GCATCCTTGGCATCGGTGGCCTCCTCTCTCTGGTGGGTCTTCTTCCATCGCTTACTTGAAGTCTACCAGAGGTTGGGGGCCGCCTCAAATTTCAACTAAGATTAGCACACGCTCACGCACGTGCCTGCCGGATGAATGGGCGCTTCGTGTTGTAGGTGCACGATCTACGGGTGATGAGTGGAAAGTTGTTCAGTAGAGCGGTGGGGGACGGGTTGGCCGTCGTGGACACGCGCGGAGGGACGAAAAACCGGTGCTGTGACTCCCTTACGCGACGGCGTCGAGCAGCCGCGGCACGCCCACGAGGTTCAGCACGCGCTTGAGATTGTAGGCGAGCACGGTCAGGCTGAATTCGCCACGCACCTTGGGGAGTCCCTTGAGTAAGAAGTATCCCTGATCCATCGCGCGCTTCATGGTGCCGAAGGGATGCTCGGCGAGCGACTTGCGCTGTGCGAAGAGCGCGCGTTCCCGCTGCAGCCGTCGCTCCATATCCTCCAGCAGGTGCTCGTCCACCCACCGCGTGATCTTGCGCCCGTCCTTGTTGCGTGTGCAGCGGGGCCGGAGCGCACAGCGCACACAGGCGCGGGTGCGATAGTTCTTGATGCTGCGTCCGAGTTCGACCGTGGTGGTGCGGTAGGAGAGCGTCTGCCCGGCGGGACAGCGATACAGGTCACGGGTCCTGTCGTAGACGAAGTCGTCTTTGGTGAAGAGCCCGCGCTTGGCATTCGCCGAGGTGATCGGTCGCGGCACCAGCGGGGTGAGCCCCGCCTCGAGACAGCGCTTGATCTCGGCGCCGTGGTAGTAGCCCGCGCCCGCGGGTACCGCTTCTATTTCTTCTCGCGGGAGGAGCCGCGGTTGCATATTCACGTGCAACACGCGAACGGCGAGGCGAAGTTTTGGATTGAGCCCGCGATCGAACTTGCGCACAATTGCAGGCTCAGAACCGACGAGCTCGGCCCAGCCGAGGAGCTGATCAGGGAGCACGAAGATGAAATCCGAACGGCATGGCGGAAGCACTTCGGCGATTGACGTCGGGAACGTAACCCAGCAGGGGTTCTGGCTCCTGCTCGACGATCGCGAACTCTTCCTTCCATTTGACAGTTTCCCCTGGTTGCGCAGCGCCTCCATCGAGGCCCTGACGACCATCGAACGGCCCAGCACTCAGCATCTTTACTGGCCGATGTTGGATATTGACTTGGCGGTCGAGTCGATAACCCATCCCGAGCGCTACCCCGTAGTAAGTCGAGGCGCGGTCTAACAGGCGCTGAGGCCGTGTGAAAACCGCGTGTCGGTGAGTTGCCTGCAGCTCAAGCGCAAGGACGTTCTATGAGAGCGATTGTCAAGGGCACATCTCGTCGTGCCCGGCCGAGTTGTCGGCACCGGGGACGAGGCGGCAGTATGAGAGGAACTGTTTGGCCGAGGGGAAGCGGGTGATGCCATCGATCTCGGTGTAGATGGTAAACGCGTTGATCTTACCGATGCCGGGAATCCAGAGCAGGCGTTGGATATCGTCATTCGGGATGAGGTGGGGATGGAGCGCGCGCTCGAGGGTCATGATCTGGTCGTGGAGCAGCGCGATCTGCGCTGCTATATGCCCGCCACAACTTGGAGAAGCGGGATAAAATCCAGTGACTGCTGCCTAACCGGCGCTTTGGAGCTGGCAGGCACTGACGCGTGGTAGTGAAGTCGTTGGCTTGTGCGCCGGGTGAGGATTGTGCACGTTCAACTATTCACGGCAGCCAGCGGCTGCGTAGACCAGACTCCTCGCCGAGGATCCCGTCAGTGCGCAAACTCGTCGTTGGGCTAGTGCTCGCGTTTTGTTTCGGATGCTCCTCTGAGCAAGCCGCTGACCAACCTCAGGACGCCCAGTCACAACGAGCTCGAGATAGCACAATAGGGCAGTCGAATCTTCCCGGCGCCGGGGGTGTGCGAGGTGCACTTCAGGCAGCGGATTCGGCCGCGGCCCGCCAGGCACAGATCGATTCGGTGGGACGAACTCCGTAGGTGGCGAGTTGCGGTCTTGCGGCGTGGGCTAGCGCCACCCTTTTGGAACCGCGTCGGGCTTCGTAGCGCTGATAGGTGACCCGTCCCGAGCCGCCAGCCTATCGCGAATCGACCCTACGTCGCGGAATCCCACCAGCCGCCGCTCGTCTTCATCCCAGAGGGTCATGCGCAGCGTCCTCAGGCTCTCGATCATTGTGAGGCGAGTAACATTCTGGAGGGTACGGTTCTCATCCAAACACCGCTGCAATCTGTAGTTGGGAATCTGACTGGAGACGTGGTGGATGTGGTGCAGCCCGATGTTGCCAGTGAACCACTGCAGCACCTTCGGAAGCACGAAATGCGAACTGCCCTCCATGCCCGCCTCGTAATAACTCCAAGCCTCACGGAACCGCCAGTAGGTATCCTCGTACTGGTGCTGGACGTAGAACAGAAAGACCCCGATCGAGCCGGAGATGAGCGTGATTGGTAGTTGAACCAGCAGGAAGCTCTTGAGTCCCACCGTAGACCACACCAGCACGAGCACGGCCAACAGCGCGACGTTTGTCTTATGAACGCTCGCCCACTCCCGCCGCCACGTACGGGGCAGGTCGGCCGGGTAGCGATGCTTGAAGATGAACTGGTACGCTGGCCCGATTACCAGCATGACCAGCGGATGTCTATACAGGCGATAGAGTAGCTGCTTGGACTGCGACAAGCCGAGGTACTCGCGCACCGTCAAGGTGTCGATATCGCCGAAGCTCCGCTGATCGAGATTACCGGACGTCGCGTGGTGGATCGCGTGTGTCTTGCGCCAATAGTCGTACGGCACGAGCGTCATCACCCCGATAACCGAGCCTACGAAGTTGTTGAGTCTGCGCGACCGGAAGAAGGAGCCGTGACCGCAATCATGTTGGAAAATGAACATCCGCATGACCAGCAGAGCCGCCGGCACAGCCAGCAGCAGCGTGAGCCAATAGCTGTACTGAAGGCTCCATAGCATGGCCAACCAGATCAAGCCTAGCGGCACGGCGGTGTTGATCAGTTGGAACGTGCTTCTCAACGCGCTCGGTCGCTTATAGGGTTGCAGCAACGCGTTCCAATCGACGTCCGCCCATGATTGGGGCGTGTGCGCAGTTTCGCTTCCCGTCACAGGATACTCCTCAAAGTGTACGAACTGCTCCAAAGATAAGGGTTACGCCAACGCCTCACCAGGCCGGGAGGTATGGGGAGACCGAACGCAGCTTCCAACGGGCGAACGCGTTGGCTTGTGCGCCGGGCCAGGATGGTGCACCTTCGCTATGAGTTGATCAAACCCTCCCGGTGAATAGAATGAAGTGGACTCCTCGCAGGTTGAAGCTCGTGTTGAACCTCTATCCTCCGTACCTGTTTGCCGGCGTCCGGGTAACAAAGGTCGACCCGCAATGGCGTGAACTGCACGTCTCGATGAAGCTCCGCTGGTTCAATCAGAATGCCGTTGGGACGCACTTTGGTGGGAGTATCTACTCCATGGTGGACCCACACCTGATGCTCCTACTCATGCAGGTGCTTGGAAGCGACTACGTTGTATGGGACAAGTCGGCCAACATCGAGTTCCACAAGCCAGGCAAGGGCCGAGTGCATGCAGTCGTCCGTATTACCTATGAGGACCTCCATGAGATTCGGCGGAAGACCGACGGAGGCGACGCGTACCGCCCACGGTTTGAACTAGCAATTCTTGACGAGGATGGTGACGCCGTCGCCACGGTGACCAAGGTCCTCCACATCTGGCGTCGTCGACCGCCTCGCATTGCATAGCGCACGTCGTCTCTCTGAATCGTCGCCGAGCGAGGTTGGCGCATTACGGTTAGGCGGCTGCATGCATTTAACGTGAAGGGCAAGTTTCAGTTGAAGCGCAGTGGTACTAGACCCCAGCGCTGACCTGCCATACATGGATTCGCGAGATCGACGAGCCCGTGAGATACAACACGCCATCGAGGAGGTGCTGCTTCGAGACTGGAATCCCATCGGAGCCTGCAACAATCAGCGGGCGACGGATGAGTACGCTTGCTATGTGGCAGGCGTCTACCGGCTGCTGATTCGCGGCGCCTCTGTGCCGGAGCTTGCGGAGCACCTGGCACAGAAGGAGCAACAACAGATGGGCTTCACAACGCCGCCGGAAAAGCTACGGGACGTCGCCGCTAAACTGCGCGCACTCGACGTGGGGCTCGAGCCAGGGCAAGGCCCAGGCGCGGCGGACGAAGGAGAGGAGCGCGAGTGAAAGCGAGACACGTTGTTGTGGGACTCGGCCTGTCGCTGCTGACGCTGCAGTGCGTCGCGCCCGGTGCTCCCGTGCTCAGTCGACACACCGTCGATTCGGACGGCCACCCCATGGCCGTGTGGTCAAAGACCCCCGCTGCGCCCGTTGGAACCCTCCTGTTGCTCCACGGACGCACGTGGAGCGCGTTGCCCGACTTCGATCTCCAGGTCGCGGGAGAAGATCTCTCGCTCATGGACGGCCTCGTCGCTGCAGGCTACGCCGTCTACGCGGTGGACCTGCGGGGGTACGGGAGCACGCCGCGTGACGACACAGGTTGGTTGTCCCCAGGTCGTGCGGCGGACGACGTGATCAACGTACTGGAGTGGCTCAACGCCGAAACATCTACCCAGACGCGACCAGTACTCTTCGGATGGTCGCTCGGCTCAATGGTCGCCCAGCTCGCGGTGCAGCGACGCCCGGATCTCGTGTCGAGCGTGGTCTTGTATGGCTATCCGTTCTCCCCAGGTACGACGATCGCCGCGGTTGCCGATCCCGAGCAACCGGCCCGCACCCCAAACACGCGAGAGGCGGCGGCACGCGACTTCCGTGTCGAGGGAGCGATCAGCCGTGCTGCGATAGAGGCCTACGTCACCGCTTCCCTGACGGCGGACCCGGTGCGCGTCGACTGGAGCCGCGGTCACGAGTGGATGGAGTTGTCACCCGCTCGCGTGACGGTGCCGACGCTGGTGTTGCACGGCGAGTTCGATCCCTTGGCACCAATCGAAGCGCAGGCAGCGCTGTTCATGCAGCTCGGGACGTCAGATAAGGAATGGGTCGTCGTCCCCGGCGGGGATCACGCCGCCTTTCTCGAATCACCGCGACCGTACTTTCTTGCGGCCCTGGTGGGTTTCTTGAGCCGGCCAAGGTGACGCACGTTCTCGGCTCCGTGAAACGTTTTTCGATGCCCACGCGTCTAAGGATCTAGGTGGGGTCCGGCCCCCGGCCCCCGGCCCGCACGCTAGATCGGTCGAGGGCCCGGCGGGTACCTGAGAGACCCCATAATTCACCCACACAGAGGTGTCAGATGCGCAAACTGCGGTACGTAGTAGGCATGCTCGTCCTCGCCAGCGCGCCGGTCCAGGCCCAGCAGTTCGGCGCCTTCGCGGCGATCCACAATGGAGAGCTTTTCATCAGCGAGCCCGTCAACCGGACCGAGCCTGCCACGGTGTATGTCTATCGCCGCGCCGGGGACGGATGGCAGCAGGCCGCGACCCTGATGGCCCCGCCACACGAGGGCGGTGACTACTTCGGCCGCTTCATTGCCGTGGACGATCAGACGTTGATAATCGGCAGCACGCTCTACGAGCAAAGCACCGGGGCGGCGTGGGTGTACCGCCGGAATGGGGACAATTGGGAGTTCGCCGAGATGCTGCGACCGGACGACATCGAGCAGGGGGATTCGTTCGGGCGTTTCGGACTGTTACACGATGATCTCCTCTTCGTCTCCTCATTGGGACACAACGAGAGCCGTGGTGCGGTGTGGGTCTATCGACGGGGAACCGGTGGTACCTGGACACAGGAAGCGAAGCTCGAACCCGATTCGGTCCAGCCCCAGGAGTTCTTTGGCTGGTCGCTGGCATACGACGGCGAGCGCTTGGTGACAGGCGCGCTTCAGGCCAGCCAGGCGCTCCAGCAACGCGGCGCGGCGTACATCATCCGACGAAACGCGCCAGGGGATTGGACGCTCGAGACCCGACTTGCGCTGGACACCGCCGAGTCACAGCCGGGAGACCTGTTCGGGTTTTCGGTGGGTTGGCTCGACGGCCGGGCCCTCGTTGGGGCACCCGGGCGGGAGAGCGGCGTCGGGGAGGTTCGCATATACGCACGGGCCGGGGATGAGTGGCGTTACGACGTTTCGCTGAGCGCAGTCGAGCGGGCGCCGGGCAGCCAGTTCGGCGGGAGCGTGCTGGCCCGCGATGGCGAGGTGTGGGTTGGTGCGCCGGGCGCCGACGCCTCTGGACGGGTGTACCGCATTCAGTACGACGCCGCGACGAGTGCCTTTGGTGACATGGACGAGCTCGCGGGCTTGGACGGCGACGTGGGTGACGCGTTCGGAACCGTGGTGACGGTTTCCGCCGATGTCGCGATCGTTGGAGCGACCGGCGATGACTTTGGGCTCGGTGCCGCCATCGTGCTCGAACGGGATGGGGACGAGTGGGCCGCGACGGACAAGTTGTTCCGCGCGGCTCCCGGCGCGCTCTCATCCATCGTTGGCGGCGAGGTCACGTGCGCAGACGGCGAGGCGGACCAATTCTCGTGCAGTCAGGTGAACGTTCTGTCGTTCTTGCCCGTGCAGGCGATTGGTGGCGGGCGTGGGGCGCAGACCAATGACGTGTGGGGATGGACAGATCCAGAGTCTGGGCGGGAGTACGCGATTGTCGGGCGGACCGACGGAACGGCGTTCATCGATGTGACCGAGCCGCTGAACCCGGTATATCTCGGCAACCTGCCGAAGACACAGGGCTCGCGCGGCAACGCGTGGCGTGACATCAAGGTCTACGACAATCACGCGTTCATAGTGGCGGACGGCGCCGGCCGTCATGGCATGCAGGTCTTCGATCTCACGCGGCTCCGCAACGTGCAAAACCCGCCCGTCGCCTTCGATGAAGATGCTCATTACGACGGCATCGCGTCCGCGCACAACATCGTGATCAACGAACAAGCCGGATTCGCGTACGCAGTCGGTGTGAACAGCGGCGGTGAGACCTGTGGGGGTGGGTTGCACATGATCGATATCCACACGCCCAATCGGCCGACGTTCGCGGGATGTTTTGCCGACACCACTACGGGCAACTCCAGCACCGGGTACTCGCATGACGCGATGTGTACGGTCTACAACGGTCCCGATAGCGAACATGTCGGCAAGGAGATTTGCTTCGGGTCGAACGAGACGGCCCTCTCGATCGCCGATGTCTCCGATAAGGATAACCCGGTGCAGATCTCGGCCGCGGGCTACCCGAGCGTCGGGTATGCCCACCAGGGTTGGATCAGCGAGGATCACCGGTATTTCTACATGAACGACGAAGGGGACGAGTCGGCTTCGGTGCAGGCGGGACAGCCCATGGCAGGTACCCGGACCCTCGTCTGGAACATCGAAGACCTGGACGATCCGCTGATGGTGAAGGAGCACTTCGGCGAGACCTTCACGATCGATCACAATCTGTACATCAAGGGCAACCTGATGTACCAGTCGAACTACGTGAGCGGTCTCCGAATTCTCGACATCAGCGATCCGGAGAACCCGCGCGAGGTCGGGTTCCTCGATACCGTGCCGGGGAGCGAGGAAGTCGAGTTTGACGGGTCATGGAGCAACTACCCGTTCTTCGCGAGCGGCACGATCGTGGTCTCGAGCATGAAGGAGGGCGTCTTCTTCCTCAAGTACTCGCCGCAGAACCTGGTCCCATAAAGCGGGTCTTCATCCCGGCGGGTTCCGGAGCCCGCTCGCGCCACGGCGCGGGCGGGTTTTCTGCGTTGCGGGCCCACCGTGTTGCGAGGTGGCATTCGCTGCTAGATTGACCCTCCCAGCTGCTGCCCGGGAGACCGCCCGGACGGTAGGCCGTGTCGAAAGGAGTAAGGTGTGCCACGAGTGATGCGTCTCGTCACGTGCATGCGTTTCGTGCTCTCGGCCGTCGTCGTGATAGGGTGCCAGACGACCGCACCAATGAGTGACGCCGAGCGCCGGGGAATTGCGACGAGCATCGACTCGGCGACGCGCGCTTTCGAAGCCGCCGAGCGGGCGCGGGACCCCGAGCGGGTCCTCGCCCACTTAGCGCCACAGTTCTACATGTACGTAGACGGTGTCCGAACGGACTATGACGAGGTCGCGGCCGGTATCCAGGGCACGATCGGGACGTTCGCCCACTTCGAGCCAGGTTTTGCGAATCTCGAGGTGCTGGTGTTGGGTCGGTCGGCGGGCGTCGCATCCTTCACGTTCCGCGACTCGATCGTTACGGAGACCGGTGATCTTCTGCAGGCGACGGGCCCGACCACTTTGGTCTGGGAACGACGCGGAGAAGATTGGCTCATCACGTATGCCGATGCGGATCACTACCCTGTTGGGTCGGCGACCGCAGGGGAGGACGATATATCGCGTAGGTGAGAGATGGGGTCTGTGATGATCGAAGACGTCGTGGAAGCGTGGCACATCAACCATCGGGTGAACGCCCGGCTCATCGACGCGATTGGCGATGAGGGGATGCGGTGCACGCTGTCGCGGCGCGGCGGCCGCAACGTGGTACGGCAGTTTGCGCATATCCATAACAACCGCGTGTGGCACCTCCAACGCCGCGCCAAGGCGCTGGCGGAGGGCGCACGCGTGTTCGAGACCCATGAGGAACCCAACCGGCGTACGCTCGAGGCTGCACTCGAGGATTCCACCCAGCGTATCGAGCAACTGTTCCGCGACGCCAATGATGGTACGCCGGGGATTCGTGCGTTCAAGCGCGGTGTGGTGGCATACCTCGGCTATTTCATTGCGCACGAGAGTCACCACCGCGGCAATATTCTGCTTACGCTGAAGCAGAGTGGCCACGCGGCGGACAAGACGGCGCAGTACGGGATCTGGGATTGGGACAGGATCTAATCTGAACGGGCGTCAGCCATGATCACGCGAACGGTAGGCCTGACCCTTGCGCTGTTCCTGGCACTCAGTGTGGAGGCCGCTGCACAGGAACGCATTGCCACGTATCCGCTGCGTGGTGATATCGAGACGTTGGATGGCATCATCAATGCGTACTACGAGAGCGTGTCCGGTCCGGCGGGACAACCCGCCAATCGGGCGCGAGACGAGTCCATCCACTATCCCGGGGCACGGGTCGGTATCAGCGGAGTGGACGGCGAGGGCAATCCGTTTCTGCGTAGCATGACCATTGGTGAGTACCACGACCGCTTTGGCGGTCCCCGGCAGCAGCCGTTTTATGAATGGGAGATCAACCGGGTCATCCAGCGGTTCGGCAACGTGGCCCACGTGTGGAGCACGTATGTGTCGAGCGATGTCCCGGATGGTGAAGCGCGCAGCCGAGGCATCAACAGCATTCAGCTGTATTTCGATGGCACGCGTTGGTGGGTAACCGGATGGATCTTCGACAGCGAACGCGCCGGGAACCCGATCCCGTCTGATTTCCTGCCGTCGGATCCCTGAGCAGGCCTTGCCCTTCCGCCCGCGGGAAACGGGGGAGTATTTTAGGGCGCTCTAGGCGGCCAAGGCGGCTCGGAGGGCTCATGCCCCATCACGTTGTGAAAGCCACTTTTCTCATCGTCGGTCTCCAGTGGCTCGGGAGTCCGGCGCGTGCCCAGAGCCCCGATACGACGACCTCGCTGCGGGATGGTGCGTACACGGAGCAACAGGCACGTCGTGGCGAGCGGATCTACTCCGAGCGTTGTGCGGAATGCCACGCGCGGGAGTTCTTTACGGAGACGTTCCTCCTCAGCTGGAGTGGCGTTCCGGTGCGTTTGCTCTTCGAGGTAATCAGTACGAGCATGCCCGAAGACCGTCCGGGCAGTCTGAAGGGCCAGCAGTACGCCGACGTTCTCGCGTACGTCTTCGAAATGAACGGTCTACCGTCCGGATCCCGCGAGCTGTCTGCGGATCCGGATCGGCTCGAGCGCATCCTCATAGAACGGAGACAATAGATGGTTTCGACGTTGCGGCAGGCGATCGGTTTTGCGGTGTGTACTCTTGCGCTCGGTTTCCAACCGTTGCAGGCACAGCACGAGGGTACGGCCAACGGCGAGTGGCGCTATTGGGGAGGAGACGAGGGCAGCAGCCGGTATGCGCCGCTCGATCAGATCGACGCCACGAATGTCGCGACGCTGGAGGTGGCGTGGCGTTGGAAGGCCGCCAACTACGGACCGGAACCGGACTTCATCTACCGGGCGACGCCACTCATGGTGAACGGCACGCTCTACACGGTCGCCGGACAACGGCGAGCCGTCGTGGCAATCGATCCCGCCACCGGCGAGACGCTGTGGATGTGGCGCATGCGCGAGAACCCCAGGTGGGAGGCATCCACCCGGAAGAACTACGGGAAGGCCGTCGCATTCGCCGAGGTTGACGGGCGCGGTGTAATCTACACAATTACGCCCGGGTACTATCTCGCGGCACTCGACGCGGAGACGGGCCAACCCATTCCTCGGTTCGGATTGAACGGCATTGTCGATCTGCACTTGGGGCTGGGAGACTATGCCGTACATCCCGACAGCGGTGTCCTCGCCTTTGGCGACATCACGGCCTCATCTCCGCCCATCGTGGTCAACGGAGTGATCGTGGTTGGGAACTCGCACGATCGCGGGTACTACCCCAACAAGCGCGAGAACATTCCCGGTCACGTCCGCGGATACGATGCGCGAACCGGGATGCTTCGGTGGACCTTCCACGTCGTACCACTACCGGGCGAGTTCGGGAACGACACATGGGAGGACGATTCCTGGTCCTACACGGGCAATGTCTCATCGTGGGCACCGTTGTCGGCGGACTCGCAGCGCGGTCTCGTCTTCATCCCGACCGATACACCGACGAACGACTACTACGGTGGTGAGCGTCCGGGCATGAACCTCTATGGCACGAGTCTCATCGCGTTGAATGCGGCAACAGGCGAACGCGTATGGCACTTCCAACTGGTGCACCACGACGTGTGGAATTACGATAATCCCAACGCACCCAAGGTCGTGGACGTGACGGTCGACGGCCGTCTCGTGCCGATGGTGATCGAGACGACGAAACAGGGTTGGGCCTATGTGTTCAACCGGGAGACGGGCGAGCCGGTCTGGCCTATCGAGGAACGCCCGGTGGCACAGTCCGATCTGCCCAACGAGCGCACGTGGCCGACGCAGCCGCATGTCACCAGACCGGCGGCGTTCGAGCTACAGGGCATCACTGACGACGACCTCATCGACTTCACTCCTGAGCTCCGCGCGCTGGCGCTCGAGTTGGCTCATCAATACCGCATGGGGCCGCTGTTTACACCGCCGTCTCTGGCTGACGCGGCGGACGGCACCAAAGGCACGTTCGTTGTGCCCGGAGCGAATGGGGGAGCGAACATCCCGGGTGGGTCGTCGGTGGATCCGGAGACGGGCGTTCTCTACGTCGCCACCGAGCGCGGGCACAGCGTGATCTCATTGGTGCCCGGGCCGCAACGTGAGTCGACCGCAGAATTCGTCTCGACGGGACCCGGCGGGATTCGCGGGCCCATGGCGCTCGAACTGCTCAAACCGCCGTACGGGAGTATCGTGGCCATAGATCTCTCGACCGGAGATCATCTGTGGCGTATCCCGAACGGAGATACGCCGGCATCTCTCACCAATCACCCGGCGCTCCGAGGCGTCGAGCTTCCCACGACGGGCAAGCGATCGCATGCGGATATCCTGACGACTCGCTCCCTACTCTTTTACGGAGAGGGACGGCGCGGGGATCCGTGGCTTCACGCGGTCGACAAGCGGAGCGGGGAAGAGATTGCGCGGATTGCGTTGCCGGCTACGACGAACACCGCTCTGATGACATACATGTTTCACGGGACGCAGTACATCGTCACGGCGGTTGCGGGTCCAGGTGTCGAAGCCGAGCTTGTGGCGCTACGGCTGCCGCAGTGAGCGTGTCATGGATGGTCATGGTCCGTCGCGCGCGGACGGGAAGGTAGAGCTACGAATGCAGAAGCTGCTTGCCGTTTTGTCGTGCGCCGTGGTGTTGAGTACCGCGGTGCCTGTCGAAGCACAGACCAGATACGTACGCTTCTCGCGAGATGGGTGGGTGGCGTACGGGATCCTCGAGGGAGAGACCGTACGTGAACTGCGTGGTGATCTGCTCCAGTCACCGCAACCGACCGGTCGCACATTTGCGATGGGTGACGTGGAGCTGCTGGCCCCCATCGATCCCGCAGACGTACACAAAGTGATCGGTGTGGCGGTCAACACACTGGGGGCAGGGCGTGACGGGCCAATCCCGCACCCGCGGTTTTTTGCGAAGTTCCCGACGAGTATCCGTGGGCCGGGTGATCCTGTGGAGTTGCCGCCCGAAGCACGGAACCTCAACTACGAGGGTGAGCTGGTGCTGGTCATTGGCCGGGAAGGACGCCACATTGCCGAAGCCGATGCGATGGACTACGTGTTCGGGGTGACGGTGGGCAATGACTTCAGCGAAAACACGTGGTACGGCGAGCGACAAGGGACGGAGCAGCCGACCCGGATGATCTCCAAAGGGACCGATTCGTGGGCGCCAATCGGTCCTGCGATTGTAACGGGTGTGGAGTTCACCGATCTGGCCGTCGAGGTTCGTCTCAACGGTGAAGTCGTACAACGTGGCCGCACCAGCGAGCTGGCGAATGGCGTGCCGGCATTGATCAGCTACATCAGCAGATACGTCACGCTCGAACCCGGGGATCTCATCTTCACGGGTACGGTAGGCCGCGTCGAGGGTGCGCGGCGCCGGATGCAGGCGGGCGATGTCGTCGAGGTGGAGATCGAGCATTTGGGTGTCCTTCGTAATCACATCGTGGCGATGGAAGATGGAAGGAGTCCGTCATGACGAGTCGCACCACATTCCACGCGCTGGCTCTTCTGGGTGCGGTCGCATCGCTGCCCGCTATTGATGCCTGTGGAGTCGCCGAGTCGAGTGCGGCAGGAGAAGACGGTGGTGGCTACCATGTCGTGAACGATTGGCCGATCCTGCCGGTGGGATACCGTCTAGGCCGGGTGGCAGGTCTCGCGGTCAACTCGCGCAACGAAGTGATCGTGTTCCATCGCGCGGATCGGAGTTGGCTCGACGGGGAGGGGCCCATCGCGCGGCCCACGATCCTTCGCATCGATGCCGCGAGCGGAGAGGTGATCGACTCGCTGGGTGCGGGTCTCTTTGAAAACCCGCATGGACTCGCCGTCGACGCAGATGATAACATCTGGGTCACCGACACACGTCTGCATCAGGTGTTCAAGCTCTCGCCCGAGGGCGAGGTTGTCCTCACGCTCGGCGAAGCGGGCGTGCGCGGTAACGATGCGACGCACTTCGATGGCGTGACCAACGTCGCCATCGCGGGCGATGGATCGGTCTACATCACCGATGGCTACGGGAACTCTCGAGTTGCGAAGTTCTCAGCCGACGGAGATTTCCTCTTTGATTGGGGAGAGGAGGGAGACCGGCCAGGACAGTTCCGACTCCCACACGATATCACCCTGGACGCGCAGGGTCGCATCTACGTAGCCGACCGGAGCAACTCACGCATACAGGTGTTCGAGCCGGACGGCACGTTCATCGATCAGTGGAGGAGTGAGGCCCTGGGGCGCCCGTGGGCACTCGAAATCGCCGGAGACGGATTGCTGTATGTGGTGGACGGCGGCGACTACTGGAACAACTCCCAGTATCGCTCCGACCGCCCGGACACGCTCCCGCTCGATCGGGCCCGCGTGCATCGTATGGATCTGGATGGCAACATTCTCGATACGTGGGGGTCGTTCGGTCAGTACGCCGGTCAGTTCGCGTGGCCTCATGCCATTTCGGTCGATATGGACGGTGGCGTATACGTCGGCGAGGTGTGGCTCGGGATGCGTGTACAGAAGTTCGCGGTGGTAGACTAGCGAGGAATGGCGGACAGGCGGAAACGCGGTATGAGCGTTGTCGGAGTCGCCGGGCTCGTCGTGTGTGCCGCATGTGTGCATGCGGGAACGCGGGCTGACACGGAACCGGTACGTGATCTGTCTCCCGGGTCGTCCCGAGGGTTCTACACCGTGAAACAGGCCGCCCGGGGCCGCGCAGTGTTTCGGCTCGACTGTGGCGAATGTCACTCGGTATCAGATTTTCGCGGCCGCGATTTTGAGTGGGAGTGGCGCCGCAGTACGGCGTGGGATTTGTTTCGCCGCATGCGCGAGACGATGCCCGAGGACTTTCCGGGCATTCTTCCTGACCAGACCTATGCGGACGTGATCGCATATGTCCTTTCACTCAATGACTACACGGATGGTGCCACCGAACTGCGCGCCACCGAGGAGGCCATGGACGTGATACCTCTGGGACCCGGAGCGCAGAAGCGTTGACCATCGACCGGCGAGGGTTCCTGCAGGTCGCTGCGGGAGCCGGGCTGAGCGTGGCGGGCGGCGCACCAGCCGCTCCTGCGCCGGCCCGTCGATCGCCAAGCGCCGCTCTCAGCAAACAGGCGCCCGACGTCGTTGTGATCGGTGCGGGGTCGTTCGGCATGTGGACTGCGCTCTACCTACAGCGGCTCGGCGCGGCAGTGGCGGTCGTGGACCTGTACGGTGCCGGGAACTCCCGGCAGACGTCCGGTGGCGAGACGCGTGGTGTTCGCTCGTCGTATGGTGATCGACCCCATGGTCTGCTGTGGGCGCGCTGGGCCAACGAGGCCATCGATCGGTGGACGCGTTGGGACGCGGAACACCAGGAACGGCTCCTCCCGCGCCTGTTCTTCAATACGGGCGACCTCATCCTGCGAGACGAGATGGAGCCGTACCTCGAGGATACCCAAGCCAACTGGGATGCGGCTGGGACGTCGTACGAGATCTTGACGATGGACGAAGTTGCCCGCCGCTGGCCGTGGATTCGTCTCGATGCCATGAACGTCGCGCTGTACGAACCCGGTGCCGGCGTCGTGCGCGCGCGGCGGGCGATCGAATCGGTCGCGGCGGTCTACCTGGAAGAGGGCGGAGCGATCTCCATTGGTCGCGCAACCTTCGGCGACCGGAGCGGTTCGACGTTAGGGAACGTCCGGCTGGGAAGCGGAGACGCGATGTCTGCGGCACAGTTCGTGTTCGCGTGCGGCCCATGGTTCCCCAAGGTGTTTCCCGCCCTCATGGGAAAGCGGCTCAGGATCTCCATGGGACACACCTTCTATTTTGGGGTGCCGCCGGGGGACACGCGTTTCATGTACCCCAACATGCCGAGTTATGGGGTCCCCAGTTGCACCGGGTGGCCGGCGCTCACGCCGGACCATCGTGGATTCCGCGTGCGGACCGGGGGACGTCCGCCGGAGGATCCGGACTACAGTGACCGGTGGGTGGACAAAGAGTATCATCGCCGACCACGCCAGATTCTCGAAGACTACTTCCCCGATCTCGTGGGTGCGCCCATTCTCGAGACACGGGCCTGCCATTACGAGCGCAGTATCGATCGGAACTTCATCATCGACCGGCATCCGGACTTCCAGAACGTGTGGCTGGCTGGTGGCGGATCTGCGGAAGGGTTCAAGTTCGGTCCGGTCATCGGAGAGTACGTCGCTAAGCGGGTGCTGGGCCTCGAGGACGACCAGGAGCTGGCGGCACAGTTTCGACTCAAGGACGAGGAGTTCGAGGAAGACGAGGAGTCCTGAATGGGTGAAATGGAAGAACGGGTTGCGACACTCGAAGACAAGGCTGCGGTTATTGCGACGATCAACGGTCTGTTCATCGCGACGGATGAAAAGGACTGGGCCAAGGTGCGGTGGTGGTTCTCCCCTGAGGTGCTGTTCGACATGACCTCCATGTCCGGGGGAGATCCGGCGAACCTGACGCCGGAACAGATCGTCGGGGCATGGGAAGACGCCCTGACCCCGATTGCCGCCGTACACCATCAGACCGGCAACTTCCGCGTTACGGTGCGGGGCGACGAGGCCGATGCGTTTTGCTACGGGACCGCCTTCCACCACGTGCCGAATCCGTCTGGGAACAGCACGCGCCGGTTTGTGGGGAGCTACGAGTTTCACCTGGTGCGCACGGGTGCCGGCTGGCGGATCGATCGCCTGAAGTACAATCTCAAGTTCATCGACGGGAGCTTGCATCAGGACTAGTCCATCCGACTACGTTTCGCGGGTCGTGCCCACGCGAGTCCACGTCGACGCACCGAAGGAGACGGGATAGATGCCTGCCTACATCATCGTCGAGATCCAGGTGCACGATCCGAAGCAGTACGAGCGATACAAGGAACTGGCGGGGCCCACCGTTACCGCTTTTGGGGGCAGCTTTGTCGTCCGCGGTGGATCGGCTGAAGTGCTCGAGGGCAATCGCGAACCAGGTCGGATCGTTGTCCTCGAATTCCCGACAGTGCAGCGGGCCAAGGAGTGGTGGGCATCCGATGCATACACGCGTGCGCGGGAGATCCGCTCCGCGTGCTCCTCTGCCGAGATGATCGTGGTGGATAGGGTGTAGCGGTACCGCCTGTGACCTGACATACTGGAATGCGGCGGCACCGGAGCTATGATATTCGCGTGATGACTTCGAGGGGATCGTGAGAGAAGTCTACGTGGCCGCTAGCGTGGCCGACGCCGAACTGGTGTGCGACCTCCTCCGGCGAGAAGGCGTGGCGGCCGCCGTGGGCAACGCCGATGCCGAGAGCCGGCCGACGGTATGCGTCCTCGAGGATGGGGACGAACGCGAGGCTCGCCGGCTCCTGGTGGGGTGGCTGGGAGGGAGCACCGCGTAGCGACATCGTCGAGCGCTCGCCGCCGGCGTCAGTGGCCTGACAAGAGGAACGGATCGAGATCGGCACTACGAAATGGTCCTCTCACCGTAAGGGAATTCAGATGTCTCAGTTACTCGAGCCGTTCATTGCGGAGTTGGCCCAGGAGGCCGACGCGACGCGCCGTCTGTTGGAGCGCGTGCCCGCCGATAAGCTCACCTGGAAACCGCATGACAAGTCGATGACGCTCGGTCAGCTCGCCCTGCACGTGGCGGGACTACCTGCGGCCATCAGCGGGCTCCTCTCGGCGGAGGCGGTCGACGTCGAAGATGCCGATTTCACGCCCGCAAGCCCGTCGTCCAAGGACGAGATCATGACCGCACTCGATCAGGGGTTGGCGACCGCGACCCAGTGGATGGGTACGATGGATGACGCGACAGCATCTGCCGAGTGGCAACTCCGCAAGGGCGGCGAGGCGATCTGGTCCGTCCCGCGCATCGGGATGATCCGTACGCTCCTGCTGAATCACTGGTACCACCACCGCGGACAACTCTCAGTATACCTGCGCCTGCTCGAGGTGCCCGTGCCCGTGACCTATGGGGTGACCGCGGACGAGAATCCGTTCGGGTAGGGTGGGGCGGGGCCTCTCATCTGGCCTTGCGACGCCGTGCGATCCTCTTCGTGCGGCGTCGTTTGCGTCTGCGGTAGGGGTCGAGCAGCGTCGTGAGGCTCGTACGGACGGCGCGTCGCGCCTGTCCCTCGCGGTGCACGGCCCAGAGCGCGAGCGCGCCGCCGGCAATCGCGTGCGCGGCCTTGGCGAGCTGGCGGGTGTTGCAGGGCCGCAGTTCTCCATGGGCGACGGCCTCGTTCAGGAGTTCCCGTAGCGCGCTCCGAGTTGCGCGGGCCTGCTGGAGCGCCCGCTGCCGAAACTCGGTGTCCGAGAGATCCATCTGGAGAAAGGCGAGCCGGTGCGCCAGGCCCTCGGCCGTCTGGGCCCGGTCCGCCAGGCCCTCGAGGAGCCGAAAGACGGCGCCTAGCGTCGTCCGGCTTCTGGTCCGCGCTTCCAGGGTGCGGCCCTTCACCTCATCTTCTCGTTCGAGCAATCTGAGCAGGAGATTGCGTTTCGATCCGAAACGTTGCAGCAGTGTCGCTGGGGCCAACCCGGCTTCGCGGCCGATGTCTGCCAGTGAGAGGCTGGCCGGCCCGATCTGTTGGAGGGCGCGTTCTGCCGCTTCCAGGATTTGCTTGTCGGATATCGATCTGGGTCGCGGTGACATGATCCATATATAAATGAACATTCGTTTACTATCAACCTCATAGCTTTGATGTCGTGCGTGGGAAACGGTGGGGCTGGTGACAGGGGGTGCCGCGGCGCCACATTTCAGCAGAATTGGAATCAAGAGGTGGGTACGACCGTATGTTTTCGGAGGGACACATGATTCTTCGGCCCGGCGCGGTTAGTATCGTCCTAGCTGCCCTACTAGGTGGGCGTGGCGTAGTGGAAGGTCAGGACACGTCCCACACCATCGATCAGGTGTCGTGGTTTGCGGGATGCTGGGAACGCGCGCGCGGTTCGCTTGTCACCGAAGAGCGCTGGGGCGCTCCGCGCGGCGGGATGATGGTGGGGACCAGCCAAACGGTGCGTGGTCGAGAGACGGTTGAGTACGAGTTTCTTCGGGTCTTCGAACGGGATGGTCGGCTCGTGTACGAGGCACATCCGTCAGGGCAAGCGATGAATCGGTTCGCGTCGGTGGTAGTGACCGATTCCACGGTGATGTTCACAGATCCCCAACACGACTTTCCTCAGGAGATTGCCTACCGTCGCGCCGGGCCGGACTCTCTTATTGCTGGGGTCTCCGGGGTTCGAGGGGAGGAAACCAGGTCCATCGAGTTCGCGTTTGCTCGTGTGAGTTGCGACCAGCGTTAGGTGTGGGGGTGGGCCATCTTACTCGGCTGAATCGCCTCGTCGAATTCCTCTTCAGTGAGATACCCCAGCGCGAGCGCCGCTTCGCGCAACGTCGTTTCCTCTTTCTCCGCCTTCTTCGCAATCTCAGCGGCCTTGTCGTAGCCGATTCTTGGCGCAAGCGCCGTGACGAGCATGAGCGAGTTCCGTACGTGCTCGCCGATCTGCTTCTCGTTGGCCCGGAGCCCTTCTACCAGGTGCGTCCGGAACGAATCGCAGGAGTCGCTCAGGAGCAGCGCCGAGTTGACCAGGTTGAAGATCATCACGGGCTTGAACACGTTCAGCTCGAAGTTGCCTTGCGAGCCGGCGAAGCCGATTGCCGCATCGTTCCCCATCACTTGGACCGCGACCATCGTCATCGCTTCGCACTGCGTAGGGTTCACCTTGCCCGGCATGATCGAGGAACCAGGCTCGTTGGCGGGTAGGAGCAGCTCACCCAATCCCGAGCGGGGGCCCGAGCCGGCCCAGCGAATGTCGTTCGCGATCTTCATGAGCGATGCAGCCAACACGCGCAGCGCGCTGCTCGCCATCACGATCGCATCGTGTGCGGCCAACTCGGCGAACTTGTTCGGGGCCGAGGTGAACGGGTGGTTGGTGAGGTCCGCGATCTTCGCCGCGCACTGCTCGGCGAAACCGGCCGGCGCGTTCAAGCCGGTGCCAACGGCCGTGCCACCGATCGCGAGGCGGTAGAGGTCCGGCAGCACGCTCTCCAACCGTGCCAGATTGGCGTCGAGTTGCGCCACATACCCTGAGAACTCCTGACCCAACGTGAGCGGCACCGCATCCTGAAGATGCGTGCGGCCAATCTTCACGATGTTTTCGAATTCGCCCTGCTTTACAGCGAGGGCATCTCGTAACGCCTGCACGGCAGGGAGAACTCGGTCGGCGAGCAGCGTGGCCGCGGCAATGTGCATCACCGTGGGAAACGTGTCGTTTGATGACTGCGAGCGGTTGACGTGATCGTTGGGGTGCACCGGATCCTTGCTGCCCATCACGCCGCCAGCAAGCTCGACGGCGCGATTCGCGATCACCTCGTTCGCGTTCATGTTCGTCTGGGTACCGCTACCGGTCTGCCAGACGAAGAGCGGGAAGTGGTCGTCCAGATCGCCCGCAATCACCTCGTCCGCCGCGCGCACGATGAGATCCGTAACCTCCGCATCGAGCTTGCCGAGATCCTGGTTTACCTGTGCTGCAGCCTTCTTCAGGACGCCGAACCCCCGGATCACCTCGCTCGGCATCTGGTCGCGGCCGATGGCGAAGTGAATCAGCGAGCGCGCGGTCTGAGCACCCCAATAACGGTCCGCCGGAACCTCGATCTCGCCAATGCTGTCGCGCTCCATGCGCGTATCCTTCACAGTCGTCGCCATGGCTGCCTCCACTCGGAGAATCACCCGGCAACGTCGGTTTGTAAAGTGGTGTAAGTCGCTTTCATCACGGGAGATGCGTCGGAGACGCCCGCCCGCCGCGGGCGGGGTTCGCGGGACAGGGTTGACGGGCCCGGCCCGCGATGCTACTGTAGTAGCACACTGCTACTCCAGTAGCATTTCTCGGAGGTACGATGAACCCAATGGATCTGGGGCGCCGTGAGCGACAGCTCATGGATGCCGTCTATCGGCTCGGCAGGGCGACGGTCAACGAGGTACTTGCCGAGCTCCCCGACCCACCTAGCTACTCGACTGTCCGGGCAATGCTCGGCAAGCTCGAGAACAAGGGGTTTCTCACGCATCAACAGGACGGCCCGCGTTACGTGTATCTCCCATCGGTTTCGACCGAGAGCGCGCGGAGTTCCGCCATGGAACATCTCGTTGAGACGTTTTTTGACGGGTCGCCCGAGCGCGCGGCGCTCGCATTGGTGCAGATGACTGATGCCGGAATCCCGCAGACGCGTCTGGATGCGCTCGCGGAACGGATTCGGCTGGCGAGGAAGGAAGGCAGATGATGTCACTCGGTTTGATTGCTGACGCGGTCCTCAAGGGCACCGCGCTGCTGCTCGTCGTTTTTGCGCTCGCATATGTGCTCAAGCGCGCCCCGGCCGCCACACGCCACCTCGCCTGGGCTGTCGGCTTGGCCGGTGTCTTGGCGCTTCCGTTCCTATCCAACACGATGCCCTGGCGGCTGTCCGTCCTACCGGCGGCAGCTGCCCCGGTGGCATCGGTGACCGCGATCGATCTGGCCGTGGTCTCCGATGATCCCCTCCTGCCGGCACTTGATCAGACACGACCGATCGCGTCACCGGTTGCGAGTCGTGCGGCCGTATCTCGCCCAGATGCTTCGGCTCAGGCCAGTCCCGTCGAGCTGGAACGCGGTCTTTCGTGGCCCAGCGCGGCGACGCTCATCGCGTTGCTGCCGACGCTGTGGCTAATCGGTGTTGCGGTGCTGCTGTTGCGGCTCGTGATCGGTGTCGCCGCGATCCAAGTGATCGCACGGCGAGCCGAAAGCTCTCGCGACCCTGCGTGGCTGGACGCGCTGGCGCGTGCCAAGACTGAGCTCGGCGTCGACCGTCCGGTCCGTTTGGTTGTCAGTGATTCGGCGGCGATGCCGTTCACGGCGGGCGTCGTCCGGCACGTGATCGTCTTGCCTGAATCGAGCAACGAGTGGGACGCGGAGCGGCGGCATGCGGTGCTCTTACATGAGCTCGCGCACATTCGTCGCCGCGACGTGCTGGCGCATGTCGTCGCGCAGGTTGCGTGTGCGACCTACTGGTTCCATCCGCTGGTTTGGATGGCCGCGCGTCGGCTCCGGGCGGAGTGCGAGCGCGCGTGTGATGATCTGGTTCTGGGGACCGGAACGCGCGCGTCCGATTATGCGGAGCATCTGTTGTCGATCGTTCGCTCGGCGGCGCGTCGGTGGACGCCTGCTGTAGCATTGCCGATGGCGCGCCGTTCGGAGTTCGAGGGTCGGCTACTTGCGATTCTGGAGTCGACCGGACGTCCGCGAGCCGTGACACGAGCCGCATCGGCGACCATAGTGGCAATGGTGACGGTAACGGTGATTCCGCTTGCGGCGCTGGCGCCCGGCGCGGCGAACCACGCGACGGTGTTTGCGCAGACCGCCTTGTATGCGTCGCCTCCTGCACCGGTGGGCTCGGCAGACGCCAACGCGGACGAAGCGTCTGCACTGCGAGTGCCGTCTATCGATAGCGTTGCCAGTCGGCAGGGCGTAGCCCAGGGGCCGGCCGAGATACGGACGGCCGCCTCGGACGAGGGGGTGGCGATTGTGCTCGACCCGACCAGCCCCGCGCGTCCGCGTTTCCAAACGCCTGCCTCGCCAGTCGCCGCGCTGGTCGCGACCCTGCGCGACCCTGATGCCGACGTCCGCAAAGCCGCCGCGCGATCGCTGGCGACCTATCAAGACACGACAGCGCTGCGCGCGTTGGCGCGCGCGTTGGGCGAGGATCCCGATCCCACGGTGCGACGTACCGCTGCGTGGGCTCTTGGAGAGATGGAAAACCCGCTGGCGATCCCGGCGTTGTCGCAGGCCCTTAGCAGTGATGACGACCCGGCGGTTCGTGCCATGGCGGCGTCGGCGTTGGGTGAGATCGAGGACGCGGCAGCAGTCGGCGCGCTCGGCGATGCAGTGGCTAACGACACCGAGCCTGCCGTACGCAAGGCGGCGATTGAAGCGTTGGGTGAGATCGAGGACCCGCGGGCAATTGAGCCGCTCCGTCCCGCCCTGTCCGATTCGAGTGCCGAGATTCGAGCGGAAGCCATTCGTGCGTTGGGTGAGATCGAAGATGCACGTGCGATCGACATGCTGGCGCCGGTTCTCCAGAGCGATCCCGACCCCCGTATCAGGCAGTTGGCGGCTTGGGCGCTCGGTGAGATCGAGGACAGCCGCGCCGTAGAACCGCTCACGGCGGCGCTCAGTGATTCCGATCGTGACGTGCGCATTCGGGTCGTTCGCGCCCTTGCGGAGATTGAAGATACGCGCGCCGTGCAGCCGCTGCTGGCCGTGTTGAGCGATCAGGACGCCGAGATCCGTAAGTATGCGGCGTACGCCCTTGGTGAGATCGAGGATGCCCGCGCGGTCGAGTCGCTCGCCAACGTGCTCCGCAACGATGCGGACGCCGACGTACGCGCTGTCGCCGCGTCGGCGCTGGGGGAAATCGAAGACCGTCGCGCCGCACCCGCCCTCGCTGCCGCGCTTTCGGATGCGAGTGTCGAGGTAAGGAGACGTGCAGCCTATGCGTTCTCCGATCTCGACGAGCTGAACCACGCGCCCGCCGAGCTGGTTCGCGCGTTGCAGGACTCGGATGCCCAGGTACGCCTTCGTGTGTTGCGCGCGTTGGCGGAAATCGAGGACCCGGCGACCGTGTCCGCGATTCAACCGATGTTGCGCGACGAAATGACCGAGATCCGCCGCGCCGCTATCCGCGCGCTCGGTGAGATTCATGATCCCGCGTCGTACGAGGTGCTGGTCGCGGCGCTTCAGGACGAAGATCCTGAGGTTCGCCGCCTCGCGGCCCGCGCGCTGGGTCGGAGGAACTGATGTCGCGCGGCGTTCTGATAGGGGCGGCTGCCGTCCTGGTCGCCGTGCCGCTGATGATGATCGGTGAGGGTGCGACGGAGGTGCAGCCGGTCGAAGTACAGGGCGGCATGGTCACCGGTAGCGCGGCACTGCCCGACACGTTGCAGGTGCGCGCGTTCCTCGACGGTGTCCGTGGGGCCAACGCGTTGCAATGTGAGTTCGGATTGCAGACGCTCGACCTCCAGTTCGGATGGCGACGGGTTGAGGTCGTCCCCGACGGCGCCATCGAGACGAAAGAGCTAGTGCGCTGGGCGACCCAGCGCATTGCCGACCCGGAAGCCGTCGCACCGCTGCGCGCGGCCCTCGATGACGGGGACACGTGTGTCCGCCGGGTCGCGGCACGCCTGCTGGGTCACATGCGGACGGACCAGGCCAAAGAAAGCCTGCTTGGAGCCCTGCGCAGTTCGAGTGCGCGGACCCGCGAGCTGGCAGCCCTGGGTTTGGGGTTCGCCGAAGATCGTGAGACGGCCCGTCCGTTGATCGACGCGCTCGACGACCCGAGTCCGCGAATCCGTGCTACGCTGGCGTGGGCCCTCGGGCGCATCGAGTCACGCGAGGCGATCGCTCCCCTTACGGGTCTCCTGCGGACTGACGTCGACCCGAGTGTCAGGCGGGCTGCCGCGTGGGCGCTGGGAGCCATGTACTAGCGGAGGTGCAACCCTTCAGATCCATCGGGGCGTCCAACAAGAAGAGGGAACGAGGGACGGTCGGCGGTGTTGGATGAGACTACTCCGATGAGCTGTTTGAAGTGGCACGGTAACGGTGTCCTGGGTCGTACGACAGTTCTTGCGGCCTGCATATCCATGCTGCTCGCCACTTCGCTCCGCGCCGCCACGCTCCAGCGCCGCACCGAGTTGGATATCCCCTACGTCTCCGCCGGTGCTCACAAGCAGCAGCTCGATCTCTACCTGCCCCCCGGCTCAGGATTCCCGACGGTCCTGTTCGTCCATGGCGGTAGCATGGCGCATGGTGACCGGAAGGACGCTCCCTGGGCCAAGATGTGCGCGACATTCGCCGCGTCGGGCGTGGCGTGCGCTGTAACGAGCTATCGACTCTTCCCGTCGGTCACGTGGCCCAAACCGGCAGAGGACATCGCCGCGGCGTTCGCGTGGCTGCGCGGCAACATCGGCACACGCGGCGGCGACGCCAACGAGATCGCGATTGTGGGACACAGCTCGGGGTGTCTGCTCGCGAGTCTCGTCGGATCCGATCCACGGTATCTGATGCCGCACCATCTCTCGACCAAGGATGTGTTCGGTGTTGTTGCGATGGGGTGCCGACTCAACGACCGTCCGCCGGATGTCTCACGTCTATCGGCCCGGCGCATCGAACGCTCGTTCCGGCAGGATTCGTTCGGGTCGCGTCTGGAGAATCTTGCCGCGTTGCGGAGCTACTTGCCGATGGCGCACATGGGACCGTACCTGCCACCATTCCTCATTCTCATCGCCGACGCCGAGCGTTTCAAACCCCCGATGCTCGCCGACGCGGCCACATTCGTTGGGGCGGCACGTGCCTGTCAGGTCGATGCCGACCTCGTGGTACTCGCGAACCGGACCCACCAGACCGCTGTCGAGCGCATGATCGATTCCAGCGATCAGGCGTTTCAGCGCGTTCGGCGGTTCATCAGTCGCCTGTCCCGCGAGGGACCCCGCGTGCAGCGCCTCGATCAGGGCTGGGGCGGGGGAGGGGGAGGGTGCGTGAGCGCTCTACCAAGTACCGAGCAGGAGCCGAGCAAGCAGTTCCGGGGCTGAAGCCCCGGCTCGGCGCGCTACGCGCGGCTCACCTCGAGAAGTGGCTGCCTCCCCTCTCCGTGCAGCGCTCTTACTAGCCGACAACCCAAACTCGCCCTATCTTCGGCGGCCATGTCTTCCGCCGAAACGTCGCGATCTGCTCCTAGCCGCCTCGCAAGGTGGGTCGCTGTGCTCTACTTCATCGCGATGACCGTCGCGGTGACGTTTCCCGGCGTCATCCCGTTTAACCACGCGCGACCGTTCGTGCTTGGGCTACCGTTCGTCTTTGCCTGGTACATCATGTGGATCGTCGGCTCCTTGGCCGTTTTCCTTTTCCTGCACAAAAGCGGCCGGCGATGACCGACTGGCGCGTCGTGGTGGCGGTGGTGGCGGCGTATCTCGGGGTGACCCTGTACGTCGGACTGCGCGCTGGGTCGCGCGGTTCGGATTCCGTGGTCGGCTACGTTGCGGGCGACCGGAATTTCGGCACGCTCATGATGTACTTCGTGACCGGCGCGAGCATCTACTCGGCATTTGCGTTCTTGGGCGGACCCGGCTGGACGTACAGCCGGGGGGCGGCGGCGTTCTACATCCTCGCCTACGGTGTGTTGGGAATGGCGCCGTACTATGCGCTCGGTCCATGGGCCGCCCGGGTGGGCCGGAAGCATGGCTACGTCACACAAGCGTCGATGCTGTCTCACCGGTATCAGAGCAGATGGGTTGCGGTGGTGGCCGGTGCGGTGAGCGTCGTCGCCATGATTCCCTACGTTGCGCTCCAGATGAGTGGCGCGGGGATCGTGCTCGAGCTGGTCACCGATGGCCGGATCCCGCGGGCGGCGGGCGCCGCTGCGGCGTACTCCGTCGTGCTGATCTACGTGTGGCGTAGCGGTGTGTTGGGGGTCGGTTGGACGAACGTCTTTCAGGGCGTCTTCATGGTGGCGATTGCCTGGACGCTGGGTCTTTATCTCCCGTTCAAGCTGTACGGCGGGATTGGCCCGATGTTCGAGCTGATCGACGCGCAACGGCCCGAGATGCTCGTCCTCCCGGGACTGGATGCTACGGGCAACGCGTGGTCGGCCGGCGCGTTCAGCTCCGCCGTTCTCGTATCGGCAATCGGGTTCATGATGTGGCCGCACCTCTTCATGAAGGCGTTTGCCGCAAAGGACGACGCGACGATCCGTCGCATGATCGTGCTGTTTCCGACGTTTCAGCTCTTTCTCTTTCCGCTGTTCCTCGTAGGCTTTGCCGGCGTCCTGTACGCGTCGCAGCCGCCGTTTCCGGACGCGGTAATGCCGCACATCATTCTCACATCCGGGTTGCCGGCGGTCGTCGTGGGGTTGTTCTGCGCCGGCGGACTTGCCGCATCGATGTCGACCGGCGACGCGCTCGTGCACGGCGCTGCATCGATCGCGGTCGAGGACGTGTACGCCAGCGGGGTCGGCAGCCAACTCTCGCCGCACAGTCGGCGGACGCTCATCCGTTGGACGGCCGTTGGTGTCGGGGTTGTGGGATACATCATCGCCATCACGAGCGGGCGATCGCTCGTCGAACTCCTGCTGCTGGCGTACGGGGCTGTGGTGCAACTCGCGCCCTCGGTGTACGGGGCGTTCCTCTGGCGACGGGCGACCGCTGCGGGGGCGGTCGCGGGACTCCTGGTGGGTGCGGGGGTTACGGGAATTCTCGTGCTACAACCCGAGTGGAGGCCGCTGGGTATTCACGAGGGTCTCGTGGGGCTCGTCGCCAACGTGGTCACCTACGTAGCCGTCTCGCTTGCCACGCGTACGCCCGCGACCGCGCATGTCGATGCGTGGCTAGAGACGAGCCGCACGTCGCAGGACTCCACGCCGTCCGACTGACTACCTTCCCACCCGTCTCGGCTGGAAGCGGAACAGGTCGGGCGTGGCGGTATCCACCACGACGCGGACCCATCCAACCACGGGCGACCCGAAGGTCTCGAGCCGGGTGAAGTCCGGCGACGCGCCGGCCTCCCGTTCGAAGGGTCGGTCCACGCGCTGTCGATGCGTGTCGCCGTGGACGAACAGCACCGGCCCGCCGAACGAGACGGACTCTTCTTCCAGCACGCTCAGGAAGGCGTCGAACGGCTGCCGTTCCTCTGGCGGAAGATCGAATCGTGGGTCGGCATGGGCCGCAATGACGATGCCGTGCGCTTCGATCGTTCGGGCCGTCGCGAAGGCAGCGCGCACCCACACGATTGCCGCGGCCGTCCGCCGGACCACCTCGCGGTCCTCCACGACGGTCCGATTGGGGAAGTCGCGGGTCCCGTTCCAGCTCCCGACAACGTGCACCGTGGCAAACACCACCCCACGATAGGTCCAGCGGGCGTTCTCCAGGAACTCGGCGTACGCAACGTCACGAGCCTGGGTCGCGAGATCGATCCGACGTCCGCCAGAACTCTTGGCGGGGTTCGGGAAGAACACGCCTCGCAGTCGTGCCAGTCGCTCGAGTGGTGCGTGGCCACCGCTCTTGCGGCGCCAGCAGTCGGTCCACTCGTTGTCTCCCGGTGTGTAGATCACGGGAACGCGGATCCGCTGCAGCGCCCGATAGCGTTCGTTCAGCAGCGAGTCGCTGCAGGGATACTCGAGGATATCCCCAACGTGTACGAAAAAGGCCAGGTCGTCGCTGTTCACCTCGTCGATCATCCGCTCGACCAGCGATGTCTCGCTCTCGGCATATGGCGCGTCGCCAAAGACCGCGAAGGCGAAGCTGCCGGGCGGATCCGGCTGTGGCTGAGTACGGCAGCCGGCAAGTACCAGGAGCGTTAGTGGGAGCCAGCGGAGGTTTGCCATGACATGCTAACCTAACCATAGGTGAGAGCGCGTCGATGGTCGGGTCTTAGGGGTGCGCTTGTGACCCTGTCTCAGATCGCAACGCCGCGGCATGGCAACCGTCCGACGGCTAGGCGTGTCCAATCAGTGACAGATCCGAGAGGTGACTGATGGTGCGCTTTCCCGACCGGCGGCTTGCTCCTGCCCTGCGTCTCTCCCGACCGTGCGTACTTGCGGTCACCGCGTTGACGCTGATTGCCGTTCCAGCGACCGCGCAGTCGAGCAGTCCGGCCACGACACCTTCCGTCGAATCCTTTCAGCCCAATATCGAACCGTCCTTGCACGTGAGCCGCGCGCCGGGGCCCATTGAACTCGACGGCAGGCTTGGCGACCCCGGCTGGGTCAACGCGGCGCGCGCCGTGAACTTCGCGGAGCACTTCCCGCGCGAGAAGGGCGAGCCCGACGTTCCCAGCGAGGTGTGGGTGACGTACGACGATGACAATCTCTACGTCGCATACATCGCGTACGATGACCCCGCGTCAATTCGGGCCTCGCTGCGCGACCGGGACGAGATGTGGCAGGACGACTACTTCGGGATACTGCTCGACACCTACGGCGACGCGGCCTGGGCGTACTTTCTCTTTGCGAACCCGCTCGGCGTCCAGGGCGATAGCCGATTCGCGACCGCCAGCGGTGAGGACGACGGCTTCGACATCATCTACCATACCGAGGGACTTGTCACCGACTCCGGCTACCAGATCGAGATGGCGATCCCGTTCGCGAGCCTGCGGTTCCCCGATCGCCCGGAACAGACGTGGCGCGCCACGTTCTGGCGCACCCGGCCGCGCGGGAGCCGGGAGCAGCATACATGGGCAGCCCTAGATCGAGACGAGCCGTGTTTCCTGTGCCAGTTCGGCACGCTCACGGGGATCTCGGGCGTGCGCCCGGGTGGTTCGCTCGAGCTGCTCCCGTCGATAGTTGGCTCGCAGGCCGGAGCGCTCTCGAACAGTTCCGATCCCAGCGCGGGGATCGACAATGGGAGCGTTGGTGGCGACGTCGCGCTCGATATCCGCTACGCGTTCTCCGGTGGTCTTACCGCGGAGGGCACGATTAATCCGGACTTCAGCCAGGTTGAATCGGACGTCGCGCAGATCGACGTGAACACGACCTTCGCACTGTTCTTCCCGGAACGCCGCCCCTTTTTCCAGGAAGGAAGCGACCTGTTCGACACGAATTTCGACGTAGTGTTCACGCGCCAGATCAACAACCCGCAGTTCGCTACCAAGCTGGTGGGCCGGATGGGTCGAACGACCGTTGCTTACCTGGCGGCGCGGGACGAAGACTCACCACTCCTGCTGCCGTTCGAGGAACGCAGCTTCGTGGGCCTAGCCGGGAAGAGCTTCAGCAACGTGGTGCGCGTGCGGCAGACCTTCCTGCGAGACTCCTATGTGGGTGCAATCGCCACCGATCGACGTCTCGATGATGGGGGGTCGGGGTCGGTGGCGGGCGTCGATGGCGTGTTTCGCTTTCTGGGCAACTACCGATTGGAGTATCAGCTCCTGGGCTCCCACACCCGCGAGCCCAACGATACTACGCTGACGCAGGGCATCAATGGCGTATCCTTCGACCGGGGTGCCCATACTGCGGCGTTCGACGGGGAGTCTTACAGCGGTTTCGCACAGTACACGAGTCTCGAGCGCAGCGCACGCACGTGGAACTTCGATTTTGACTACTGGACGGCCACGCCCACATTCCGAGCCGACAATGGTTTCGAGAGCCGCAACGACTATCGGCGCCTCACGATGTGGCAGGGTCTCTTCTTCTATCCAAGCACGCGTCTCGTGAATCAGATCCGTCCGTCTATCTTTGCGCGGCGGGACTGGAACTACGAGGGGGTGGGGAAACGTACGTTGGTCGAGCCGGGACTCAGCCTGGATCTCGTAGGCCAGACCTTCATCAACTTCTGGTACGACTTCGGTAGTGAGCGGTTTGCCGATGTTGATTTCGACGATATCCAACGCTGGGGACTTTTCGTCAACTCCAATTTCTCCGATCCGATCCGATTGGGGGCATTCGTCTCTCACGGTGAGTCCGTCTTCCGGGATCGCTCGAACCCGTTGCTTGGCACGGGAACGGATCTTGAGTTCTTTGGCACGCTGAAGCCGAACACGCGGCTCGTGGTCGAGCCGTCGGTCAACTTCTCCGAGTTGAGTACATCGGACGGCAGCGAGCTGTTCAGCGGTTTCATCTTTCGCGTGCGCACGAACTTGCGATTCACGCGCGAACTGTTTATTAGACTCGTCGTGCAGTACAACGACTTCTCGAAAACCGTGAGTGTCGAGCCGTTGCTGACCTACAAGGTGAACCCGTTCACGTTGTTCTTCGTGGGCTCGTCGCTGGCGTACAGAGATTTCGATCAACCGTTCGGCCTGGCACAGACGTCGCGGCAGTTCTTCGCGAAGTTCCAGTACCTGTTCCGCCGGTAGAAGAGCACCCCACCGACTTAGATTGGGAGGGATCGCCGGCGCGGTCCCTCCCGGCCGCTTCCGCGCGGTTACCTTCCAACGATTCTCATACGGTCACGAGGCGCTCATGCGCTGGAACGCGCGCGGACTCATCTTCGAGAACTGCAACTGCCAGCTCATCTGTCCCGGACACGTGCATTTCGATCAACTCTGTTCGCACGAACGGTGCATGGGGTATTGGGCGATTCGCGTGGATGAGGGGCGGTTCGGTAGTGTGGTGCTCGATGGCGTAGCCGCGATCATCGCCTACGACAGCCCGCAGCACATGATCGACGGCGGATGGGTTCAGCGATTGATCATCGACGAGGCGGCGAGCGCCGAACAGGCCGACTCGATCGAAGGGATCCTCACGGGACGCGCGGGTGGCCCGTGGGCGAAGATCGCGCCGTTCGTCGGCACACCGCTCCCAACGCGACGCGAACCAATTACCATCGACGACGACGGGGCGGTGAAACGCGTGGTCGTCCGCGGTCTGCTCGATGCCCGGATCGAGTCCATTCGCGGGCGGGACCGGTCACGTCCCGTGACGTTCGAGAACATGTTCAATCAGATTCACCCGTCCTCGATGGTCATCGCGCGGGGGTCGACCACCTACGACGATGGCACGATTCGGATTGCGACGGACGGCACCCACGGGTTGTGGACGAAGTTCGAGTGGGTGGTGAACGATGCCTGATCACGCGACGACCGTGACGGTCACGTTTGCGATGTGGATGGCGATGACGGCCGTCATGATGGCGCCGGCCGTTTCCCCATGGGTGGCGGTCGTCGCGCGGCTGGCCGCGCCGAGCTGCGGCGGCGCCGGTGCGGCGCGCACGGGGCTGGAGTTTCTCTCTGGATACTTCGCCACCTGGGTGCCGTACGCCTTGATCGGGGCGACAGCACAGCTCGTGCTGCTCGAGCGAGGGATGCTGCCCGCCGGTGATGCGCTGGGTAGTACGGTGGGTGGTGCCGTACTGGTCGGGGCGGGGCTGTTTCAGTTCTCACCGCTCAAGGCGGCCTGCTTGCGACACTGCCGCTCACCACTCGGGTTCTTTCTGGAGCGGTGGCATGACGGGCCGGTCGCAGCGTGGGTGCTCGGAGTGCGCCATGGGCTGTTCTGTCTCGGATGCTGCTGGGCGCTGATGGCGGTGGTGTTTGCCGTCGGCATCATGAGCCTGGTATGGATGGCGGTTCTCGCGCTCGCCGTGTGGCTGGAGCAGGTGGCACCACAGGGGGGTGCGGTGTCTCGCGTCATCGGTGTTAGCCTGATTGTTTGGGGGCTAGTGCGCGTCGCGTTGTGAGGGGTACGGGGCCTCTCGCGAACATCGAAGCGCTTCGCTAACGTTATCGTCGTGCGATCCCGCCGTGTCATCTTCGATCTGCTGGCGATTCTCGTTGTGGGCGTGGCTCTCCTGGCGATGGTCCGGGCGTTCCGCGTTCCACCGGGGACCGGTGCCTCATCGACTGCGGGGGCGCGGGGCCGTCCTGGTGCCGTAGATCCGGAGCCGTACCGCTATCTGCTGGATCGCCTGGAGATCAATGTGTATGCCGACTCGGCCGATATCATGACCGGCGGGCGAATTGCGGCCGCCGCGCAGGATCTTGCCGACGCGATCATCACGCGCGAGCCACGAATGATGGGCACGCATGCGCACCAGGAACTGTTCGTCTTCGCGATGAGCATCGGAGCCGAGGAATTCCCGTCCACGCCGCCCGATGCCGACAGTGTTCGACGTGCATGGGAAGCGGTACGGGGGGCGGTGTTCAAGGAGACGTATTGGTTTCGAACGCTGAGCGCTGAACGCTGATGGCTTAACGTTGCACGTTGCACGGTGAAAGGTGTGCGGGGTGAGTCGAGCACCATAACAAGAGGTAATCTGGTGTACACATCGAGAGCAGGGATCGAGAAGATCAAGGGAGCACACAGGCGGGCGCGTCTAGAAACCGGTACCGTGTTCGACGTGGGTGTGCACGGCGCCATCAAGGAGCACTACAAGCTGTACGACGAGCCCAATCTTCCGCTGCCGGTCGACTACATCGTCGCGGCAACGGGTACGTGAATGCTCGGGACACTAAATGGCGCACTGGAGGTGCGCGGGGTTGCACTCGAGCCGGACGCGATTCGCGCTGACGTGGAGGGGATCAACGAAATCCGGGACAAGATGCCGGTTCTGACTCGGATCGAGATCCGTTACGCGTTGCGCGTGCCGAAGGCGTCGCGCGAGGTTGTCGACCGCGCGCTGGAGCGACACCAATCGAAGTGCCCCACGGCGAACTCGTTGCACGGTGCCGTCGAGGTGTCGTGGACGGCTGACGTGGTCGAGGTCTAGGAACCAGAAACGGCGTGCTGTAGCGCGAAGAGCGCAAGCGTCAGCGTCCGCGCGGCGTCACATCGCGCGTGCGTCCCTCGTAGCGCTCACGGGGGAGCGGTGCCACGCGTTGCAGCAGACGACGTGCCGTACGGGTGACGAGGCCCGGCCGGCGGTGCCGGGCGGAATCGCCGTTTGCACCATGGAGCCACGCGTAGACTTCGTCTACATCTTCGTCGGACAGTGTGCGTGCGTTGACGCTCGCCTTGTAGTAGTATGTGCCGTCGGCGCTGGGGAATCCTTGCGGGATGACATAAACCCGATTCAACCGCCGTTGAAGTGATGTCTCGGAGGAGTACTCCGCGCCGCCATCCTGGTCCTCGACGGCGAACACCTCGCGGACGGGATCGTAGAGCACCACGTATTCCCACGCTAGCGAACGTACTGTGCGATCCCAGAACGACCGCGACTCGCGTAGCTCCAGCTCGTACTCGAGATACAACGGGAATCCCGACTCCATCGCGCGCACGAAACGCTGGTCGGCGAGTAGGGCGCGAAGCTGGACGGTCACGCCGGGCTGTCCAGCGGTACGATACTCGACCACAACCTCGGGGCGGGTCTGCGCAAGCGCAGCTCCCCGGGGGGTCAGGCCGAGAATGAGCACGAACGCGATGCGACGCACTATTGCATATCGCCTCAGAACCGCTGGTGGAACCTGACCAGGAAACGGACCGGCTCGTCCTCGTCGAGTGCTTTTGCGCCATAGACCCCGAAACTGCCGAACACGAGGCCCGCGCCCACATCGAACTCGAGCTCTCCCGGATCCTCGGAACGCAACCACCCAGTGCCAGCATTGGCGAAGAGCGCTATATCTGGACCGCCGAACCAACCCCAATCGTCCCAATCCCGGGGATCGTACCGGCCATGGTGCCGCTCTCGTTCACGTCGAGTCCGATGGTCGAAGACCCGATCGAAGACTCCGAAGAACAGGTCGCCCCGGTACTCGGCCTGGAAGAGAACGATCCGATCGCACAGGGCTGGCTTAGCGGGGCCGGTGAGCACGCCGTTGCAGGCGAAACGACGGAACGGGAACCCGGGCATGGGATCGGGACCGCCGAGGGAGAGGCGCCGTTGCAGCGGCAGCGGATTGTCACCGACCGCACCGGCGCCAAAGGCGCGCAGCCGCAGCTCGCCGGACCACCCAATCCGCTCGTAGCGGCGGATGTCGGCGACGACGCGGTCGTATGAGTAGTCGGTGAGAGACGGCGGTGCGCGCACGGCGAGTGGCAGCGGGCGCGGCACGAAATTGTCTTCCACGATGCCGTGTTCCCAACCGAAGCGGAACAGCCATCCTGAACTGGACCGGCGCCGATCGTACCGCGTGTCCCACTCGAGCCCGGCGCGCAGGTGCGTGAAGTCACCCACATCGATACGCGGGTTCGCGCGCCAGACGTCCTCGCCCCGAAAGAGCGTCCACGGGTCACGTGCGGAGATCGATGATTCCTCGTCGCGAGAGATCTCTCCCGAAAGCGTGAAGCCCGGAGACGGCTCGATCTCGAGATACGCGGAGAAGCCGCGCTGCAGGTAGTAGTCGCGGTAGTCGCGGTGGAGGAAGACGGACGCGAGTCCGATCTCCTCGTCGGTGAGCTGCCAGTCCTCGACCGATCGCACCACGTCGTACGCGCGCGCGCCGAGACGGACCACCGGGTCGCGTCCCCACCCTACGCGGAGCGAGCCGTCGAGGGCGTATCCGATATCCTCGCGATTCGAATCGAAGTCGCCCGCGGTGCGAAACACACCCAGCGCGCGAATGCGACCGTGGACGTGCCCCCCCCACTCCAGCTCGGGGCCGATCAGGATGGGGAGACCTTCGACGCGGTTGTACGTGCCGGCCGTACTTACGACGATCGAAGCGTGCGGTTCCCTGTACCTGGAGCCCCGTCGGCGGCGGAAGCGATCGCGCCAATAGTCGTCGTCCCGCTCGTCTTCTTCTTCCATCAACTCGAGCCGATCCCGTGCCCGTCGCACGTCGATGCTGCGACGGTACAGCCGCACCGTGCCCCCGATGTGGGCGGCGCTGTTGGTCGCAAGTGTCCCACCGAGGACGAGCACATCGCCGCGAATCTCCGCACCGCGCAACAGACTGACGTTGGCGTTGATCGCGACCAGGTCGCCCTCGATCACGCCCGATATCCGGACCGGCCCATCGAGCACGGCGACGTTGCCGGGGTAGACGTCATCCGATCCGACGGTGAACCGGCCAAAGACTCGCGTCGTGCTGGGCGCGTTGAAGAACGAGACCGCCTCGCTCGACACGCGCGTGGGCCTCCCGGTACGGACCACGACGGTGTCCTGTGCGGTCGCAGTAACGGGTGCCAGCGCGAGCGCGAAGGTGAGTATCCAGCGCGAGGTCATCGCTGCGCCCCCGGTTCCGGCAGCGTGCGCACGAATACGGTATCGACCGTTGCGATGCATACGGGCCAGACAATTCCCTTGATCATTTCTACCTCCTGCCCCGGGCAAAGGCAGGGTGCGTGCCGTCGAGATGAAGCAGGCTAGTCTGTTGAACATCAACGAGTTAGAGATTAGACCTCGAATCCGGATGAGTCTGTCAAACGCGTGTCACTTCGACACGGATGTGTCAGTCCGCGTCGGCGCGACCACCGATTCCCAGACGTCGCATACGCCGATAGAGGTTGCCGCGGTCGGTCTCCAAGCGACGGGCGGCCTCAGCCACGTTTCCGTGGGCGGTCTCCAGAGCGGCTTCGATCAGGTCTCGCTCGACCTGTTCGAGCGCGTCGGACAAGCCGCCGGCGAGGGAACGGTCGGCCGGGAGCCGGGGCTGCGCGTCCGGTGCTGCGACCGGTGGGCCGGGGCCGAGCATTCCCTGGATCTCGTCTGGCGAGACCGGGCCGGTATCGCCGATGATGGTGAGACGTTCCACCAGGTTGGCGAGTTCGCGCACGTTACCAGGCCAGCGGTGGGCGCGCAGCCAGTTCAGCGCTTCTGGGGGAAACGTGCGCGGTGGACGTGCGCATCGGTGTCCCGCCAACGTCGCAAAGTGTGTGGTCAGCGCTGTCAGGTCGTTGGTGCGTTCACGGAGCGGCGGTACCTGAATTGGGAAGACGTTGAGACGATAGTAGAGGTCCTCGCGGAATCGTCTCGTTTCGACTTCTTGTTCGAGTCGCTTGTTGGTTGCCGCCACGACGCGCACATCGACCTGTCGGGCGCGCTCACCGCCCACGCGCTCCACCTGACCCGTCTCCAGCACACGGAGCAGTTTGGCCTGCGCTTGGGGTTCGAGGTCGCCTACCTCGTCGAGGAAGAGGGTGCCCAGATGAGCGAGCTCGAACTTGCCGTGGCGCCGCGCGTGGGCGCCCGTGAACGCGCCTTTCTCGTGTCCGAACATCTCACTTTCGATGAGTTCTCGGGGCACGGCGGCGCAGTTGACGGGCACGAAGGGTCGCGCGGCGCGCGGGCTCGCCGCATGGATGGCTCGCGCGACCAGTTCTTTTCCGGTCCCGGACTCGCCCGTGATGAGGACGCGGGCCGGCGTGGGAGCGACGCGCGCGATGAGGTGTTTGACATCCATGATCGCCCCGCTCGATCCGACCATGGTGTCGTCCACCGGCAGTTGGGCGCGCAGCACGCGGTTTTCGGCGCGCGCGGCGGCGAGACCGGCGGCCGCGGCGACGGCCGAGACCACAGACTCCGCGGCGAGCGGTTTCTCGAGGAACTGAAAGGCACCTAGCTTGATGGCGCGCACGGCGTCAGCGAGGGTAGCTTTGCCGCTCATCATGATCACGGCGAGATCCGGATGGCGTGTGACGAGCTGCTCGAGGACGTCGAGGCCGCCAGGGCCGCCGGGCATCACGAGGTCCAGCAGCACGACATCTGGTTCGAACGCCTCGCATTGCGAGGCCGCCGATGTCCCGCCATCGATGCTGCAGATCTCGTGTCCTTCCTCCTCGAGCAGTGCCGAGAGCATCTGCCCGATATTGCGTTCGTCGTCGATGATCAGGATTCGTGTGGGCATGGCAACTCCATCACAAACGACGCACCGGCACCTTCCGAGGTTTCAACGCGCAACGTGCCGCCCAGTTCCACGACGGTCTGCCTCGCCAGCGCTAACCCCAGGCCGGTCCCGCCCGGCTTGGTCGTCACATAGGGCTCGAAGATCCGATCGCGCATGTCGTCCGGCACGCCCGGCCCATGGTCGGCGATCCGGATGATGACGGTGTGCGCCTCTGGTATTCCCTCTGCGATGACGGTGATGCCCCGCGCGTCGGTGGCCTCGACGGCATTGGAAACGAGATTCTGCACGGCGCGCCGCAGCGGCTCGTAGTGCGCGAGCACCTCGAGCCCCGAGGCGATGTCTCGTGTGACGGGACACGCGTCCGGGACCGAGGCCGCCAGGACGGCGTCCAGCAGTTCCGCGATGTCGACGCCGGCCTCGGGGCCTTCGGGCAGGCGACCGAAGTCGGAGAACTCGCGCGCCATCTGTTCGAGGCGTTCGGTCTCATCGGCGAGGACAACGAGGGCGTCCGCCGCGCGATGGTCTGCCTCCGCCGACTTGGCCAGCTGGCGGATCGCGAGCCGTGCGGCCGTGAGTGGGCCACGCATCTCATGTGCGACATGGCGCGCGGTCTCGCGAAACGCAGCGAGCCGCTCCCGTTCCACCTCTTGCCGGCGACCTTCTTCCAATGCATCGGCCATTGTGCCAAGCGCCCGCCGCAGCGCATCGAACTCCGGGGCACCGCCACGATCGGACGGGGAGGGAAGTGGTTCCCGTTGTTCGATCCGGCCAACCCATTGCACGAGTTCCTCGATGGGCGCGGAGGTATACGCCGACAGGCGGCGGGCGGTCGTCAGCGAAATCAGGATGACGACTACGGCCGCGATCACGACGCTCACCGCTAGCAATCCGGCAGCGGATCGGGTCAACGTCTCGGCACGGCGCGCGAGTGTCGTGCTCCGGGCGATCGTTTCCAGGTGCGACCGCAGGGCCGCGCGTGCGGTGTCGCTGAGTGCCATCGTGTCGATGACCGCGATGGTCGCGCGGCCGCTTCCCGCCAGTTCGTCGAGCGTGGCGCGCAGACCCGCCGGCGACCCGGTCGAGCGCGTCTGGAGGGCGAGTACCACGAGGGCGATGGCAAGGGGCAGGGTACCGAGTCCCACAAGCCCCAGGAAAACGCGATGCCGGAACGAGAGAGGCATTATTCTGTGTAGGTCCTCACGGTCCGTTCGAGGATTGCCGCGAGTTGCTCCACCGAGGCCAGATCGACCCACTCCTTGGCGGCGTGTGCGCCGGCACCAGTGGGCCCTATCACGACCGTCTCGATGCCCGCCGCTTGGAGAAGCGCCGCGTCCATCCATGGGGTCTGGCCGGCGTGTGCGGGTCGGCCGCCGAGTACGTCGGTCGCTGCTCTTGTGACGCACTCGACGATCCGCGCGTGGGGCGAGACTTCGAACGCCTCGCGCCAGAGTACCGAACGGGCGTCGGCGGAGAACGTTTCATCTGCGGCATGCAGGTCCGCGAGAATCTCTTCTATCTCGCTGATCACGCTCTCGAGCGTCTCGCCGGGAATGGTGCGGCGTTCGATGTCGAGCCGGCAACGTGCGGCATAGGTGCTTGGTCCAGACCCGCCGTCGAGCACCGCTGCATGCAGCGATGGTGGTCCGACGAGTGGATGAGGCGATGAGGCGCGCAAGCGCTCTTCGAGTTCGTCGAGTCGTGCGAGCACGCGTCCCATGTGCATGTTCGCGTCGATCCCAAGGTCGAAGCGACTGCCGTGCGCCGCGCGGCCGTGGGTTGTGACCTCTATCCAACAGAATCCCTTGTGGGCGAGACAGACATCCATGTCGGTCGGCTCCGTCACGATCGCGGCCTCGGCGGTGACATGACGCAGCACCTCCTGCATCCCGATGCTTGCTACCTCCTCGTCCGCAACCGCCACGACGAGCACATCCCCTGAGGGAGGTGCTGCGCTGAGGGCCCGGGCCGCGGCGAGACAGGCGGCGAGGCCGCCCTTCATGTCGTAGGCACCGCGACCATGGAGTCGGCCCTCACGAACCGATGCGTCGAACGGACTGGCCATGTCGTCCACACCGACGGTGTCAATGTGGGCATACAACATCACGACCGGTCCCGATCCCGTGCCCCGAAGCCGGCCAACCACGCTCACGCGACCGGGCTCTGGCTCGTAGGACGTAACCTCCAGCCCCATGCCCTCGAGTTCACCCTCCACGAACGCGGCAATATCCCGCTCGCTGGTCACCCCGTCCGAGTAGGCGGGGTTCACCGAGTTGATCCCGACGAGCCGCGTGAGCGTCGCGCGGGCGTAGGCGTTCGTGCTTCCCATCCCAGCACCTCGTGTCGGCCGGCGTGAGTGGCGCGCGCCGTTTGCAACCTGTAGCATTCCTCCGGCCGGCGCTTGGGGCAAGATGCGTCGTCCATCCCGCGGAGACTCTCCGCGACCCACACGCGTTCCCCGATCCGTATGGAACTCGATCTCGCCAATTGGTACCTGTTCCCCGCGTCGATTGCCATTGCGACAATCGCCATGACGAGCGGCATTGGCGGGGCGGTGTTCTTCTCACCTCTTTTCATCATAGTGCTCAAGCTGGAGCCGTCGGTGGCAATCGGCACCGCACTCATCACGGAGTTCTTTGGGTTCTCGTCGGGTGTCATCGCCTACTGGCGTCGCCGTCTTATCGATGTGCGTCTAGGGCGCAGGCTGCTCGCGATCTCCGTACCGGCCGCCATCGTCGGCACGCTCATCTCCGATTTCTTTTCGGCCGACCTGCTCAAGGGGATCTTCGCGGTCGGAATCATGCTGATCGGTTGGCAGATCTACCGGTCGCACCGCAGTGAGATCATCGAGGCCCTCAATGGCGAAATCGCGAAAGACGCCGAGGAGCAACACGAATCCACTCTGGTGGACGCGACGGGCCGTGAGTTTCGGTATACGGTGTGTGACAAACCGCTCGGCATGGCGTTGGCCGGTATAGGGGGAATGTTCGTCGGCATGATCTCGGTTGGGCTGGCCGAGTTGCAGGAGTATCACCTGGTTGCACGTTGCCGCGTTCCCTCACCGGTTGCGGTGGGTACATCGATCTTCGTCGTTGTCGTTACCGTCTTCGTTGCATCCGCTTCCCACCTCTTTGCCTTTGCGACGTCTGCTGACGCCGGTGTGCTCGATCAGGTGCTGAACGTGGTCGTGTTCACGATACCCGGTGTCGTGATCGGCGGACAGATCGGCCCGTTCGTGCAGGCGCGCGTAGAGCCGGATACCATCAAGGTCGCCATCTCGGTGTTGTTCGCCCTCGTAGGGATTTTCATGTTGGCGACCCTGGTCGCCTAGTCCTCCTGCGCTCGCCGGTCCCGGCCGGCGAGGCTAGCTTTCCTCGTGTCCATCACTAATCCGTCATCGACGCAGGAGCCGACGATGCGTTTTGTCTTCGTGGTACTCGCTGCTAGCCTCCTTCCCGGACTCCTCTCAGCACAGGATCAGCGGGGCTACTACCGGTTTCCGGCATTGCATGGAGAAACAGTCGTCTTTGCGTCGGAGGGAGATCTGTGGAGCGTGAGCGTCGCCGGCGGGCTTGCGCACCGGCTCACGACGCATCCCGGAGACGAGGCACGACCGGCGTTCTCTCCCGACGGCGATCGTATCGCCTTCTCGGCGACGTACGAGGGACCGCTGGAGGTGTACGTGATGCCCGCCACGGGTGGGTTGCCGCAGCGACTCACCTATGAAGGCGCGGCTACCGTGGTGGGTTGGACGCCGGACGGGCGCATTCTGTACGCGACATCGCGGTTCTCGACGCTACCGAACGTCCAACTTGCCGCCATCGATCCATCCACCGGTGCGCGAGATCTAATTCCTCTCTCACAGGCGGCGGAGGGCAGCTACGAGCCACGGGGCGAGACGCTCTTCTTCACGCGCTTCGCGATGCAGGGGAGTCGGACGAAGCGGTATGAGGGTGGCACGGCACAGGACATCTGGCGTTTCACTACCGGTGCGGCGGAAGCCGAGCCGCTGACGCCCGACTACGTGGGCACGAGCCGCGCTCCCATGTGGTGGGACGGCCGCGTCTACTTCGAGAGCGATCGCGACGGCACCATGAACCTCTGGTCGATGGACGAACGCGGCGGCGACCTGAGTCAGCACACACGTCACGTCGGCTGGGATGTGAAGTCGCCGTCACTCGGCGGCGCGAAGATCGTGTACCAACTCGGAGCCGACCTTCGCGTGTTCGACATCGCGGCCGGAGCCGACCGCGAGATACCCATTCGGCTCGCATCGGATTTCGACCAGATGCGTGAGCGTTGGGTCGAGAATCCCATGGACTACCTCTCGAGCTGGTACCTGTCGCCGAATGGTGACCGGCTGGCTATCTCCGCGCGCGGCAAGGTGTTCGTGGCGCCGGTCGACGGGGCCGGGGGCCGGTTCGTGGAGGCGACGCGGCACGACGGCGTGCGGTATCGCTCCGCGCGGTTCCTGCCAGACGGCGAGTCGCTCATCGTGCTGTCTGATGAGAGCGGTGAGGTCGAGTGGTGGCGTCTTCCCGCCAACGGGATTGGCGAGCCGGAGCAGATCACGAGCAATGGTCGCGTGCTGCGGTTCACCGGCGTCCCTTCACCAGATGGGAAGTGGATTGCGCACCCCAACCACGATCAGGAGCTGTGGCTCACCAATCTCGAGACCAAGGAGTCACGCCGGATCGCGTTCTCGCCGCAGTGGGGGTTCGCGGGGCCGGCTTGGTCGCCCGACAGCAGGTGGGTGGCGTACGGCAGGCCAGCCGACAACTCCTTCATGCAGCTCTACGTCTATGGTATCGAGAGTGGTGAGAGCACACCCATCACGACCGACAGGTTCAACAGCCGGAGTCCGGCATGGAGTCCCGACGGCAACTGGATCTACTTTCTCTCCGACCGGAACTTCCGCTCGCTGGTGGGAAGTCCCTGGGGGAGCCGGCAACCCGAGCCGTACCTCGACCGCCAGATGAAGCTGTACGCGTTGGCTCTCGAGCCGGGTACGCCTTTTCCCTTCGAGCCGTCAGACGAGTTGACTGCCGCAGATGCTGCCGCGGATGATACTCGGAGCGCGGATACGGCTGACGTCACCGTAGACATCGATCTCGAGGGGATCGAACGGCGTCTCGTGGAGGTGCCTGTAGATCCGGGCAACTACGGGAACCTCACCGCGACCGGCGACCGGCTGTTTTTCGTGTCGCGCGCGACGGGCGGCACGCGGGAACAGACGCTGATGATGCTCGAGGTCGATGGAGACGACCCGGAAGCGAAGGCGTTCGCCGAGGGGATCCGGGACTACGAGGTATCGGCGGACGGCAAGAAGGTAGGTGTAATGAAGGGGAACGCCTTCTACGTCGTCAATGCGTCGTCCGGGGCGCCTGCGCAACTGAACGACGACGCGCGAGTCGATCTCTCCAGCTGGACTTTTTCGCTCGACCCACGCGAAGACTGGCGCCAGCTCTTCGTCGAGTCGTGGCGGCTCGAGCGCGATTACTTCTACGACCCCAACATGCACGGTGTGGATTGGGAGGGCATGCTCGAGAAGTATCTGCCGTTCGTCGATCGCGTGGGGAGCCGCGCCGAGTTGGCCGACCTCCAATCGCAGATGGCCGCCGAGCTGTCCGCGCTTCACACCTTCGTGTATGGCGGCGACCATCGTGACGGGCCCGAAGATGTTGCCACTGCAACGCTGGGCGCGCGTCTCGAGCGGGACGAAGACGCCGGTGGGTACCGAGTGGCGCACATCTATCGCGCCGATCCCGACCTTCCAGACCAGCACTCACCGCTCGCGCGCTACGGCGTCGATGTGCGCGAAGGTGATGTGATCGAGGCGATCAACGGTGTCCCGACGTTGTCCGTTCCCAACGTGCACGCCTTGCTACGGAACCAGGCCGGCGAGCAGGTGCGTCTCCGCGTCCGTTCGCGTGCCGGCGGTGATGCGCGGCGCGACGTGATCGTTCGTCCCATCTCGGCGTCGCGCGACGCAGATCTGCGTTATGACGAGTGGGAGTACACGCGGCGTGTCGCGGTGGACTCGATGGCGGATGGCGCCGTGGGATACGTGCATCTTCGCGCGATGGGATCGCGCAACATCGAGGAGTGGTATCGCGAGTTCTATCCGGTGTTCGATCGGCAGGGGCTGATCGTCGACATGCGACACAACCGCGGTGGCAACATCGAAAGTTGGATTCTCGAGAAACTGTTGCGCAAGGTGTGGATGTACTGGCAGGCGCGCGTTGGCGATCCCTACTGGAACATGCAGTACGCCTTTCGAGGACATGTCGTCGTACTCGTCGATGAGCGCACCGCATCTGATGGCGAGGCCTTTGCCGAGGGGTTCAGGCGGCTCGACCTGGGTCAGATCATCGGTACGCGCACATGGGGTGGAGAGATATGGCTCACGAGCAGCAACCGGCTGTCCGATCGCGGCATCGTGACGGCGGCGGAGTTCGGTGTCTACGGTGAGGAAGGCGAATGGCTCATCGAGGGACATGGTGTGGAGCCGGACATCGTCGTCGACAACCTCCCTCACGCCACGTTCAACGGGGAAGATGCGCAACTCGCCGCCGCGGTGAGGCATCTCCAAGCGTTGATTACTGAGGATCCGCGTCTCGTTCCGCCGCCGCCCGCGTATCCGGACAAGTCGTCACCGGACAACCGGCGCCGCACCACGAGCCGCACCGGGTCAGGCGGCGGGGAGCGTTAGCGGACGGCCTCGCCGGTCATGCGAATCGCGATCTTTGGTTCCGGGGGAGTGGGCGGGTACTTCGGCGCCCGGCTGCACCAGAGTGGTGAAGACGTGGCGTTCATCGCGCGTGGCAAACATCTCGAGGCCATGCGTTCCGCGGGCCTGCGCATCACTAGCCATAAGGGAGACGCCGCGCTTCCGTCTGTCACCGCAACCGACGATCCCAGCTCAATGGGTCCCGTCGACGTCGTGCTCGTTGCGGTGAAGACGTGGCAACTTGCCGAGGCAATTGATGGGATCAAGTCGCTGATGGGCGACGGGACATTTGTCGTGCCGGCGCTCAACGGTGTCGAGGCCGCGATCGGACTCTGCCGCATCATCGCGCACATCGAGGGACCAGGGCACGTCCGTCATGTTGGAGCGGAACCGACCCTCGTGTTCGGCGAGCGTGACAACGCGAAGAGCGAGCGAGCTATTCGGTTTCGCGATGTTCTCGAGCGTTCCGGTGTTGGGGCGGAGGTGCCCGACGACATCGAAGCCGCCCTATGGCACAAGTTCATGTTTGTCGTGTCCACGGGTGGGGTCGGCGCCGTGACCCGCGCGCCGATCGGGACCATCCGGACGGTTCCCGAAACACGGGCACTGCTCGAAGGCGCGATGCGGGAGATCGAAGCGGTCGCGCGAGCCCGCGGCGTACGGTTGCCGGATGACATCGTGCCGAAGTCGTTGGCGTTTCTCGACACGCTTCCGGCGGAGGGCAGGGCATCGCTCAGCCGCGACCTCGCCGAAGGCAGGCGATCGGAACTCGACGCGTGGAATGGTGCGGTGGTACGATTGGGGAAAGAGGTGGGTGTGCCCACGCCCATCCATGCGATGGCCTACGCGTCGCTGCTTCCGCTCGAGCTGCGGGCTCTGGGTGAAGCTTCTTTCGATTGATATGAAATGCGGTGATGTCGGTGCGCGCCCTGGCCCCATTACCCGCGAAGTTGTACAAGCACCTCATCGGTGAACGGGTTCTGCCCGGCGCGCAGCGCTTCGATCCAGCCTAGACGCTGAGTGCGAAGCTGCTCGTCTGTAACCCACGCGACAAAGGTCTGAAAATCAGCGATCGCGCCCGCGACGTCGCCGGTCAGCGCCCGGGCAAGCCCGCGGCTGTCGGCGATCCCACCATGTTCCGGGGCAAGCGCCACTGCGCGTTCGCAGGCGGCCAGCACCTCGGCTGCGTGTCCCCAGAGGCTGCCAAACCAACACAACGCGTTCCAGGACGCAGCCGAGATGGTCAGCGAATCGAGGGCCTGGGCCTCCGCATACGCCGCCAGCGCCTCGGGTACCATGTCTTGCAGCACAAGGGCTTGACCCACCACGACCAAAGCTTCGGCGTGCCCAGAGTCGGCAAGAGTGCTCACCGCCTCGTGGATGGCGGTCAACAACCGAGTTCGCTCGTCCCCCTCTGCTCGCTCGGCAGCACCGCCCAGCATTTGGGCGAGACAGTTGCCAAGGGAGGGACGGTCGAGCAACAGCCGCATCAGACTGAGTGCCGTATCGGCGATGCCGGGCCGCAGGATGTCCGGAACCCGGATTTCCCATCCATACCCCCCCGATTGCAGACCGCACAGTTGAACCGGGTCGGGGTACGCTTGGAGCACCGCCTCTGCCTTGTCGAGCTGGCCCGTGAGCAAGTAGAGCTGCGTCGTCCAGACGGCGCTGCGGAAGTTCCACTCCGTTCGGGTTACCGGCGAGCGGAAGTGACCCTGACCAAGTAGCGAGTCGGCTATGGGAATGGCCTCGTCGAACCGTCCAAGCCTGACCAGCATCGATACCCTTCTGCCGGCCTGATTCTCCCACGCGCTCTCGATGCCGAGCGACTCCGCCCGTGCCAGATGCTCGAGGGCGGGATCGTAGCGGCCATCCAGCTCGTCCAGTCTCGAGGCCATCAAGTGTGCTTCGGACTCGTCCGGACCGGCGGCGAGCCACTGGTCAACCCACTCCCGTGCCACTCCTCTCGCCCTTCGCAGCGACGCCGCCCGGTCTCCCCCACGAGCTCTGAAGACTGAATCCGGTACGAGTTCGATGGAGTCCCGGAACACGAGGACGAAGACGCCACCCGGCGATGCCATCAAATAGGCCGCCAGAGACGGGTACTCGCGGCGGCGGCCACTGATCACACCAGAAAAGAGGCCGCCGGCCTGTGCATACACGCTGCTCAGCATCGAGTACATCCCGTGACGCGCTGGGTCCAGGGCCAGCACCCTCTTTGCCAGTCGCGCCGTTCTGTTGTAGGACCCGCGTACGCGTTCCTCGCCGTCGACCTCTACCAGGACCCAATCGAACAGATCGACAACGGCGAGCAGCTCCATCGCATCGACGTCCGCTGAGTCGGACGCAACAAGTTGCTCCAGGCCCGCGCGGGCAGCGCTGAACTGTCCATGGAGCAGCGAGTTGATCGCCCGGACTTGTATGCGCTCTCGGGACGGGAGGTTGCCGGCAAGTTCTGCAGCCCGCTCGGCGTACTGTGCGGCCGGATTTGCCGGATCCATGAATGTCGCAAGGCCGACGGAGGCTCCCGCGAGGCCCGCGTACGCTTGCGCAAACGTGCTGTCCAGCTCGATGGCTTCCAGAAACGCTTCCCGGGCCGCGCCCAACTGGTTGCGATTCATGTGTGCATTGCCACGCACGTATGCCTTGTATGCCTCGAGCGACTGCGTGGTGGCCGCCGCGAGGTCGAGGCTCGAGGCTTCCAGGCCGGCAGCCGCCAAGAGCTCACCCGCCAGCTGTTCGTATACGTCCCGCTCGTCGCCACCGGCTTCGATCTCCCCGCGGGCACTCACGACCTCCCGCTGAGTGACGGCGTCGTAGGCGCGCACGCTGACACGCGTCCCACGACTCGTCGCCAGGAACTCGCCGGTAACCACGGTCCACCCACCGGTTTCCTCCGCGATTTGCCGGGCCTGGTCGAGGGCAATCACATCACCGGCACTCAGGCCGCGCCGTGCGAGAGCCGGGAAGAGCTGTTCCGATCGCACGACGCGAATCTCATCCCACTGGCCGAGGGCGTCGGCCAGGAGCACCGGCGAGCCTTCTACGAGCCACTCGTGATCCGCTGAGCGAGTGATATTGCGGAACGGAAGAATCAGAAAACTGCGGCCGCGCTCGGCTGCGGAGGGTGGCGGTGTGGCGCGAGCGACGACCCGCGCCGCCTGCACCTCACACGGTGGCGGTGTTCCGTCAGCGCACTGGGCATAGAGGGGTCGTCCCATCAGAGGACCGACGCTCGTCAAGCAGAGTGCCACGCGGGACATCAGGAGGGAGGCCTTCATCACCCTTCCTTTCCCCTCGAATATGCGGGCGGTTTGAGGGGGGGGCAACCGGTTCCTCCGCGTGCATTGACGGACCCACGATCCGAGCGCACGATATAGGGATGCGAAAGCATCTCTTCCTGCTCGTCTGCACCGGGCTCGGCGTGCCCGGCGCCGTTGCCGCGCAGTGTGCGGATGGTACGCCACCGCCATGCGGGGTGTCCACCCGCCCAGTCGTCGTGACGGCGCCGCCCCCCGCGGCGGAGCGCGGCCGCAGCTTCCTGGTGTTGCCGTTCCGCAACGTGACGCGTGCCGCGGATACGGAGTGGTTGATCGAAGGGTCGCCGGCGCTGCTTTCCGATGCGCTGGCGCAGTGGGACGAGGTGTCGGTTGTGCCTGCGGAGCGTCTCTATCCGGCGCTACGGCGTCAGGGCCTCGAGCCCGGGGCGGTGATGGACGCCGACCGCGTGCGCCGCGTCGCAGAGCAGACGGGTGGGTGGACCGCCGTGACGGGCGACATCCTTGCCACCGGTAATCGCGTACGCGTCAGCGCTCGAGCCTATGACGTCACCACCGGTGAGGTGGTGGTTCGAGCTACTGAGGAGATGGACGCCGAAGGCGATATCCGGGAGGTATACGAGCGCCTCGCCGGCCGGCTGTTGGAAACCGCCGGGGTCGACGCGCCCAGTCCCAACCTCCCTCGAGCAACGACACAGTCGCTCGACGCCTACAAGGCGTATTTGCAGGGTCTCGCCCTCTATCATCGGGGCCGGATGGAGTCGGCTCACCCTCTCTTCGAGGAGGCTGTGGCGCTGGACAGCATGTTCGCCCAGGCGTATGCCAAGCTGGCGGAAACCTCGATGACGAGCATCGAGGCTCTCCTCGATCCGCAGAGCCCTGGCTATCGGTACGCCGAGCGTGCGGCTTCACTGTCGGCGCGTCTGCCTGAACGGGAACGGCAGCATGTCGCAGCCAGCGTGGCCATGTTCCGGGGACAGCTCGGTCATGCCCGCGAGTTGCTGAACGAGCTGGTCGCATCCGACTCGAACGATGTCGAAGCATTAGAGAATCTGGCCGATCTCTACATGTTCGATCCCGTTGTCGTAACCGAGGATAGCGTCGAGCGGCTCCGCGCTTCGTTCAACATGTCCGCCCGTCTTGCCAAGCGAGCGCTGGCGCTGGACGGCGAGCGACACGGGAATCTCGGAACGCTGATCGCCGTGTACGCTCGAGCTGGCGGGCAGTACGAGGGACGCACACCTGGTGTACGCGGCGAGCGACCGTCCATGCCGGAGTTGCTCCGCGCCATGAACCGTCCGGACCGCGTGTTCGCCACCGTGTTGCGCGATACGTTCGAGTTCGTTCCGGCCGAGTCACTGGTGACGATGCCCGCGGACACCCTGCGTGCCCTTCGGCGACGGGCGATCTCGACCGCGGTCGCGTGGGCCGAACGCTGGCTCGCGGCGGCACCGGGGGATGCCCCCGCCCATCAGGCGGCCGTCGATGTCTACACGCTTGCCGAGCGTTATGACGACGCGTTACGCGAGCTGGCGATTGCCGACTCGATAGGATTGGAAGTCAGTTTCGGGCGCGCCACGTCGGAGCGAATGGAGATCCTGACACGTGCCGGTCGGTACGATGAGGCGGGCGGGCTGGTCGACTCGCTGATCGCCGCGGGCGACTACGGGCGGGAGCGGATGATGAGCGATCAGCTCGTCATCAACGACCTGGGGTGGATTTTCAACCTCCGGCTGCTCCAGGGGCGTCCGGCGCTAGCCGATTCGTTGTTGCGAAGCATGGTTGCGTTTGTGCAATCCCTGCGGCCCGACGCCGATTCTTCCCGGCTCGCGCACAACTACCTTTTCGTGTTCGCACGACGCACAGACGCCGCCGGCCCACCCAACGTTGTGATGATTCCAGAATACGTTCGACGTCATGTGGTCGACAGTTTAATCGCGCACATCTACGAGATACCGGACAGCTCCGAGATAGGGCTGCACGTTCTCGACGCGGTCAATCTCTCTACCCAAGGTGCCGCCGACAGCGTCCGCGCGGCATATGCCGGTCGTCTGCACGCACACGCCGGCCGGCTGCTAGACGAGGGTCGCATTCGTTTGGCCGTTCAGACAGCGATACAGGGGGTCCTTACGGACACATCAGTCGCCAGTCTCGACCGGCAGTACGAGACGCTGCGGCGAGTCCTCGATATCGAGCCTGACAACTTCACAGCGCTGTACCAGGTGGGTCGATACGCCGCGCGGTCGGGGAAACGGTTGGAGGAAGGACGCGCGGCCCTCGAGCGCTACGTGGCGGAAGCGACCCCGGGATCGTTCGACGTCAGCGTGGCGGGAGCCCATTGGCGTCTGGGCATGATCGCCGAACATCGGGGTGACCGTGCGGCTGCCCGGGAAGAATACGAGCGCGCGCTGGCGGCTGACCCGGACTTCGCGAACGCGCGGCGCGCGCTCGACCGCTTGAATCAGTCAGAGCCGTAGACCTGGCTGGGAGGATCCACGGGTAAACCCGTGGCTCGGCTCTCCCGCTGAAGCGGGGGCCCCCCCTCACCCTCCAACGTCGACAGCACACCGGAACCCCGTGAACTCGAACCCCTCTCGAGTCCCGGTCGTGGGCGGCATGTACCCGCGCCGGCTTGCGTCCACGATTCCCCGCGTGTTGTAGGCGCCACCGCGGGTTACGTAATAGCGATCCCCGCCGCTCGGCGCAGCGCCACCTGCATAGGCGAGCATGCGCGACGACGTCCACTCCCACACGTTACCGATCAGATCCTCCGCACCAACCGCACTCGCGCTCTGCGGGAAACTCCCGACGGGTGCGGGGCCGCTCCGTCCGGCCGACAACGTGTTCGCACGACCCGCCTCGGGTTCCGCGCCCCACGGGTACATCGTCCCATCTGCGCCGCGTGCTGCTGCCTCCCATTCCTCCTCGGTCGGCAACCGTCCGCCGTCATACGCCCACCCGCAATACGCGTTCGCCTCTGCCCACATAACTCGTGTGACTGGGAGCAGACTGTCCGGTTCGGACGCCCACGGCTCCGCGGCGAGGGTCGCCTCCACGTAGCGCTTGTAACCTGCCACCGTGACCTCGGTTCGCTCGATCGCGAACGTATCGACCACCGCCGTATGTGCCGGGCCTGACCACTCGTGCCCGTCGTCGCGGCCGATCGTGTACGTGCCGCCCGGCACGAGCACCATGCCATCCGGGATCGCGCGAGCGGGAGGAAGCTGCGGCGCGACCGGCTCATCCGGGGTCGCTGTTGTCCGCAGCACGGAAAAGCTGAGGAGTGCCGCGCCAATGACCACCACTCCGCCGGCGAGACCGATCCAAGTTCGCCGGCTCGCCGTTCGCGGGGGCGCGGTCCGCACCGCCGCGGTCACGTACGAACCGGATGTCGGGGCTTCTCCTTTTAACACCCGCACGACCTCGGCCGCGCTCTCGAAGCGATCGTCCGGTTCGATCGCCAGGCAACGCATGACGACTTCGACGAGCGGTTCGGGCATGTCGGGACGAAGGCTCGCCACCGGCTCGGGCGCTTCCGAGAGCCGTTTCGCCATTATCGCCATTGGCGAGCTGCCCTCGGCGAACGGCACCGCCCCGGTGAGCATCTGGTAACCCATTGCGCCGAGTGCGTAGAGATCGGTGCGATGATCGACCTCGTCCCCAGCCAGCTGTTCGGGACTCATGTAGGCCGGGGTGCCGATCGCGAGCCCGGTCGCAGTGAGCTTCGCCGCCGAGAGCGAGCTGCGCGCAATGCCGAAGTCCGTGAGCAGCGAACGCCCGGTTTCGCCGTCCAGCAAGACGTTGTCCGGTTTCACGTCCCGATGCACCACACCGTGCGTGTGGGCGAAGCCGAGCGCATCGGCGATTTCGGTGAGAATGCGAATCGTATCCTGGACCGAGAGCTTGCCTTCCCGCTCCAGTTGGTCGGCCAGGCTCGCCCCATCGACGAAACTCATCGCGATGTAGAAGAAATCCCCCTCACCGCCCACGAAGTGCAATGGGACGATGTGTGGGTGCGATAACCTTGCGACGGTCTGCGCTTCGAGGTGGGAGCGGTCGAGGGCGGTCTGTGAGGCGATGAGTTCCGGATTCAACACCTTGACGGCGAGCGGGCGCTTTAGCCTGAGGTCACGCACCAGATACACGACCGCGAACCCACCCCGGCCCAGCTCGCGTTCGATCTCGTATTCGGGACCGAGGGCGGCGGCCAACTGGTCACGGGTGGACTCGGCGGCGTCGGGTTCCATGGCGGGAGGATGCGGTGAGGGTGGCAAGGCGTCAACTGCTGTCGGTGGACGGTGGACGGTGGACAGAGGACGACGCACGTTGTACGGTGCCACCATGCCCACACGTGTCGGACTCGGCTACGACTCCCATCGGTTTGGTGCAAATCGACCCTTGAAGCTGGCCGGCACGGAGATTCCGCACATCTCGGGTCTCGTCGGTCACTCGGACGGCGACGCCGTGGCCCATGCGGTGACCGACGCGCTGCTCGGCGCGGCGGCGCTGGGGGATATCGGCCGGCTCTTTCCAAATGACGACCCGCAGTGGAAGGACGCCGATTCCTCTCTCTTCCTCGATGCCGCGCGTGCGCGCGTCGTGCACGCGGGGTACGTCATCGTGAACGTCGACGCGACCGTTGTGACAGAGGCGCCGAAACTCGCGCCACACGTTCCCAAGATGCGCGAGTGGTTGGCGGCCACGTTGCAGCTGCCGGTGACCGCCGTATCGATCAAGGCGAAGACGGGTGAGAAGATGGATGCGGTCGGAAGGGGCGAGGGGTTGGTTGTGTATGCGATAGCGGCGATTGACGGCGGGAAGTGATTCGGGATCTTCTCGATATCCTGCTCGAGCTTCCCACCGAGTGGGTTTACGCCGTTATCGCCCTGCTCGCGGGCGTCGAGAACATCTTCCCTCCGGTGCCGGCCGACACCGCGGTCGCCGTCGGGGCGTTCCTGTCAGTCGGTGGCAGGGTGTCGGCGTTCAATGTCTTCCTTATTACCTGGACCGCGAATGTTTTCACCGCCTCGCTCGTCTATGCCGGCGCACGGACCGCTGGCCGGTCGTTCTTTCGCGGCCCCATTGGCAGCCGTCTCCTGCGGCCCAAGGCGCTGGCGCGCATCGAGCGGCTCTACGAAGCGCACGGGGTGTGGGCGATCTTTCTTTCGCGATTCATCCCGGCCGTTCGCGCCGTCGTGCCGCCTTTTGCCGGCGTCGCGGGGCTCGGCGCGTGGCGTGCGCTGGTACCCATGGCGCTCGCGTCGGCCATCTGGTACGGTACGCTGACCTTCATTGCCGCCACCGCCATCCAGAACGTCGATGAAATCGTGCTGCTCGTTCAACGCACCAACCTCGTCGCACTTGTGACGGCCGGCGTCTTGGTGATCTCGATCGTGGTCGCAATAGTCTTCGTCCGCCGTCAGGCGCGAGGTCGGGGCTAGAGATGATCCTCCATCATCGCCCCTATCACCGATGACGACCACCATCGACCAGGCCTTCTGGGTCGAAGGCTTCACCGACTACCTGACGCACGAGGTGGGGAATAGTGCGAACACGGTGGAGAGCTATCTCCGTGACATCCGGCGTTTCGCAGAGTACGCGACAAGCCGGCGGTGCGGCGACCCGGACGCGGTCTCTCGGGAGATCGTGCGCGACTTCGTGTATCACCTTAAAGACCTGGGGCTAGCGCCGGCCAGCATCCGCCGGCAGATCTCGGCGATACGCACCTACTACCGGTTCTTGGTCGAGGAGGGGCACTCGGCGACCGACCCGAGTGAGCGTATCGAGACACCGAAGGGCTGGCACAGGCTCCCCGAAGTGCTGTCGGTGAGCGAGATCGAAGCGTTGCTCGGAGCTCCCAACCCGGACGAACCCCTCGCGTGGCGAGACCGGGCGCTGCTCGAGGTCGCCTATGGCACGGGGATGCGCGTCTCCGAACTCGTTGGGCTCAGCGTACAGAACCTTGGCTTCGAGGAGGCACTCGTTCGCGTGTTCGGCAAGGGCTCGAAGGAACGTATCGTACCGATCGGTCGCCGCGCGCTCGGCGCGGCGGCAATCTATCTGCGGGAAATCCGACCCGGTCTCGACAAGGGTAAGACAGACGGAAGATTCCTGCTCAATGCTCGGGGAGGGCCGCTGAGCCGCGTCGGTGCCTGGGGCATCATCAAGCGGGCAGCCGCACGGGCCAACATCGAGAAACGTGTCACCCCGCATACGCTGCGGCACTCATTCGCCACGCATCTGCTCGAAGGCGGCGCCGATCTCCGGGCCGTGCAGGAGATGTTGGGGCACGCCGATCTCAGCACGACGCAGATCTACACGCACGTCGATCGGGAGTACCTGCGGCAGGTGCACAAGAGCTATCATCCGCGAGCATGATCTTCGTCCTCGACAACTACGACTCCTTCACCTACAACCTCGTGCAGTACATCGGGGAACTGGGTGGTGAGCCCGAGGTGCACCGTAACGACGCGATCACGGTTGACGAGATTGAACGCCTGGAGCCAAAAGGCATTGTGATCTCTCCCGGTCCCGGTGTACCCGACGGTGCGGGGATCAGTCTCGAACTAGTTCGTCGCGTGGCGGGCTCCATTCCTCTCCTCGGTGTCTGCCTTGGGCACCAGGCAATAGCGCAGGCCTTTGGCGGCAGGATAGTTCCGGCCGAACGCCTGATGCACGGGAAGACGTCACCCGTGGCGCATGATGGGCGGGGGGTGTTCCGCAATCTGCCGAGCCCGATGACCGCCATGCGGTATCACTCGTTGATCGTCGATCCCGGCGCGGTACCGCACGAACTGGAAGTGACGGCGTGGACGTCCGATTCGCCGGGCAGACAGGAGATCATGGGACTGCGTCATCGGTCGGAGCCCGTCTTTGGCGTGCAGTTCCATCCCGAGTCGGTCGGCACGGAGGTTGGGATGCGATTGGTGGAGAATTTCGTCGGCCTGGTGAAGGGCGGGCGAGGACGACGAGGGGTGGTGGAGGATGGCGAAGGACGGCGAGGGATGACGAACGCTGGCTAGCGACCAGGCCCCTCCGACCTTCGCCGTCTTCCGCCGTCTTCCGCCGACTCTTACCTTTCCTACCGTATTACCCCAAAACGACTTACGCGTCTGGCCCGCTTTTTGACAGCGGCCCGCCCGAGTATTAGCTTTTGCTGTGCGTATCGTTTGCGTTATCCCTGCCCGTATCGGCTCGGTCCGACTTCCCCACAAGCCTCTCTGTCTCCTCGCCGGCGAACCTCTGGTTCGCGTGGTGGCGCGCCGGGCGCTCGAGCTGGATCTGCCGGGTCCTGTGGTGGTGGCGTCAGATGATGAACGCGTGCTCAATGCAGTAGCCCCGCTGGGCGTGCACGGGGTGCTCACGCGGTCCAGTCATCGATCCGGAACCGAGCGCGTGGCCGAGGTGGTCTCGAGCCCCCAATACAGCGATGCAGATGTTGTGGTGAATCTCCAGGGCGATGAGCCGTTCATACCAGCCGACGCCGTCTATGGGGCGGTCGGGCGCGTGCGCGCAGGTGACGATGTCGGAACTGCGGCACAGCCGCTCGACGGACGCGGGCCCAGGGCATCGGTTGTCCGCGTGGCCGTGACCAAGGCGGGACGGGCCGTGTCATTCTTTCGAGACGCGGCCCCTCCAGGTGGTCGGCCGGCCGGGCATGCCGTTCTCGAGCACATCGGTGTATACGCATATACGCCCCGTCGGCTTCTGGCGTGGCTCGCGCTTCCTCCCACGCCTGACGAGGGAGATCAGGATCTGGAGCAACTGCGGCCGCTCCATCATGGCTGGCGGATCGGGGTTGCCTCGCTGGAGGCGAGAGAAGCGCATTCCATAGATACCGAAACTGACCTGCGACTGGCGGAGGCCATGTTGTGAGCACGAAATACATCTTCGTCACCGGCGGCGTGGTTTCTTCCCTCGGGAAAGGGATCGCTTCCGCATCCCTCGGCCGGCTGCTCGTGGAGCGCGGGCTGAAGGTGACGATCCAGAAGTTCGATCCCTACATCAACGTCGATCCCGGGACGATGTCGCCATTCCAGCATGGCGAGGTATACGTCACCGACGACGGTGCTGAAACAGACCTCGATCTGGGGCATTACGAGCGCTACATCGACAAGTCGCTCTCGCAGGTCAACAACGTGACGACGGGCCGGATCTACCTGTCCGTCATCACGAAAGAGCGGCGCGGCGAGTACCTGGGCAGTACGGTTCAGGTCATCCCGCACATAACTGACGAGATCAAGAGCGCAATCAAGCGACTCGGCCCGGATAACGACGTCGTCATTACGGAGATTGGGGGGACGGTGGGTGACATCGAGTCGCTGCCGTTCCTCGAGGCCATCCGGCAATTCCGTCAAGAAGTTGGCCGTGACAATGCGCTGTTCATCCATCTCACCCTGGTACCGTTCCTCGGTGCGACGGGCGAACTAAAGACCAAGCCAACACAGCACTCGGTGCGGGAGTTGATGGAGATAGGAATCCAGCCCGACATACTCATCTGCCGGTCGGACCAGGCGCTCGAGGACACGATCAAGCGCAAGATCGCTCTCTTCTGCAACGTCGATTTCGGGTGTGTCATCGAAAGCCGCACGGTCGACTCTACGTATGAGATTCCGCTGCTACTGCACCAGCAGGGTCTCGATCGTGAGATCTGCCGGCGGCTGCAACTCGATGTGAAGGAACCCGATCTTCGGCCGTGGACGCAGATGGTGCGTCGCATCTTGGAGCCGACCGAGCGCGTGCGCGTGGCGATCGTGGGCAAGTACACGGAACTCACCGACGCGTACACATCCATCAGGGAGGCGCTGGTCCACGGCGGGATTCCGCATGAGGTCGGTGTGGACCGGAACTGGATTTCGAGTGACGAGTTCAAGGATCAGGAGGCAGCCGGCCGCATGCTCGCCGGCTACGATGCGCTTCTCGTACCGGGTGGCTTCGGTGTGCGCGGGGTAGAGGGCATGGTCGAGGCTATTCAGTGGGCGCGGGAGAACGGGTTGCCGTTCTTCGGGATCTGTCTGGGAATGCAGTGCGCCATCATCGAGTTCGGCGGCAATGCCTGCCGGTTGCCCGACACCAACTCCTCGGAGTTCGCGCCGGAATGCCAAAGCGCCGTTATCTCACTGATGGATTCGCAACGCGACGTGCAGGATCTCGGCGGGACGATGCGCCTGGGAGCGTATCCCTGCCGCCTGACGCCCGGCTCGAAAGTGCAACAGATCTATGGCGACGAGGAGGTCAGCGAGCGGCATAGGCACCGGTACGAGGTGAACAACGCGTTCCGCGACGTATTGACCGAGTACGGCATGCGCTGCACGGGGTTGTCTCCCAACGGGTCGTTGGTGGAGATGGTCGAGCTGGCCGATCACCCGTGGTTTGTCGGGTGCCAGTTCCATCCCGAGCTGCGCTCTCGGCCGACGCGGCCGCACCCGCTGTTCGCGAGCTTCATTCGAGCGGCCCGTGACCATCACCGCGCAGGGTCGACGAGCGCCGAGTCGCTCGCCAGGCACTCTGCCTGAGCCTAAAGATGTGGCAGCCGGGACCGGTTCTGATTGCGGGCCCGTGCCTGCTGGAGGACGATGGCCTCAATCTCCGCATCGGTGAGGCGCTCGCCGCGTTGGCCGTGGCCCTCGGTATCCGAGTCGTCTACAAGGCGAGCTATGCGAAGGCCAACCGGACTCGCCGTGATGCGCCTCGTGGTCCAGGGCTCGAAGAAGGACTCCGGTTACTCGGCCGCGTTAAGGCCGAGACCGGACTTCCGGTGCTGACCGACGTGCACGAGGTTGCGGAAGTGGGAGCCGCGGCCGCGGTTGTCGATGCGTTGCAGATCCCGGCCTTCCTCTGCCGTCAGACGGCGCTGCTCGAGGCAGCAGGTGCCACCGGACTTCCGGTCAACATCAAGAAGGGTCAGTGGATGGCCCCGGAAGCCATGGTTGGGGCGGTCGAGAAGGTGACCGGCGCTGGTGCTACTGTGGTGTCGGTCACGGAGCGCGGGACGTTCTTCGGCTACTCTGATCTGGTTGTGGACATGCGCAACTTCGCCCGCATCAAGGAGGCAACGGGTGTCCCAGTCTTCTTTGACGCTACGCACGCCGTTCAGCAACCGGGGATGGGGGTAGCCGGCGGGGCAGGGGGTCGACGGGAGCAGACGCCCACGCTCCTCTGTGCGGCCGCCGCGGCCGGCGCGGACGGTTTTTTTGTGGAGACGCATCCCAATCCGGGTGCAGCGCCAAGCGACGGAGCGACCATGTGGCCGTTGAGCGAGCTGGAATCGCTGATCGAGCGCGGACTCGCGGTATGGCACGGGGCACAACGGAGGTCACTGCATGCTTGAACCCTTGGCGACACGCCAAGTCCGGCTGGTGGGGTTGGATGTGGACGGTGTACTCACTGACAACGGCATCTACGTAGGCATAGTGAGCGGGCAGCCCACGGAACTCAAGCGGTTCGACATCCAGGATGGGATCGGCCTTCACCTACTGCGCGGCGCGGGGTTGAAGGTCGTCATCGTGAGCGGCCGCGTGTCGGAGGCCACCCGCCTTCGCGCTGAGGAGATCGGGGTCGACGAGATCGTGCAAGATTCCGCCGCCCGTAAACTCCCCGCGTTCGAGTCGCTGTTGGAGCGTTTTGGGGTACGAATGGAAGAAGCGGCGTTCATGGGAGACGACCTGCCCGACGTGCCGATACTCAAGCGGGTTGGGCTCCCCGTAGCGGTGGCCAACGCGACGGCGGATGTGAAGGCTGTGGCGCAACACGTAACGGTGGCCGAGGGCGGCCGCGGTGCCGTTCGCGAGTTCGTCGAGGAGTTCCTTCGAGCGCGCGGACAGTGGGAGGTTGTGGTGCAGCAATACTACGAAGAGCGGGGTGATAGATCTCCCAGGGCGAGCCGTGCGATTATCCGCTGATCTGACGCGCGCCGGGTCCGTGGGATGGTCCGCGCTGGCGGGGGTGATGGTCGCCGCCGGGACAATGGCGTGTGGCTCGTCCATGGAGCAGCCGCCGACTACCGTCGGGATTGCCGACTCCGCCGATCAAATTGCGTATGGCGTCACGCATTATCTCACAGTGGACGGGCTACGGCGGGCGCGGCTCGAGGCCGACACCGCCTATTTCTACCAGAGCCCCCAAACCGCGGATATGATCGGCGTGCGCGTCACCTTCTACTCGCTGCAAGGCGAGGAGACCTCCACACTCACGTCGGAGGAGGGGACCTACTACTGGCGCACCGGCAACATGGAGGCGCGCGGCAACGTCATTGGTGTGACTCCGGACGGTCGTCGTCTGGAGACATCGATTCTCAACTACACCGGCAACGACAACCGCATCAACGGTTCCGAACCGTTCGTCTACACCGCACTCAACCGGCGTATCGAGGGCGGATCGTTCACGTCCGATCCCGATTTCCGCGATCTGGTTGCCACCCAACCACGCGGAACGGTTGGGCGCGTCGATGTGGAGCGTCAGTGACGCGTCATCATCGCCGTCTGCTGTTTGCGGTCGCCGCCGTCGCGCTGAGCGTGCCGCTGCGGGCAGTCGTGGCGCAGGGTGCCCGCACCTGTGAGGTGGAGATCGACCGGACGGGTGGAGTGGGCCGTCAGATCACGGTCACCGGCGGGTGGATTCACCACTACGGTAATGGCGGTATCTGGGCGCACTGCATCCGCCAGATCACCAACTGGTATTCCGACTCGGTGGCCTGGTATCAGGAACGCGATCGGTTCGACATGGTAGGCAACATGCTGTTCCGGGACGAGAGCGTGGAGCTGACCGCCGACCGCGCCAGCTACTTCCTCTCGGATGAGCGCTTGGAAGCGTACGGTAATGCGGTACTGCGGAACCTGAAGACGGGGTCGGTGCTACGCGGGCCGAACCTGGTGTATCGCAGGGCCGTCGAGGGGGTGCGTGATACGAGCGAATGGGTGGCGACGCGCCGGCCGACGATCGAGTACCGTTCGGGGCTGGACTCGGCTGACACGGAGCCGTACGTCATCGTCGCCGATCGGGTCAGGCTGCTTGGAGAGCACACCGCCCACGCGGTGGGCACGGTGACCATCGACCGCAGTGATTTCACAGCGCGTTCAGATAGCGCCGTATTGAACACGGATGTTGGCGCCGGGACGCTGGTTGGCCACGCGGGCGTCACGGGGGGGGATTCGTCCAGCTACTCGTTGAATGGCCGGGTCATCGAGTATCGCCTCGACGACAACGCACTCACATGGGCGCAGGCGGAGGGCGGAGCGGACGCCACGAGCGACGATTGGCGTATCGTGGCGGACACCAACAGGTTGCAGCGCGGGAACGCGTGGGGCAGCGATTCGGTGCCGGCCCGCGCCATGTCCGTCAAGAACCGCATCACTGCAGATTCGCTCGTTATCGAAGCGCCGGGCCAGGAGCTTTCCGCTGTCCGGGGAATTGGTAACGCGCGCGCGACGTCCAAACGGGACTCCGTGGACAACGACGTCGATTGGGTCGTTGGCGATACGGTAGTTGCGCGGTTCGACTCCACTGCATCTGGCCGGCGCGCCCTGGTGCGGCTGGATGCCGTAGGCAATGCACGCGCCCACTATCGCGTGTATCCGGAGGGCCGTCCGCCCGGCGCATTGCCCGACATCTCGTATTCGCGCGGCGATCGGATTATTGCTCTCTTTGCGAATGAGCAGGTCCGCCGCGTCGATATTATCGGTCAGACGGACGGCGTCTACCTCGAGGCACCGCGAGGCCGGGAACCGTCATGATCGGTGGACTCGATGCCGTGCTCGCCGATCGAAACCCGTCCATCCCCATTGCGGTTGCGGCGCTGCTCAATGTGGCCAATGACGATGGCGTGACGGATTTCGGGACGCTCGCCGTGGCGTACCGGGAGGAGCACCTCGACACGAGCCGCGCGGCGGGGCTCGGCGGCAGCACGGAACGCGGTACGCTGTCGGTAGATGAGGTACGGCGCTATCTGCGGGCCTCCGTCTTGCCACGCCTGGTCACCGAGGGTGTGCTCGCTCCGCTGCCCGCGCTCATCGATGACAGGACGCCCATTCATTTCGTGGCTGGTCAGTGGAATGGTCCCGCGCTCGACACGCCCGCCCAGCGCGCGACGCTGCGCCAGCGTCTTGCCGCGGCGGCAGTGGAGCGGTTGCGAGCGGCGGAGGCCGCGTCACATACCACCCCGGCGGCACCGGCCGGTAGCGAACTCACGGCCCACGGTCTCACCAAGGTCTACCGCCGCCGTCGCGTCGTCGATAACGTCGACATCTCCCTGCAACAGGGCGAGATCGTCGGCCTTCTGGGACCGAACGGCGCAGGCAAGACCACGATTTTCTATATGATCGTTGGGCTGATCCGGCCAGATGCGGGACGCATCCGCATCGACGGAGGTGACATCTCGCACCTGCCGATGTATAAGCGTGCGCGTCGCGGAATCGGCTACCTGGCGCAAGAACCCTCCGTGTTCCGGAAGCTGACCGTCGAGCAGAACGTGCTCGCCATCCTCGAGTCGCTGTCGCTCAGTAAGGCTGAACGTGAGGAGCGACTCGAATCACTGCTCGACGAGTTGTCGATCAAGCACCTCCGCGCCGTTCAAGCGTTCAAGCTCTCGGGCGGTGAGCGACGCCGGCTCGAGATCACGCGGGCACTCGTGACCGAGCCCAAGTTCATGTTGCTCGACGAGCCCTTTGCCGGAGTCGATCCAATCGCCGTGCACGACATCCAGACGATCGTCGCATCGCTGCGGACCCGCGGTATCGGTGTGCTGATCACCGATCACAACGTTGAGCAGACGCTCGATATCGTGGATCGGGCATACATCGTGTTCGAGGGTAAGGTCCAGGTCTCCGGAAATGTGCGCGATCTCGTCTTCAACGATCAGGTGGCGGATCTGTACTTGGGTCCGACGCTGACCGAGCGGTTGCGCGAACGGCTGGGGGCGGTGGCATGAAGATATCCATGCAGCAGTCCCAGTCCCTGCGGCAAGACCTGCGCATGAACCCTCGCCTGTACCAGGCGATGGATCTGCTCTACATGCCGCTGCTCGATCTGCAACAACATCTCAAGCAGGAACTCCTCGTCAATCCGTTCCTCGAGATGGTCGAGCCCGAGGACGAGCCGACGGAAGAGGAGCTCGCGGCGGATGCGGAGCGCAAGAAGGAAGAGGACAAGAAGAAAGAAGACGAAACCGATTGGGAAGAGATCATCCTCGACGGGTTTCAGGTGAGCGGGTCGGGCGCGCGCGATCTGAGCGAGAATCCGGAGACGTTCGAGCGCGTACCGGTGCAGACGCGCGTGCTGACCGATCACCTACGCGACCAGCTCCGCATGCTGGAGCTGACCGATCGGCAGCGCCTACTAGCCGACGAGTTCCTCGGCAACATAGGTGACGATGGCTACCTCAAGGCCTCGCTCGAGGAGATCCTCGAAGGCATCAACCGTTGGGCAGTCGACGGAACTGGTCCGCCGCTCCTGGAACCGGAGACTCCGGAACCAGAAACCAACGAGGTCGAGACCGATGAGCCGGTGGATGAGCCGGGCGATGAACCAAACAATCCGCTCCCTGCATTGCATGTCGTTGGGATCGAAGAGCAGGTGCTGGCAACCGATCCCGTGTCCGATGACACACCGGCCCAGCCGGTGTCCGCGGAGCCGGTGGCCGAACCGGTGTCTGCCGACGATGCCGTCGAGTTCGCACCGATCGTCGCCGTTGCGCCTCCCGAGAGTCCCGCTTGGGGTGACGAGCCGCTGTTCACCATCGAAGAAGTCGAGGAGATGCTGCACGTCATGCACCGACTCGATCCGCCGGGAACGGCTGCGCGCGACCTGCGCGAATGCCTGCTGTTACAGCTCGTCGAGCTGCAGTTGGAGGACACGCTCACGTACAAACTGGTCAATGAGGCGTTCGACGACCTGATTGGACACCGCTGGAGTGACATTGCCAAGCGTTACGCGATCGATCCCAAAGCGGTGCAGGATGCTGCCGACGAATTGGCCAAGCTCGATCCCAAGCCGGGGCTCCAGTATCTCCCATCGGACGACGAGTATGTAACTCCAGATCTCATCCTCCAGAAAATCGAGGGCGAGTACCGCGTGTTCCTGAACGACATGGGCATGCCGCGTCTGCGCATCAGCAAAGTGTACCAGAGTCTAGCCGGCGACAAGAAGGCCTTCGTCGGTGAGACGCGCGAGTTCATAACCGAGAAACTGAATGGGGCGAGCTGGCTCATCCAGGCAATCGAGCAACGCCGGCAGACGATGTTGAAGGTGATGAACTTCATCGTCGATCGGCAACGCGAGTTCTTCGAGAAAGGGATCGAACAGCTCAAGCCCCTGACGTTGCGCGAAGTGGCTGAAGTGATCGACATGCACGAATCGACGGTGAGTCGCGTGACCAACCAGAAGTACGTGCAGACGCCACGCGGTGTCTTCGCGCTGAAGTTCTTCTTCTCGAGCAGCCTGGGCACGACATCGGGCGAAGATGCCAGTGCGCGGGCGGTGCGCGCTCAGATCCAGAAGCTCGTCGGTGACGAGAACACGGCCAAGCCACTCACCGATGCCGAGATCGTTGACGCGCTCAAGAATCGCGGCGTCCAGATTGCGCGCCGGACCGTCGCCAAGTACCGCGATCAGCTCGGTATTCTCCCCGCGCGCATGCGAAAGCGCATATGACGCTCGTGGCCAAGGACGCAACGGCGGAGCTCAGCGTCCTGGTCCCGGCCAAAGATGAGGCCGAGAACCTACCGGAGTTCATGAAACAGTGTGCCGACGCGTTGGCGGACGTGCCCTATGGTTGCGAGGTCGTCGTCGTAGACGACGGGAGCGAGGACGCCACTCCGGAGGTGCTCGAGCGGCTCCAACAGGAGTACCCGTTTCTGCGTGTAGTGACGCACCGCGCGCAGCGGGGCATCGCCGACGCCTTGCGGTCGGCGGGTGAAGCCGCGAGCGGGCGGATCTTCGTCTTCTATCCGGCCGACCTCCAGTTCTCGCCCAGCGAGATCCCCCAACTAGTCGACCCGATTCGCGCGGGCGATGCCGACATCGTGACCGGTACCAAACAGGGCCAATACGAGAAGGCGTTCGTGTCCGGCATCTACAATCGGCTGTGCCGCTGGCTCTTTGGCATCCGCGTGACCGATCTCAACGCGGTCAAGGCGTATCGGCGGGAGGTGATGGGGGCCATTCCGGCGCGACCCGACTGGCACCGGTTCATGGCTGTGATTGGTGCGGCGGAGGGGTACCGATTAGCCGAACGGCCGGTGACACTTCATCCCCGACGTGCCGGCGAGTCGAAGTTCGGGCTCGGGCGTATTCCGGTGGGCGTGTTCGACCTCATGTCCGTCTGGTTCCAGCTCCGGTTCGGGCGTAAACCCATGCTCTTCTTCGGGGTGTCGGGCGGACTGCTCTTTGCGCTGGGCTTTCTCGTCGGTCTCGTGGCCCTGGTGCTGCGGTTCGGGTTCCACATGGGGTTCCGGCCGCTCCTTGACCTGGTAATGGTGTTGGTGATCTCGGGTATAGCGCTCTTCGGGTTCGGTTTCGTCGGGGAGATGCTGGCCGGTGTTCACGAGGAGTTGCGCGTGCTGGGACGATCGGTGGACCGACTATCTGCCGAGCTGGAACGCCGGAAGCCCTGAGATTCAGTTGCGTATCGTCTGCGTAGCCCACTCCTATCCACGCTGGGACGGGGACATCGCGGGCGCTTTCATCGAGCGGCTTTGCTTGGCACTGGGTGCACGGGGACATGTCGTGCGCCTCATTGCACCTTCGGACCAGGGTAAGGGAGGGCAGGATGTCCGGGGCGGCGTGCGCGTCACGCGGGTGCGCTATGCGTCCTCCCGGCGTGAGACCTTAGCCTACCGCGGGACGATGGCTGAGGCGGCCCGCAGACCATCGGGAGTCTGGACCGCGTGGCGGCTGATTGGTGCCATGCGGCGCGGGGTAGTCGACGCGATACACGAGGAACCGGCTGACATCGTTCACGCTCATTGGTGGATACCTGGTGGTCTAGCGGCCGCGGGCGCCGTACGCGGAAGCGAACTGCCCTATGTGCTCACTCTCCACGGAACCGACGTCGCGATTCTCGCGCGATCCTGGATCGCGCGGCGCCTCGCGCGGCCGGTCTTCCGGCGCGCCGCGGCCGTCACCGCCGTATCGCAGTACCTCGCCGACACCGTGGAGGCGTGCGGCGTCACGCCACGCTCGCTCACCGTGCAGCCAATGCCGTCGACCCTCCCCACCCCACGCACCGGAGGGACATCCGGCCTTGTGACGGTGGGTCGGCTCACCCGTCAGAAACGACTCGACCTCTTGCTTCGCGCCGTGCCGCATCTTGCCGATCCGTCCGTCTTGCTGCGCATCGTAGGCGACGGACCGGAGCGTCCGCACCTGGAACAGCTCGTGGCCACCCTCGGCATTGCTGCACGCGTGCGGTTTCTCGGTGCCGTCGCGCCAAATGCTGTGGGTGATGCGGTTGCCGGAGCCGATGTGTTTGCATTTCCAGCGCGTGGTGAGGGCTTTGGGCTGGCCGTGGCCGAAGCGTTGGGACTCGGCATCCCCGTCGTGGTGGCGCAAGACGGCGGTGGGGTGATGGACATCGTGACGTCCGAGGCCGGACGCGTCGTACCAGCGAACGATCCCCGCGCGCTGGCGCAGGCCATCGACGCGCTTCGACATAATGCCACGGCCCGTGCCGCTGCGGTGCGTGCCGGCGAGTCGTTGCGTCACCGGCTCGCGCCGGAGACGGTTGCGGCAGCATTCGAGACGGTGTACGAGCACGTACTTGCAAGGCCGGCGTGAGTACGCGAACGCGCGTGTTCTGGGTCGCACAGGTCGGGATCGCGCTCGCGATCGGGCTGTTCGTCTGGCGGGCCATCGCCGGCAACTGGGATGCGTTTCGGGATACCCACTTCGCGTTCACCGTCCGTCCTGGATGGATCGTTGTTTCCGCGTTGACCGTGTGGGGAACCTACGCGCTGTTGATCGAGGCGTGGCGCCGCGTACTGACCGGGTGGGAGCAGACGCTCTCATATACTCACGCCGTGCGCATATGGACTCTCTCCAACCTGGGCCGATACCTGCCGGGGAAGGTGTGGAGCATCGCCGGTCTCGCGGTGTTGGCCCAGCGCCGTGGGGTCGCCGGTTGGGCTGCCGGAGGATCCGCTGTGACGATGCAGGTGATCGCGGTGGGGACTGGCGTTGCCATCACGGCGGCGACGGCACGAGGTGTCGTGTCCGCCGTGTGGCTCGCCGTCGCAGGTGCGGTTGCGTTGGCAATGATCGTTTGCCTCACGATGCCCGCACCGTTTCGTTTGCTCGCGCGGCTTCTCGGTCGAGAGGATTTGCGCGCGTTACGCCCGGCGGCGCTCGTGCAGGCGTTCCTTGCTGCGGCCGTGAGTTGGGTCGCCTACGGCTTCGCGTTCTGGTGCCTTGCACGCGGGCTGCTTGGGACAAACACGTTGTCGATCGGCACGGCCATCGGCGTGTTCGCGGCCGGTTACATTACAGGCCTTGTGGCGATTATTGCCCCCGGTGGGGTAGGAGTGCGGGAGGCAATTCTCATTGGTCTGTTGACGCCCTCGCTGGGCAGCGGAGGGGCCATCGCGCTGAGTGTGGGATCGAGGTTGTTACTGACCATTACCGAAGTTGGGGCAGCTGCCGCAGGGCTGCTCATCCCGAGCGATCATATGGACGATGACCGAACGTGATGCGGTAGAGAAGGTCTCCGAGCCGTACGCACCACCGAAACCGACCCTCATCGCGTCCGGGATTTTCTCGATCTGGGTTGCGATTCTCGCGCTCCCCATGTTGTCGGGACGGTTTCTCGCGGGCCGGTTCAGCGATCAGTACGATGCGGGCTTCGCCTTCCGCGACTGGCTGGCCACCGAGTGGAAGGCCACCGGCAGGATACCGTTGTGGAACCCCGATCTCTTTGGTGGCATGCCGTTCGTCGGGGCGATGCACGGTGACATTTTTTATCCCACCTCCTGGTTGCGGCTCGTGCTCCCGACCGACGTTGCCATGAACCTCGGCTTCGTCATTCACTACTTCCTCGCGGCACTGTTTCTCTACTTATTGCTGCGGCGAATGAAGGTATCGTGGTTGGGCGCCGTCGTTGGCGGACTGGCCTATCAGTTGTCCGGCGTAATCGGCAGCTACGTACAGCCGGGGCACGACGGCAAACTGTTCGTTACGACGCTACTGCCGCTGGCACTGCTCGGGCTCTTGATGGGGATGCGTGAGAAGAGGGTTACCGGGTACGGCATCGTGGCATTGGCCGTGGGCTTGGCACTTGTGAGTCCACACGCCCAGATGACGTATTACATGCTCATCGTGGCGGGCATCTTTGCGCTCTACCTCGCGTTTGGCGAGCGGGGCGAGCGACCGCTCCCGGAACGGCTGACTGCCCTGACACTGGCCTTGGCGGCGGTGCTCGTGGGCTTCGGCATTGGCATGATCCAGATTCTGCCGTTCTTCGAGTACCTCCCCTTCTCGCCACGCGCCGAGGGGTATCGCGGGTTCGAGGGTTCGGCGTCCTACGCCATCCCGTGGCTCCACGTGCCCGAGTTCTTTCTGGCGCGGTTCGCCGGCGAGACAACCAACGGTACCTATTGGGCGACCAATCCTCTGAAGCTCCATTCGGAGTACCTGGGCCTTCCGGTCATTGCGCTCGCCCTCCTGGGCTTCCGATCGACGCACCGCCGTCTTGTCTATTGGCTCGTGGGGCTAGGGGTGCTGTTCCTGCTGGTCGCGCTCGGCGCCGCCACACCGTTCTATCGCGTGTGGTACGAGGTCATGCCGTTCGTGAAGCAGACGCGTGCGCCCGGCATGGCACTCTATGTCGTGGTCCTGGTCATCGCCACGCTGGCTGCCCTTGGCGTGCAGCAGCTGGAGCGCGGGGCAGGGCATAAGCTGGCTGTCCCCTTCATGGTCGTCGGTGGCGTGATTGCGTTCATCGGACTCGTCGGTGGGTTCGGCGCAATCGCGGAATCGTTCGCGCGGCAGATAGAGCTCGAGCAACGGATGCCGGTCGCCAGCATGGCGCTAGCCGGTGCGGAGACTATCAGATTCGGGGCGTTCGGGTCGGGTTTGGCGTTGGCGTTGCTCGGGGCCGCCCTCTGGGCCCGCGTACGTCAGCGCTTGACCGGACCGCTCTTCGCCGCCGCGCTCATGCTAATCGTGAGCGGCGATCTGTGGCGCAATGCCCGCGCGTTCTGGACCTACACCGACTCGCCCCGCGCGGGGCTCTATCGGACCGACCCAATTACCGGCTACCTGGCTGGCGTGCCGCGGCCGTATCGGGTCCTCAACTTCCCCCGATCGCTGCAGCCACCATTGGACGTCTATCCGAGCTCATCGCTCATGGCGTTCGACGTTCCACAGCTGTTGGGATACCATGGCAACGAGTTGCACGCCTTTGACGAACTCGTGGGTGGCAAGAACCGGTGGAGCAACCTGTTCAATCCGAGGCTCTGGGATCTCTTCGCCTTGCGGTTCGTCATCGTACCGGCAGGTGTGCCTGGGCTCGATACGCTTCCCGGGTACCAGCTTCGGCTCGACGACGTGGAGACATCGGCCGGCGTGCGTGCAAAGCTGTTCGAGCGCGATGATGTGCGGTATGTGCGGTTCGTGCCAGGCGCGGTGAAGATCGAGGACGAGCGCGCCATCCCGACATTGATGCAGACCAATCTCTCGTTCGATCGGCTAGTATTGCTTCCGCCGGACGCGCCGGTCGAGCCGGTGGCGCTCGACTCCTTGCCGGATGAGGTGGATCTACGTGTGTCCGTCTCCGAGTGGCGACCAGGCGCGATGACGATTCGACTGCACGAGCCCGCGCCCGCCGACGGCTACGTCATTGTGGCCGAAAACTACTATCCCGATTGGCGTGCCACCGTGGATGGTGAGGACGCACAGGTGCTGCGGGGTAACGTGTCGCTCATCACCGTCCCGGTTACGCGGGGCGCACGGCGTGTGGAACTCATGTTTTGGAGTCGGGCGTACGAAACTGGGAGACTACTGACGTTGGTGAGCCTGCTTATCGTGGTCGCGAGCTTCGGCGTTCCTGTTATCATGCGGAGACGACGTGGCCGATAAGGCGCTGGTCATTGTCCCGACGTACAACGAGATCGAGAACCTGGAGCGGATCGTACTGTCGGTACTCGAGCAGGATCCACGTCTCGAGGTACTGGTGGTTGACGACGGCTCTCCCGATGGAACCGGAGATCGGGCCGAGACACTGGCTGCAAATGAGCCGCGCATCCAGGTGATACACCGGGCGGGCAAGCTTGGGCTCGGCACGGCGTATGTGGCAGGTTTCAGGTGGGCGCTGGAGCGAGACTACGAGTATGTGTTCGAGATGGACGCCGACGGATCCCACGATCCCAAACATCTGCCGGAGTTCCTTGCCGCCGTGCAGGACGCCGATCTGGTGCTCGGATGCCGGTATCTGAGGGGGCGGGTCACGGTTGTGAACTGGCCGATGCCCCGATTGGTGCTAAGCTATCTAGCTAACCTCTACGCGCGAATCGTGACCGGTCACCGGCTCGACGATGCTACAGGGGGCTTCAAGTGCTTTCGGCGCCGCGTACTAGAGGCCGTTGATCTGGATGCCGTGCGCTCCAACGGCTATTCGTTTCAGATCGAGATGAGTTTCCGAGCGTACCGGAAAGGGTTCCGGATCGTCGAGATCCCGATCGTCTTTACCGATCGGACAGACGGGGAGAGCAAGATGTCAGGGGCCATCGTGCGTGAGGCTATCTGGATGGTATGGCGGCTCCGGCTTCAGTCGGTGTTTCGACGACTGTGACGGTTGCGGGCGGATGGCGCGGAGGCGGGCAGGTCTTCTACAAGATGACCGGGTCGGGAAACGACTTCGTCATGGTGGATGGAAGGTCGAGTCCCATCGACAGCTGGACCGAAGACCGGATCCGTGCCGTCTGCGCCCGTGGGACCGGGGTCGGAGCGGACGGTCTGGTGGTGCTCGAACCCGGGTCGCAGCCTTCCGCTGTTCGATTCCATTTCTTCAATAACGACGGTCACAGGGCCGAGATGTGTGGCAACGCGGCACTCTGCGCCACGCGTCTGGCGGCCCGGCTGGAGCTGGCATCTGGGGGGGGAGAGGGGGG
>JAZDCY010000045.1:0-32981 GCA_036679645.1 Gemmatimonadota bacterium | reverse complement strand
CAGCTTTACGGCGGTAAACAACGGTCGCTCGGGACACCCAACACATAGCCCCGGGGGCCTCGGCGGCACGGCGCGTTGAAACTCCGCGTCCGGCACGAAACTTCTCGTGGCCCGCGCGCCGTTCTGTAGCAGTCCCGGCTGCCATTGCTCGAGGAAGTTGTAAACGCCCTCGCGAACGACGTCGCCCGTGTACTCACCAGCCATGGGCAACACGTCTTTACCGACCACCCTCGTGTCTAGTTCCGCGCGGTTCAGGTACTGGTTGAGCGCCTGCTCGATGAAATCGGGTTGTCCCTCCTCGACGATCAGCACCGCGCGCTTACCGGTACAGAAGTTCTGAATCTCTGATTCGATGAGCGGATACGTGACGTTGAGTACGTAGAGCGGGACTCTCCCTACTCCAAAGCTGTCCGACAGCCCTAACAAGTCGAGGGCTCGGACGACCGAGTTGTACAAACCACCCTGCAGGATTATGCCGATCTCGTCTGTTTGTCCGGCAACAAACTCGTTCATCCCATTTCTCACGACGAACTCAACGGCAGCCGGCCAACGTCGTTCTACCTTGTCGATCTCCTGCAGGAACGTGAACGGCGGCAAGATGATCTTGTCGGCGGCACGGTTGGGTCGCCTGAGCGCTTCGCGGGCCGTGAGCGGGGGTCGCCGGTTGTCTTTTGCCCGGAAGCTGCCATACACATGGCACGCGCGAATGCGAAGCTCGAGCATGACCGGTGTGCTGCTTGCCTCCGATAGCTCAAAGCCCTGTTCGACAGCCCGGACGATACTGGGGAGATTCGGGCGGGGATCGAGCAGCCACATTTGAGATTTCATGGCGAACGCGTGAGTGCGTTCCTGCATGATGCTTGCACCCTCGCCGTAGTCCTCACCAAGTACGATGAGGACTCCGCCCTGTACACCGGCAGATGCCAGGTTGGAGAGAGCATCTGACGCAACGTTGGTCCCGACGGTTGACTTCCACGTTGCCGCACCGCGCAGCGGATAGTTGATCGATGCCGCCAGCATCGCCGCAGCGGCGGCCTCACTGGCAGACGTCTCAAAGTGAACGCCGAGTTCCTCGAGGATGTCGGAGGCGTCGGTGAACACGTCCATCAGGTGCGATATTGGGGCGCCCTGGTAGCCACCCACGTATGCGACGCCTGATTGAAGGAGAGCCTTTGTAACTGCGAGTATGCCCTCGCCGCGAAAAACCTCTCCGTCACCCAGCTCGAGCGACTGTACCTCTTTGGCGAACGATCGTTCAGCCATCCCGACCTCGTCTAGCCGCCAAACCCGCCGCCTCTCGTATCAACGTCAGAGCGCCGGAGCCAGTGCCAATACGCGCAACGGACTCCCCGACCCGTTCACGATCTTGAGCGGCGCCGCAATCAGCACGGCTCCGGTGGCCGGAAGTTGATCCAGGTTCGTGAGGCTGGCGAGACCGAACTTGTTCGCGCCATGCATGAGTGTATGACATGGAAACGGCGGATCAAACCCGCCTGCCTGGCCGGCGTCGGTACCCACTGTTTCGTTGCCAAAGCCCCGAACGTCACGTTCCTCAACCAGGAACTTCACCGTGTCAGGATGCGGTCCGGGCGAGTGCGGTCCATCGTCGTGAATGTTGAGGAACTCGACAGGATCACTTCGTTTGGACCAATCCGTACGCAACAGAACCCACGCCTCGGCTGGAATCTCGCCATGGTCTGATTCCCACGCTCGCACGTGATCGGGTGTGAGGAGAAAATCCGGATCTTCCCGGGTCTGCGCCACCGCGTCGATGACGCATGCCGGCCCCACGAAGCGATCGGGCGAGATGGTATCCGTACTGTGATTGGCGTAGTCCTTGCCGGTAACCCAATGGATCGGCGCGTCGAAATGTGTGCCCGTGTGTTCGCCACAAGCGATGGAGTTCCAATACCACGCGGGCCCACGATCGTCGTAGCGCGAGAGTTCGGTCATCGAGAAAGGTGGAGAGGCCGAAAACTCAGGCGGGAGTTGAATAACGGGAGTGTCACACGACAGTGGCTGCGTCAGGTCCACTACTCTCAACATTCCACTTGCCAGATCCGCCACCAGATTGGCGAGCGTGTCGACCTTTGTGACCATTTGGCTTGCTCCTGTTGGGTAACCCAGCAAAACGTTTCTGGTGCGCGCACAGAGCGCGCGTTGATCAAACCATATACCGCCGATTCCGTCGTAGGCTCTCCAGCAGCCGCTCGATATCTTCGTCGTTGTTGTAGACGTGAGGGGAGACCCTCAGGTTGCCGTCTCGAGAAGACGTCACGATACCGTCGCGCGCAAGGGCTTCGACGATGGCGGCCTCGTCCTTCACCCGGACAGCAATCATCGCCCCATGATGAGCGGCATCCTCCGGCGTTGCCAGCTCCAGCCCTTCCGCCCGAATCCCCGTCTTTACCATCTGCGTGAGTTCTCCGATCTGGCGCTCGATCGTCTCCACACCCCAGGACTCGATTAGGGCAACTCCGGCCAGCGCCGCGTAGATGTTCGCCACCGGCGGCGTGCCCGATTCAAACCTCCTGGCCGAGGGAGCCGGATCGTTGGCATGTATGTCCATGGCGTTGATGTCTCGCTGAGCGAACCAACCGGAGTGCGTCGGTACCAGCTTCTCCACGAGGTCGCGTCGCACAAACAGCATGGCCGTGCCGGCGGAGCTGAGCAGATACTTGAGCGTGCCCCCCACCAGAAAATCCGTATCGAGCGCCCTGACATCTATGGCAAAGGAACCGAGTCCCTGATAGGCGTCAACCAACACGAGGGCACCGTGCCGGTGCGCCAGGTCGATAATGGACTGTACATCTTGTTTGGAGCCATTGCGGTAACACACTGAGGCGACCGAGACGATCAGGGTATGGTCGTCGATCTCTCGCTCGTACGCCTCCAGGGGAATACGGCCGTCCTGCTCAGGTACATGACATACCTTGGCACCCCTGCGCTCCTGAGCGTGCCAGATCTGCGCAACTGTCGGAAACTCGAAGTCGCTCACAACGATTCTGTTTCGGTGACCGGAGTAGTCAAGCGCACTTGCGATCGCGTTGACGCCGTCCGACGCGCAGTACGTCATGGCAATCTCGTCAGGCGCTGCGTTGATCAGGCGTGCGAATGACTCACGAGCGGATTCATATAGCTCGACCCATTTGTCCCAAGCCGAGCCGTACTCGTTCCAATCTTGGAGATACCGGCTGTAGGCATCTCGCACCTCGATGGACATCGCTCCATACGAGCAGCTATTGAGGTAGGCCTTCTTCTCGAGTATGGGGAAGTGCGGTCGGATTGACATCTCAAGCGAGTTTGGGAAGGACGCTTTATCGGGCCTCTTGCCTCGAGCGAGTCAGTCTATCGCTACGGCATGTGAAGGGACATAAGTTACGAGTCCGGGATTCACCCCGCTACCGGCCTCTTGGCCACGAGGAACGCTTCCATTGGCAACGTTCGCCGGCCACCAACGAATAGGATTCGCACACACCGATCCCGCTGGTATGGTGTTCTATCCGCGGTATCTCGACATGTTCAACAACCTCATTGAGGATTGGTTCGCCAAGGATATCGGGCAGGATATCAGGACCCTCGTGCAAGATCGGCGAATTGGCATTCCGGCGGTGAGAATCGAATGCGACTTCCGGCGTCCTACGCGGCTGGGCGACCTACTTCAGTTGCAGCTATCGGTGGAGGAAATGAGCGAGAGCAGTCTCTGTCTGATCATCGACGGATCGGTCGACGGAAGGCCAAGTGTGACCGCATTGATTACGCTGGTTTTCGTTTCAATGGACAGCTTCGAGGCCGTTGCGGCGCCACCGGATATTAGAGAGAAGATCGAACGCTTTTTGGCCTGAATCTCGATCGAACCAAGGGTGCGCCAACGTCAAGCGATCACGCGGCGACCTCGACATAGGTCGCGTACGCGTGCGGTTCGGGCACGTTGCACCCTTGGGCCTTGAGGCCGTTGAGATGGAGTGCAATCGCGTCCCGCATGACGGCCTCAACTTCTTCCTGCGTGCTACCGGTCGCGGCACATCCCGGCACGTCCGGGGAAAACGCGGAAAAACCGGTTGGCGTCCGCTCCACGATTACTAGAATTCTCATAGCTCAATCTCCGCCTGCTTCAGAATACTGTTCAAGGTCCCCGGTGCCAGATCATCACGCGCTTTGCCTGCGACAGTCACCACACCCCGCTTGGACGGGTACTTGAACTGTCGATGGCTCCCGCGAGTGCGGGCAAGGTACCACCCGTCGCGCTCGAGCAGTCGAATCAGATCACGAATCCTCATGAATATAGGCGATCGCTGGTGGGTGGGGGACGGTTCTACCGTTTCCCGCGATCATAGTGCTGGGCGCACTCAAGAGGAGCATCATTCTGAGAATGGCCGGAGCGTTTCTACGACCTAGCGTTTAGGCCTGCCAACAAGAACGTGCAACCTTCCGTACCGACGTGCGTGTTGCGGAGGCTGAGCCCGAGCACCTCAGGCGAGGCCGGTTTGGGCAACTTCCTGATCCCGATTACCTTACCGTCCTGGGAGGGCTAGACCTAACGGTAAGGCAGCGGTCTTGAAAACCGCCGCGTGCAAGCGCATCGGGGTTCGAATCCCCGGCCCTCCGTGCCCTCGCTCCGCGAGGGCCGGGAGGGACGGGGGTTCCCGCGCCCATCGGGGACTGTATCGAGTCCCTACGCCTGCCTCCTCACACCACACAAGCGCCAGAAGCCACCGGGCCTCCAGGCTGAACGTCCAAGGCCGAAGATCATCAACGACGGCGACGCCGCGCCAGCCAGCGCCACACCAGCACGAACGGGTGAATCGCTACCGCGTAAATCGGAAGGAACACGCCTAATCGCGGCACCGTCTTTCGAGCCGACGTGATCAGACCGCGCGACAGAACGCCCACGATGGCACCGACCCCGGACGCGTGGTTCGCTCCGAGCAGTGCTACGAGCAGGTCGTTCCACAGCCACGCGCGGCGCGGCGACGTCACCGCGCCCGGCCACGTGCTCACCGCCCTTCCCCAACGGTCGAGCAGCGCATGGGCGCGACCCGTCGGGGCCATGCGTGCGCCAAGATCTGTCATGACCGCGGCGGGCACCGGCGCATGCAACAACGCCGCGGCCCAGCGCAACGGGTAGGCGAGGTACTTGGCCGCCTTGCGGCCGGGAGCCCACTCGAGCAAATCGTCCCAGTCGATGTCGCTGCCAAAACGATGCACGATGGTCGCGATATCACACAGCGTCTGCATCTGGCCGACGAACTCGCCGGCCAGCGTCCGGTGCACCGCCGCATGCAGGAGCAGGTCGACCGGTGCAAGCGACCGCGTATCGGTCGTACCGATCCGGACCGCGCGCGTGCGTTCCCATAACCGATGGACATCGATCGAGATGGGATCGGTGGAACGCACTATGTGGCGGTGCACTTCGATCGTCACGGCGCCGTCCGGGGAGTGCATCGGGACCAGGTGGTGGTGCGCGGTCTCGTACCACTCGGCCGAGTGCCACGCCTCACTGCGCACGTACCCGTGGCCCTCGAGGATTCGCTGGGTCGATCGCAGCCCGGATTCCGGGACGAGAAGATCCAAGTCGCGCATGTGGCGCACCGCGAGGTCGCCGTAGACCGGTTCCGCAAGCGCCGCGCCCTTGAGCAGCACCGTGTCGATTCCCTCGCGGCTCAGCCAGGCTAGTACCTCTTCCAACCGCGCGTGCGCCCGCGCGTTGACCGCCGCTTCGCGATAGTACGCCCTCGAGAGCGTCGCGCGGGTCTGCTCGGGGAACTCATCCAGGCACGCCACCTCACGAAGCGCGGCAAAGAAGAGCGGCCCCACGTCGAGCGCGATGGCTCGAGTCACGACGCCGTGTCCCGCCGGCACCTCGCCAAACGCACGTCGAATGCGCTCAGCCTGCCGGTCCGGGCGGCACACCTCGAGCAGCAAGGCGGTTTCCCGGCGATCGCCGCCCGCGCTCACGGGTTCACCGTGTGACGACCATGGTGCGCCAGCGCGCGGGACGCGGTTTGCTCTTCGCGTATCGGGCATGCCCGGGCTGGTCCGACAGGTTTGGAGTTCGTACCTTAACCGCCAACGAGATGCCGCCTATCGGGATGGACGAGCTTACCGCGCAACTCACGCGCGCAATAGATACCGCCCCGAGCGCGGACATTCCACGGGGCTTATTTCGCGGCGCGGGCGCCGAGCAGGTCGCGCGAGTCGTCGATGGGTTCTGTCGCCATCGCCTCGGCGCGGCCGTCAGCGGATGCCCCTCGGCCGTGTGCGCGGACGGAGCGGCCATCAGCCTGACCCTCGAGGACGGCCGCCGTATCTTCGTCAAGGTGCACAATCCCACCGCACCGCTCGCGTCCCTCACCGCCACCTCGAGCGTGCAGGCCGTGCTCGCGACCCGTGGGTTTCCATGCCCTGCGGTGGTGCACCCGCCGGTCGAGCTCCCCGTTGGCCGGATGACGATCGATGCGTTCGTGGCCGACGGGGAGCGAGGCGATCCCCACGACCCCGCCATCCGTGCCGTCATGGCCTCGACCCTCGCCGAACTGATCGACCGCGCCGAGCCCCTACGCGACACACCGGGGCTTCCATCGCCGTGGCTACCACCGGACACCCTCTGGCCGCCCCATCACGTGCTGGACGCGAGCAACCGGGCATCGGAGGCCGAGTGGATCGATCGCATCGCGCGACCCGCCAAGGAGGTCGTGCATGAACACGCGAAGTACCCCGCGGTCCTCGCACACAACGACTGGACAGACCAGCACTTCCGATACCGCGGTAACGCCGTCTCGGTCATATACGATTGGGACAGCCTCCGCATCATCGACGAGCTCTGGCTGGTCGGGGGGGCAGCGGTGAGCTTTGCGCGGGGGGCGGCACGCGGCACGGTCACGCCGGAAGAAGCAGCGGCTTTTGTCGAAGAATACCAGCGCGCGCGCGGTGTCCGTTTCGGACTCGAGGAGTTGCGCTGCCTCTCGGCATTCGCAACCTACACCATGGCCCACATCGCGCGCATCGAGCATCTCCTCGGTCTCTCCGAGTACCCGGACTCGTTCCGATACATGCTGCGGGCGCACCCGACCGTAGGCTACCTCGCGCTCTGAACCCAGGCCGTCGGGCCGCCTAACGCCACGGCATCCGCGGGAGTGCCAGGCTCAGATATCGCCCATCCTCCTCTATCATCACGCCATCACGCACCCACGTCTGCAGCACGTCCTGCACGTCGCCCTCGATATCGGATGACTCGAGCCGCTTCTCGGAAGCGAACTCGAGAATCGAACGCATGCCACGCGGCCGATCGCTGCAATACAGGTAGACGTGCGACAGCGGCTCCTTGTAGAACCGCGTGGTGGGGTCTTGCTGGTTGCTCCTCCCGTCGATGACCCTGATCCCAGGGTGCGTCTTGGTGACGAGGAGATAGGGACGCTTGGGCTGCCGCCACATCTCCTGCCACCGCTCGACGGCTCGTTGCGTGGGAGCGTACACGTCGTCGGTGAGCGTCTGCGTGGGATCGCTCTGAAAGAAATACGCGGCATCGTGCAGCGAGAGCGGCGGGGGATAGATATACGAGTAGCACTCGTCGGGCCGCAGGTTGTCGAACCCAAAGGCCTCCGCCTCCTTGAAGTACGGCCCAAACCGCTCCAGCCAGATGCGGCCGGCCCCTTTCGGGGGCCGGAGATGAGGGGTCAGCTCGATCACCTCGAGCTGGCGGTCGTAATCTTCCTGTGCTTCGCCCGGGAAGCCGAAGAGGATATTCCAGATTGCCTGCACGCCGTAGAATCGCAACCAGCGTAGCGTGTTGATGTTCTGGATTCCCGTGATGCCCTTCCGCATCAGGGAGAGGACCGGCGAACTCAGGCTCTCGATACCCGGCTGGACGCGGAGAATACCGGCGTCGCGCATGCCGCGGATCTGCGCCCTCGTGAGGTTCGCCTTGATCTCGTAGAAGAAATCGTAGTCGTACTCCTCCTCGGTCATCTGCGACACCAGGCCGCGCAGCATGTCAACACCAATGATGTTGTCGACGGCGAGGAAGGAACTGACATGATACTTCGTCGCCAAGGTGCTGATGTCCGACACCACCGTTTCCACCGACTTGGCCCGCCACGCCATGCCGTTCAACCCGCAGAAGGTGCAGTGATGCTTGGCACCCCACCAACAGCCACGCGACGATTCAAACGGTAGGGCGAGGCTCCACTTGATCTCCTCTTGATGGAAACCATTGCGCCGAATGGCCTCGAAGTAGTCGTCGTAGTTTGGCACGGGGAGCGCGTCCATCGACCCGCGGTACGTCCCCCGGGTGCCGTTGCCGTTACTGGTCCGTGTGTTGACGCCGATGAGTTCCGGTATGGCGGCTCCGTCCAGGAGGGCCTGGATCAGCGGGACGAAGATGTCGTCCGCCTCACCGGCCACCGCGATGTCGATCCAGGGGTACGCGTCGAGATACGCGCGACCCATGTCGGCGTCGTAGTTGGCCCCGCCGAACACCGTCGCGATGGCGGGATCGCGCTCCTTGACCGCACGTGCCAGCGCGAGGGAGGCCACGTTCTGCTCGAAGGTGGACGTGAAGCCCACGACCCGTGTGCCCGCTTCGACGAGCCGGTCGGCCATCTCGGCGACGAACGCGGGCGCGTGGACGTCCCTGATGGCCACCACATCCGCGCGCGGCACGCCGGCGACATCGGCGACCTCATCGACGATGTTCCCGTACCGTCGAGGGAACTCGTCGGCGGCTTCATGCTCCGGAAACGCAGCCTTCGTGAACAACCACTCTCCGATGAGGGCCCCGCGATGAATCGCCAGCGCCTCGTGGAGCTGAAAACCGATGCGTGCCGCGAAGTCGAGGTTGGCGTACAGGCTGCGTAGCGGAATGTCGGCGCGGCACCCGTGGGCCTGGAGCAACCCGATCTGAATCGACGGGTGCCGTATCGTGGCAAACGGCATGTTCACGAGCGCCACAGGCGTGTCAGCCGGGACGTGCGCCTGTCCCGCGGGCCTCAGTTCCGAATCCACAGTCGGTCGAAGGCCGGAACGCCCTTGATTTGTTCACACATCGTAGCCACGAGAGCCGCTGGGGGTTGGGCCTCCGTATCGTCGATTGCGTCCCCAACGGCCCGGACGGTCTCTTCGAGGCTCGAGCCGCGCAACAAGGGCCTCAGGAGAGACACACCCGCCTTGGCCGGGAACTCTCCGGTGCGCAGGAGACCGGTAAGCCATTCCACCACCTTGTCCTCCGGATCCACCTCGGGATACTGGGCCGCCACAAGTTCGTAGATGCGCTTCTGGTTAGGCGCATTGAGCAGCACACCCAGAAAGAACCGCAACTCGAGATCTCGCACCGTCCCGCGTAGCTCGCGGATCTTCTCGAGTCGGCGCTCGTACTGCATCGATTCGAGCATGTGGTCGGTCAGCTGACCATGTCGCTCCCGGACGGCATCTAGGAAGCGCCCTTCCTCACTACCCAGCTGCTGTCGATGGCGCTGAAAGACCTGGTAGATGCGTGCGAAGTCGAGGCGTGGTACCAGGGAGATGATGGAGTCGGCGATCCGGGGGTCCTGGGCGTGTCGCATGACTCGCAGGCATTTGGCGATGGCGTTGCACACCGGATCGGAACCCAACGTCACGGTATCGACCGCGAGGTGCGGCGGGTAAAGGGTCATCTGCGGTGACGACCACGGTTCCGCGTGCGTCCGAACCACTACAGAGACGCTCGGCAGATCGAGATGGAACAGCGCATGCGTCAGGCCGCTGCCCGAGATGATCTCGTGGGTCTGTCCCTGACGGAGCAGCTCGATGGTCTTGAGCTCGGCATCCCCAACCGAGATACGCGAGTTGATGCGCTCGCGGGTGTGGAACTCGTACTGGCTGTGGATGCTCGATCCGGCAAACACGCGGAACGCGCCGGAGAAGCCGTGCTGATGAATGTTGGTGGTGGCGGTGGTCCACATCAGCACCTGAACGTAGAACTGCGGTGTTTCGTAGACGATCAACGGGAGATCGCCAAACGATCCCCTTATCCGAAACTCGTTCGCCGCGGGATCCAAACACCGCTCGAGAATCGACTGCAGATCGACGGATGTCGATAGTGAGGCGTTGCCGAGCACCTCGAGCGCAACCTCGGAAAACTGAAACTCGTCGTATTGCCGCGCACGCCATGCCTCGTCGACTTCCCTGCCCAGGACCTTGAACTGCTGTATATCCACGACGCTCAGGCCTCGCGCGCCGCGGCGCGGTCCATCATCCACTCTTCGCGCGTGCCAGCGAGGACGCGCGCCGCATCGGCCCCGTCCGAGAAGACGGCACGGACCGCCGGGAGCCGGCCCGCGAGTGCGCAGACGTAACGCACGGCATTGGCCCGGGGCGCGCCGAAGTTCCAGCAGTTCTCCAGCAGCAACGCGGCGGCCTGGGCTGGCGAGAACGCGGCGACCTTGGTGTGAGCGTCCTGCCGGTATCGGGGGATCACGAATGCCGCAACGGGCGTCGGGCCGCTGCGCACGCGCTCGCCAGGCACGGTCACGTCCGTCTTGGGAGTTGTCCGGAGCCACACCGATCGCATCCGACGCCCGGGGTACTCGCGCTTCGCAGGAGCGAATGGGAGGGGCAGCAGCGTGTGTGTTTGCGGGTCGAGCGGGACCACGTCGTCCGACAGGTAGTCCCACCCGTGATCGCCAAGGCCGGTCACCAGCGTGCTCTTGCCGCGCCCACGGTGGCCCGGAATCAGCACCGCGTTTCCCCCCCAGGCGACAGCGCCCGCGTGGAACCAGTACAGGCCGGGAAAGGCTTGAATGAAGAGCTGGATGACCGAATAGCGCAGGCAGCGCATGACGTCTGCCAGGGACCCGTCACCGAGCGCCACGTCGGTGTCCCCGCTGACGACATAGACCTCGCCGGTACGATCGACCTGCAGGTGCCCAACCGGAGTGACCGCGTCCGGGACGACGACCATGGTACCGCAGACGCGCCGGAACTCGTCAATCACCTCGACTGCCGTCGACCGGACGGCTACAGCGCAGCCTTGAAACGCGACGGCCATCGTCGTGGCAGGCGACGCAGACCGCACGACTCTTCAGTCCGGCTGGAGGAGGCCGAGCTCGCGGAGCTGTGTCACGCCCTGCTCCACGTCCGGCGTGAGTTCGCCTGCCGTTTTGCCCACGAGCGGGCCCAACTCGCGGCAGATGTCCTGAACCGTACGCGAGCCGTCGCACAGATCGAAAATGGCGACGGCCGACGGGTTGAGCGCGTGGGCCTTCTCGGCGTCGGGGACGTAGATCAGCGTCTCTTCGCCAAGCCGATACTGATGGAGGCCGTTGACCCGCGCCGGCCGGGGTCCATTGGTCTTGCCCTGCGCGTCATCGGGGTGGACGAACGGAAGGGGCTTGATGCCGACCCGCTCGAGAATGTCATAGCCGGCCGCACGAACCCGATCGAGCCACTGGAAGAACCCGAAGAAGAACTGCTTCCCTGCCTCGTCCGTCTGCACATGCGACTGCAGCACGTCGAGCCCGAAGTCCAACCTGGGCAGGTTCAGGGCCAGTGATTGCTGCGCGACACGATGTTTCACCGCATGGTCGGACGAGGCGCGCAGGATCTCGACATCGAGCGCCGTCAAGTACGTGTACGACCACATCGCATGCAGAATGGCCGTCATAGGCCTCAGGCAGTCGTATCGTACGGGGCTCTTGTACTGATCGCCCTCGGTATTCGTGACGATCCGTTTGGCACTGGTAAAATCGACCCCGAGCGCGCGCAACTTGTTGTGCCCCATCTCGTGCACGATGGACTCGGCCAGCGCCACGGGATCGTTCACGGTCACGGCGACGGTCCCGAACCCGTCGGCTCCGGCCCGCGACAGCGAGCCGATGAACCCCTTCTCCGGCACCGCCGTGTCGACGAAGAAGTTCGCTTTGCGGATCAGACGCTGGCACTGCGTGAATACGGTCGGCCAGAGCCGGATCAACTCGACGGCCTGCTGAATGTTCGGGTGATCGGCCGGTGCGGGCACGCACGACTCGGGGAACTGCACCGACTCCGCAGTGGTCTCCTCGATCGGTACGGCGCCATCGAAGATGCGTGGGGCGTTCTCGAGTCCAGACACGTCGGGGCCGCGCCCCTTGGCCAAACGTTCCGCTACGTCCGTGTCGTACTGATCCGCCTGGGGCTCAGGCGTGCGCTTCCAGTCGATGTCCGTGACACTTTCCACTTTCACCGTAGCCACCTCCTACATCCATATAGAGCCAATCGCCCGGGCGAAGCAAGCTCCGCCGCGGGCGTTGACCAATCGAAACGTCGGTACTAGAACCCGAACCCACCGCCGATGTCGCCGTGCGGGACCACATCAAAGTGCGGGACCACATCGAAGTGCCCGACGTCGAAGTGGGGGACGATGTCCACGTGACCCACGTCGACGTGCGGGATGATGTCGCCGTGGATACCCGGGACACCAACATCGCCGTGGAAGGACGCGTCCGCATGCGGGACATCGGTGTGCGGAATGACGTCGATGTGGAGCGCGAGGTCGGCGTGAGGCGTCACATCCACGTGCCCCAGATCGCCGTGCAACGACGGGATATCGATGTGCGGCAGGACATCGACGTGCAGTCCGGTATCGACGTGCGGGATCGTTCCGATGTCTGCGTGCGGGATTTCGATGAAGTCCTGGTGCGGAATGTCCGCGTGGGGAATGAACGTGTCACCGTGATCGTTGTGACCGGCATCCTCGTGTATCTGACCTGGCGCATCACCGTGGTCGCTGTGATCACCGTGGTCGTTGTGGGTGTCGGCGTGCGGGGCGGTGTCGCTGTGCGCGTACTGCGCGAACGCGTTCTTGGGGAGGGACACACCCATGATGATGGGGACGCTCCAGCCGGCCCGGATCAGTCCTCGACGGCTGATATCGCTCTTGCCCCCTGGCTTGTCACCGTCCGGGGTTGTACTCGATCCTTCCGGGTCTTTCTTGACATGGTCCTCCGGATCCGGCTTCTTGCCACGTTCGTCAGAACTCATCATGACCTCCCAGTCATTCGACAACGAGTAGGAAATAGTGTTATGATGTCACAGCCTCGGAAAGCTGCTCGCCAGCTTTCCGGTATTTTGCGAGACTGACCGTTGCGCCCGAGCCCGAACTGAGCAGCGACAGGCCCGCGCGTCGGGCCAACCCCTGCAGGTCGCGGTACTTGGTGAGCCAGTCTCCGTAGGCATACACGAGTACATGGTCGCAATGCGCTTTGATCTGCTCGCGCAGCCAGGCGGCGCGTTCGGGCCCGGCTTCCAACAACCGACCGGGCATGAGCAGGACCAGCGCGTAGCGACGGCCGGCTTGCCAGATCTCTTCGCTGAACATGTCCCCGACCGTGAAGTTCTCGACGTGATCGGGGAACAGTGTCCGGGCGTGCTCCAGGCGCTCCGCATCGATCTCCACGCCGTACGGGACGACCTTGGGATTGGCGTCGCGAAGGCCTTCGAGCAGGGCGCCGTTTCCGCACCCGAGGTCAAGGACACTGGCGGCCTCGCCATCGAGCGTCGCATCGGCCACTCCGATGATCGGCGTGTGCGCCTGGTCCATCGCTGCGATCGAGGCGAACCCGTTGTCGCTCGCGTACCAACCGGGACGCGCGCGTGCGGCCTCGATCGGGTTGTCGAGACCCCGCTTGTAGCCGCGCGATTCCGTGATCGTCTTGCGCGGCATCTGATACGGGAACTTGAGCCCCTGCGCTCCGGCCTCGGGGTACGCCGTTCCGGGTCGCCGAACCGTGTACTTGGACCGCGTCGCGTCCGCGCGGGAGACGACCTTGAGAATGGGCGTCTTGATTTCCGCGATGCCATGGAGCGCCGACCACTCGACCGGCCACGAGAGGATCTCGAGTAACCAGTCCATCTCTTCGTCGAACCCGGCCCCGCGCCCGACGTCGATCAGCGCGCGGCCGAACTCGACCGTCGCCTCGCAGTCGCTGCGGCAGGGGAGGTGCGGCACCGCGCGCGCGCCCATCCAGCGCCACAGAATGTTGGCTTCGGGCGGTCCGGTGATCTCGAGGTCCCGCGTGCCGTTTGGCGACGTGCTGCTCGCGACCGCCATCGGCCACGTCGTATCGATCATCTGGCCGTCGACCCAATGCTCCTCGAAAAAGTCCAGGCAGCACTCGGGATATCCGAGGAACCCCCCGATGCCGCGATTGTCCGCCGCGTCCCAAACCTGCTTGAATTCCGCCACGTCTTCGGGGATGCCGACCGCGATGCGGAACACGAACGGCTCGCCGAGGCGGGCTTTCTCGCCCGTACTGGCATAGCTGTCGCGCGCGCCGTGGAGCTCCACGGGCAGCGCGTTCAGCCCGTGCCCGACCCATTTGGCGGCGCGCTCGATGAGTCCTTCCGGCGTGGTGACCGTGACGCCACACCGGCGCAGGCCCGCGAGGACCGCGCGCCATTCGATCTCGAACCAGGCCTCGGTCACACGGTGCAGGCGAGGACCCCAGAGGTCTCGCGCCGCGTCGCTTACCCAGCTCAGCCGGGTGAAATCGTGCAGGACGAAATCCAGGCGGTCAGTTGGCGGCATGATCGGTGTGGTCGCCGTGGTTCGAGTCCCCGTGCCGCACGCCCTGGTGCACTGCGCCTGCGGCGGCCGTGCCGCGTTCGTTGAGACGCTTGACCGCCTGCTCGATAGAAGTGTTCGACCCTCCGGCCCACGTGTCGAGGAAGAACTGCTCCACGAGCTTCCGCTCCGGCATGACGGACAGCGGCCGCTGCCCCTGATCGAGCAACGTCCCTTCGACGTGCCGGTAGAGGCCCTTCCAGACTTCACAGTGCTCGGTGCGGTTGCGCCAGTCGCCGTCGATGGCCGTCCCCGGGCACTGTCCCTTACACATCAGGAAGAAGCGACACCCATTACACCCACCGTCTTCCTGCGGGGTGTGATACAACGCGATGTATCGCTCGAACCCTTCGGTATTCGCCTTGGTAAAATCGATCCCGTCCTTGTTGGTGCGGCCGCAATTGCTGCGCTGCCCGTCCCCCTCGACACCCTGAACGGCTCGGGTGGTGTACGGATCGCACGCGTTCCACACACAGGTCGTCTGGCCATCGTTGCCCAACAGCAGATTCCGCATGTCGTGGAAGAGATCGAGCTTGAGCGTCTCGAGTTCGTGCTCGAGATCGGCAAAGCTCATGAACGCCGTGAGGTTTTCCTCGATCGTGAGCGCGTACTTGCTCCGCACCCACTCGTTGTCGACCTCGAGGATGTGAATCCTCGCCGACGAGATGCCCAGCGTCTCGAGGTACCGGAACCAGTCGTGCATCTGCGGGAGCTTGTCTGCCGTCCCGTTGTTTCGGTGGAGCGTCACGATGAGGGCAGGGGGGATGCCCTCGCTGCAGAGCCGTTCGATGGCTTCGTGGGTTCGCGCCGACAGCTCGCGCGTCCGCTCCAACGTACCGGCCCAGCGCCCGTCGTTGAGGTCCCCTGGACCATCGACGGAGATCCCGACGTGCACCTTGTACTTCTTGAACAGCTCGATGTGCCGGTCGGAAATCAGCGTCCCGTTCGTTTGGACCGAGTTGTAGCCATACCGCTCGAGTCCCCACGCCCACAAGCGCTCGAGATCCGCCTCGGGAACGAGCAACGCCTCACCACCAAAGAGCGTGAAGTGCGACCCGTCCGCTTCGATTGCGGCCTGCATGCGGTCGATATCGTAGGAATCGGCGAGGTTACCCGCGTCCCGCTGCGGATTCTGGTAGCAGTACTGGCAGTGGATGTTGCAGCGGACGCCGAGCGGACGAAGTTCTACTCCCATGCGCCCCCCCGGGCTGTAGGGTAGGCGTGCGAGCGGTTGCGGTCAGGCTGATTCCTCGCGGTGCTGTTCAACCGGCCCATGGCATCCATACCACGTGTGATCCCGTAATGAGAGGGTCATCGATTCTGACGGCGGGTCCCGAAACCCAGCATCGACAAAACCCGACACAAAAGCTCGGATATTCGGAAAAGAGCGGTATTTATTATTGCAAGAATCGCACGAGGGAATCTCGCCTCCCCGCCCGAGACGGTGACCAATCGCGACGACTAGAACTCCAAAAATGACAACGGGTTAGTGACGAGTCGATCTTCCTCGCCACCCGCGATGGAGACCGGACCTGTCGCGACCCGGCAACGGGCTGATGCGGGCCGCTGACGGCTTGACGAGGCAAATACCCGTTGCGCGCCGGTCGCCTGGTACCGATCTTCATGGCCCCTGCGTAACCGGGAGGACACATTTCTCCGCCAATCAAGCCTCAGGAACGCAGCCCAACCTACAGCAGACGAGGGGCGTGGGCGCTCGTCGGCGGACTGGGGCTGGTGCTCGTGTTCGTCGGGATCGCCCGGCACGCCCAGTACTGGTTCCCCGTGTCCTTCGGAGACTTGAACTGGGAAATGAACCTGATGGTGCGGTTCTTCGACGGCATGGCCGTCATCATCATCGGGATCGTGGCGCTGGCCAGTTGGGCGATCACCCAGGAGCGTGAGGGTGCGCTCAAAGGGGTACAGTGGCTGAGCCTCGCGTTCGCCGCCGTTTCAATACTCCTCCTCGGCCTCGTTGCGGTCAGGTTGCCGGGGATGTCGGCCGCCCTCCGGCCCGCCGATCGGAGCGAAGTGTTCCTTGGCTTGTTCCGATCCGGCGTGATGGGCGTGGTCTATCTGGGATTCCTGCTCTGGGCGGCGCGGAAGCTCGCCACCGTACGGCATAAGCCAGCGTAGAGCAGAGCGCGCGAAGGTTGGCGCGTCGCAGAAGACCTGGGGACCTACTGCCCGTGCGGGATCGATTGCGTGCCACGTCATGCGTGCTCGTGGTCGCGCGACCGATGCTGGCATCCCATACCCGCGCGCGCTAAGATAGCCCACGATGCGCGTGCTGCTGTTGATCCCTCCGATGGCGGACCTGAACACTCCGTATCCGTCAACGGCCGCGCTCACGGGCCATCTCCGCTCGATCGGCGTCGACGCGCATCAGGCCGACTGGTCGCTCGAGTTGGCGCACCGGCTGCTGTCGCGGAGCGGACTCCAACGGGTCGGCCACGCGGTCGGGCAATGCCAACCGGTCGGGCCCCGAGACCTCCAGAATCGAACGCACTTCCTCACCCATCTCGACCGGTATCTGGATACCGTCGAGCCGGTCATGTCCTACCTCCAGACCAAAGACCCCGCGGTGGGCGTTCACCTCAACGAACGCGGATACCTGCCCGAAGGCGCACGCCTGCGACAGCTGTTTGACGACCATTGTCCCATCCCCGGGATGCCGCACAACGTCGCGTCGCTCGAAGACGGTGAGCGTGCGCAACTGGCGGCGAGCTACTACCTGCTCGACATCACGGACGTCATCGCACTGGTCGATCCCGGGTTCGCCCTCTACTCGTTCGCGGACCACGTCGGCACGGCGACCGCGTTCGATGCCGTCCACCGCTTTCTGGAGGAACAGAGAGAGACCCCAACCAACCAGCTCATCCGGGAGATCACGCTCGACGGTCTCGCGACGCACGAGCCCGACGTGGTTGGCCTGTCCGCACCCTTCCCCGGTAACGTGGCCGGTGCCTTCCGCATTGCCGAGGTGATCAAGCGTGAACGACCCGACGTGCACGTCGCCCTCGGCGGTGGGTACGTCAACACCTACCTTCGCGCGATCTCCGACCCCCGCTTGTTCGACTATTTCGATTTCGTCACGCTGGACGACGGTGAGCGCCCCCTCTCGTGCCTGCTCGAATACCTGCGAAACGAGCGTGGCCCGGAGGGTCTCTTCCGCACCTTCCGGCGCGTAGACGGTAAGGTGAGCTACCATTCCTCCAGGAACGAACAGGATGTCCCGTTTGCCGAAGCGAACACGCCGGTGTACGACGGTCTGCCCATCGAGCGATACATCTCGGTTCTCACATCGGCGACGCCGGCACACCGGATCTGGTCGAAACGATGGAACAAGCTCACGCTTGCGCACGGGTGTTACTGGCGCAAGTGCTCGTTCTGCGACACCACGCTCGATTACATCCGGCGCTACGAGCCGCAGACGGCGGACCGCCTCATCGAGCACATCGAACAGCTACGCGCGGAGACGGGTCTCTCGGGATTTCATTGGGTGGACGAGGCGGCGCCCCCCGCCCTGCTACGGATGCTGTCCGCGCGCCTGCTCGAACGGGATCTCTCGATTTCGTGGTGGGGGAACATCCGCTTCGAGAAGTCGTTCACGCGCGAGCTGACCGAACTCATGGCACGCGCCGGATGCGTCCTGGTCAGCGGCGGTCTCGAGGTAGCATCCGACCGGCTCCTGGAGAAGATGAAGAAAGGCGTTTCCGTCACCCAGGTCGCGCGGGTCGCCCGGCACTTCAGCGAGCACGGAATCGTCGTCCACGCGTACCTCATGTACGGCTTCCCGACCGAAACCCTTCAGGAGACGATCGACAGCCTCGAGTACGTGCGACAGCTCTTCGCAGCCGGATGTCTTCAGTCGGGAAACTGGCACCGCTTCGTCACCACGCGACACAGCCCGGTCGGGCAAAACCCCGAGGAGTACGGTATCCAGCTCACCGGTGTGCTGCAGGGCGACCACGTCTTCACGGAGTTCAGCCTCCCGTTCCACGACCCGACGGGCACCGATCACGACGCTCTTGGGAAGGGCTTGCGAGATGCTACGTACCGGTTTCAGGAAGGGGATGGGCTGGGCCTCGATGTGCGCGAGTGGTTCGCGCATGCCGTGCCGCGTACGACCGTGCCGCCGGACTACATCGCTCGCGCCCTGGCGACGGAAGAGCACCGCAGCTGACGTCTGCTACGTCCGACGGTCCTACCAGTTCTTCACCGCCGATCGGCTGCTCCGCGCCACGCGCGGCCGAGCGCAACGGTTCGCGGACGCGAGAAGCCCACGTGGCCGATCTCCGAGGGGCGCGCTGAATCAGTGTCGCCGCGTATTCCCCCGATTCCATCGCACCTTCCATACGTGTTGAGCCACTCCGGGTCCGTGGCGTAGTCACCTGCGAAGTACACGCGCCCCTCCGGTTCGCGGAACACCGCAACGCGATCCGCGAACCCATCGCGCGCCATCGGCCGCCCTCCGCGCACCCACGGCTGGTGCCGCCAGCAGTGCGACTGATGACTTCGGCGTGCTGTCTCGCACCGGGGAAAAAGCTGTCGAGCTCGGCGACCACACGCTCATGACGGTCGTGCTCACTCATACTGCAGCCGGCCCCCGTCGGGAACGTCACCGTGCTCGCCACAGGATCTCCCGGATCAAGTCGACCCGAGGTACGAAGTGCCACCCGGGAACCCCCTATGCTCTTTGTCCTCGGGGGCCGTCCCCAGGAGCTGAAAGAGGGTAGGGCCTGGCGCCGAAGGCCGCTGTGTTTCACGCTCAAGGGCTCGCCCACTAGCCCTCCCCCATCGCCAACCGGTACTGCACAACGGCCGTCGCGTACGCCCGCCATGCCTCCGCCTCCGCCCGCTCCACGGTCCCCACCTGTTCCTCGTACTGGAGTACGCGGAAGATGTCGGTGAGCCCGAGCGTCAGGCGTTCGCGCTCCATCTCGTACTGTTGGCGGGCCAGGCGCGAGGCGTCCGCGGCGATGGTCACCTGCTCGCGCGCCAGTTCGATGTCGCGGACTGCGGCCCGCACTTCCCGGCGCACGACGTTCTCCGCCTCGATGAGCTGCGCCTCCGTCTGATCGGCGGCGGCCGTGGCCCGGTCGCGCTGGGCAGTGGCGCCCGAGTTCCACAAGGGGCGCGACAGCACCACGCCGAAACGCCACCCCTGATCGCGCGCGTCGAACGCCACGCCGGGTCCCAGCAGGGTGTCGCTGCGGGTGCTGCTGAAAGACGCCGATAGGTTGAGCGTGGGAAGCGCCGCGTTGCGTGCCTGCTGCGAACGGTACCGCGCCTGGGCCACGTGGTGGCGCGCGGCCTCCAGATCGGGACGCGCCGCGAGGGCGCGTGCGGTGGCGTCCTCCATCGAGGGAACGTACGGGGCGTCGACCACCGTGTCCCGCGGGATCCACACGGCGTCGCCTGCACGGGCGAGCACGGCGCGCGCTCCGGCGCCGTACACCGCGAACAGGAGCGCATCCTCGGCGGCCCGGCGCTCGCGACGCACCTGGAGCAGCGTGGCCTGGCGCGACGCTACGCCCAGCTTCGCGGTGATGAGGTCCACCTCGGTGATCCTCTCGATGGCCCGGAGCGACGTGTAGGCATCGAGCAGCTCCAGCGCGCGCCGCACCGAGCGCTCGGCGGTGGCCTCCTGTCGGTGCCGCTCCACCAGGATCGCGTAGGCCAGCCGGACGACGGCCGCCACCTCGTCACGCGTGCGGCTCAGGCGGGCACGTGACGCTTCCACCCCCTCGTCCGCCGCCCGAATGGCGTTACGCGCGCTGTAGAGCCCCAGCCCGCGCAACACGGGCTGATCGATTCTCGCGACGATCGCGTCGGCGAAGACGGGATCGCCGGGGAGGGTCGACGGCGCCACCGAGCCGAGGAGGTACGTGGCGCCCGTCGGCAGCTCACCGACGAGCTGGACGCCGACGCCACTCCCGTTGTACTCGCCTCCGACGTTCACTGCTGGGTCGAATCGCGACCACGCCGTGGTTCGGAAGGTTGCCGCGCCCCGGGTCTCCGCCGACGCGGCGCGGAGCCGGAGGTTCTGCGCCAGTGCCGTGCGCAGCACGTCGTCGAGGGCCAAGACGACGGTATCGGCACTCGTCGGCCCCACTTCGCCGGGGGCCTGCGCGGAAAGCGCACGACAAAGGAGGAAGAATCCAGCCGCGAGTAACATGAGCGGTCTCCCGAGCATGCGACGACCTGCCGCGGACTGCCCCTACACGAGCTGCCGCTGGGCGAGATCCTTGAACAGGCCGTCGGTGGTGATGAGGTCGTCGTACCGTCCCTGCTGGACGATGCGTCCTTTCGCGACCACGAGGATACGGTCGGCGCGCTGGACGGTCGTGAGGCGGTGCGCGATCACGATGCGGGTCGCCTGCATCCTTTCGAGACTCCGGGTGACGATGTCCTGGGAACGGTTGTCGAGCGCGCTCGTCGCCTCGTCGAAGAACACGATACGCGGCCGGCGCACCAGCGCGCGCGCGATGAGCAGGCGCTGCCGCTGGCCGCCGGACAGCGTCGATCCCCCTTCGCTGATCACGGTGTACATCCCCATCGGCATCGCGCTGATGTCGTCGGCGAGTCCGGCGAGGTCGGCGGCGCGCCAGGCGTCGTCGAGGGTGAGCGGCGACGCGCCCACGATGTTGGTGAACAGGTCGCCCGCGAGCAGCTTGCTGTGCTGCAAGACCACGGAGCATTGGCGCCGCACCGACGCGACGTCGACGCTCGCAAGATCGTACCCGTCGAAGTAGACGGCGCCGCGGTCGGGCTTCTCGAAGCCGAGCAATAGCCGCAGCATGGTCGACTTGCCGCCGCCGGACGGTCCCACGACCGCCACGAACTCGCCCGGCCGGGTCTCGAACGACACGTCGTCGAGCACTGGGGCAGTGCCGGCGGTGTAGCCGAAGGTCAGGTGGGACATCTCGATGCGGCCGCTGATCGTGCCGATGTCGGGTCTGGCGTCATCCACCTCCGGCGCGGTCGACAGTATCGGCGCGGCCCGCTCGACGAGGGGTATCACGTTCAGCAGGGACACGATCGTCGTGCTCACGCCGATACCGGCGGCGAGCGCCGACGCGAAGGCCGTGAGGAAGGCGATGAAGTCGCCGGTGGTAAGGCCGCCGGCCGCCGCGAACACTCGAGCCGCGACCACGAACACGATGCCGGCGGCGAAGATCGGCAGCAGGGCGTTGAACGAGGCGAGCGCCGCGGCCGCCGCGCCGGCGCGAAACGCCGCGACCTTTTGCGCTCGAAACTGCGCGCCCCAGAGCGCGAACATGCGGCGCTCGGCCGCGGCCACGTGCAGCTTGGCGACGCCGCTCAGCATTTCGAACACGAGCGTGCTGATGGAGCCGTGCAGCATCTGGCGGCGGCGTTCGTGGGGCAGGGCGTAGAGTCCGACCAGAGTCGTCACCAGGGCGCTGCCGGCCAGGATGCCGCACGCCGCGAGCGCGAGCTTGAGACTGTACCATGCCATCAGCGACACGCTGGTGATGACCAGGGCGCCGCCGAACAGCGACGTCAGCGCCAGCGAGGTGAGGACCTGCCGCGCGGCGTTGACCGCCGCGGCGCGCAGCGCGAGGTCGCCCACCGAGTACGCGCGGAAGAACTGAGGCGGCAGGGCGAGCAGGCGGTCGACGACCGCCGCTTGCAGAAGGCCGTTAGTGCGGGTCTCCACCCGGATGAGCGCGAAGGCGCGCGCGATGTCGACCGCGGCCGTTGCCACCACGAGGGCCAGCAGCGCCGCGACGAGGGTCACAGCGTTGGCCATCGAGGCACTGGGGATGACGCGGTTGAACATCAACCCCGTGACTACGGGCAGGCCGAGGCCCAGCGCCGCACCGGCCGCAACGAAACCCAGGACGCGCCGCACGTCCGGCCACACCTCGCGCCCGAGCAGGCGGCCGAGGATGCGCGCATTGAGCGCGCCCGGCGGCGCCGTCACGTAGAAGGTGTAACCCTGCCTGCTGAGCCCGGCGGCGACGTCGGGGGTTACCGGCACGCGTTCCCCCGACGCCGGGTCGTGCAGGAGGTACCCGCCGTCGGGGGAGGACAACAGTGCCACCGGCGCAAAGTCGCGCGCGCGGAACCCGAGGATCGGCCCCGCGTCGGATTCCCACCATCCGTCGCGCAGCGTGACCCGGCGATAGCGCACCCGCGACGCGGCGCAGATCCGCATCACCAGATCCCGGTGCGGGTCGGCGGCGTCACCGGCCGCCGGGGGACGGCCGTTGGCCACCGGCGGCGCCCGAAAGGCAATCCCGCACGCCGTGCCGATCATCCCACAGGCGTCGAGCAGGGGATCGCCCTGCGGCTCGGCCGGCTGGGCGCCGCCGCGCCCCTGCAACAAGCCCGCGAGACTCGCCAGCGCGCTCGCATGCTTCGCGCGCTCGCCCTCAACCCGCCGCTCGAGCCGGGCGCGTTCGGCCGCGTCGTCCTTATCCGCCTGCGCCGCGAGCCACGCGATGAAGATGCCCCACGCCCGCACGAGCGCAGCGCCGATCGACCGTTCGGCGAAGGCGGTGAACGTGTCGACCACCACCAGCGCCGTGCCGTCGCTTCCCGCCGTGAACCACATGCCGCGCGCCAGCGGTAGGTAGAGCGGCGAGGGGGCGACAGGGACGTCACCGCCCAGGGCCAGCTCACCGTCATCGAGCTGGAACCACATCACGTCGGCCAACGCGGTGATGGCCGTGCCGGCGTCCAGCGAGAGGCGCCGCTCGCTGAGATCCACCGGGCGCGCCGACGAGCGGCTCGAGCGGTACATCGCCCGGCCCATCGTCTCCGCCAGACCGTTCGCCAGGGCACGCGCGATCCGGCCGTCGCCAGCCGCCTCGTCGATCGCGGCGCGGGGAACCGCGTGGAGCCGGGCGCCGCCGAAGCCGACCGCAATCAGCACGCCGTCGCCGGTCTCGGGCACGGGACGGGCACCCGCCACTACCTCGCCCGCCGACAGCGTCCCGACGTAGCGGCGGTGCGCCAGGTAGGTGTCGCCGCTGCCGAGGACATGAAAGAGATCGACCTCGCCGCTCACTACTATCCAGAGCTGGGCGGGATCGTCCAGGCGCAGCGGCCTGTTGGCAGTCAGTGGAAAGGCGTCGGGGTACGGCTCGGCCCGCAGTACCGCCGCCGACGATTCCTCCAGGCTCGGCACCGCGACCGCGGTAGAGAACCGCGCGAACGTGCGGGTGTGGCGCATCACAGCTCTGCGGCGAGTGTGTAGTACAGCCCTTGCTCGTCGCGCATCAGTTCCTCGTGCATGCCACGCTGCACGACCGCGCCGCGATCCATCACCAGTATCTCGTCCGCGTCGCGTATGGTCGACAGCCGGTGCGCCACGATCACGCACGTGCACCCGCGCCGCCGCAGGTTACGGTCGATCTGGTGTTCGGTGACCGCGTCGAGCGCGCTGGTCGCCTCGTCCAGCACGAGCACCGACGGGTTGGAGACGAGCGCCCGCGCGATCTCGAGCCGCTGCCGCTGGCCGCCGCTGAAGTTGCCGCCGCCCTCCTCCACGCGCGCGTCCAGGCCGCCCGGGCGCGCCATCACGTCGTCGTGAATGCACGCATCCTTGCACGCGGTGATGATCGCGTCGCTCGGCACCGAGGAGTCCCACAGGGTCAGATTGTCGCGAATGGTGCCCGCGAACAACGAGATGTCCTGATCGACCATGGCCACCGTGGCCGCGCGGGTGGCCCGCGGCCACTCCCGCAGCGGCTTTCCCGCCAGCAGGATGTCGCCGCTCCACGGCTGGTAGAGGGAGGTGAGCAACCGCGCCACGGTCGACTTGCCGCATCCGGAAGGTCCGGCGAGGGCCACGCGTGCGCCGGGACGCAACACCAGGTCGAAGTCGCGGAGCAAGGGGTCGGCGTTCTTCGCGTAGCCAAAGCAAAGCTTCCGCATCTCGAGGTGCCCGTTGAGCCGCTCGACCGGTGCATCAGGGTCGTCATCCTGCCCGTCGACCGGGTACCGCATGGCGTCGTCGATGCGCGCCATCTTCGCGCGCATCTGTTGCAGCGCCTCGGCCAGATTGACGAACCGATGGACCGGTCCGATGAAGCTCGCCACCAACGTCTGGTACGCCACCAGCGTGCCGAGCGTGAATGCGCCGTCCATGACGCGTTGGGCGCCGATCAGCAGCACCAGCGCGTGGGTGACGGCCAATGTGAAAGGCGGGACGGCCAGAAACAGCGCTGTGGTGCGCGCCAGGGACTGCTCAGCCGCCAGATACTTGGTCTGGTGTCCGGCCCACCGCGCGAAGAAGTCCGACTCCATCGCCGACGCCTTCAGGGTCTCGATCGCCGCGAGGCCGGCCATCAGGGTTCCGATGACTTTGCCCTCTTCCTGCAGCACGCGCATGCTCCCTTCGACGCGCCGCCGATTGACGAGCAGCGTAGTGGCTGCGAGGACGGCGACGGCCGCCAGCGCCACTAGGGTCAACACGACATCATACGACAGCATCAGCAGCCCGAAGAACACGATCATCAGCGCGTCGATGGCCGTGGAGGCGAGGCGCCGCGACACGAACTGCGCGACCTCGTCGTTCAGCCCGGCCCGCCAGCCGATCTCGCCAGCGTAGCGCTGGGAGTAGAACTCGAGCGGCAACCGCAGCACGTGCCACAGGAAGCGGCTCGCCGTCGTGACCGCCAGCTTGGTCTCGAGGCGCAGCAGGTAGTACTGCTGAAGCCAAACAAGTCCCGCGCGCACCACCGCGGTCAGGGCCATCCCCACGAGGAGAGGCCTGAGCCAGTTCGACATGTGCTGTACCAGCACCTGATCGATGAACAGCTTGGCGAACATCGGCACGATGAGCCCGGGCACCACGAGCGACAGCCCGGCGATCAGCGCGAACACCACGGCCGGCCCGGACCCGCGGAGCCGTGCGACGAGGCTAGGCAGAAGGAGTGGCCGCGCGCCGCCCCGCGTGAACCCGGGTCCGGGGTTGAGTTCGATGACGACGCCGGTGAACGACTCGTCCATCTCGGCGTTCGTCACGCGGCGGCGTCCTACCGCGGGGTCGTTGAGGTAGAATCCGCCTTCGTCGTAGCCGTCGACGACGAGAAAATGGTTGAACTCCCAGAAGATGATGGCCGGCAGGAGGGAGCGGCGCAGCGCCTCCGGCTCGCGCTTGAACGCGCGGGCCTCGAGCCCGTACTGCCGGGCCGCACGCGTGAGGTGGACCGCGTTGGATCCGTCGCGCGACACGCCGCATGCCACGCGGAGCTCCTCTAGCGGCACGAAGCGGCCGTGGTGGGCGAGCACCATGGCGAGCGACGCCGCGGCGCACTCGACGGCTTCCATCTGAAGCACCGTCGGCGTGCGCAGCCGGAGCCGCCGTGGCGGCGGACCGTTGGACCGGGAGCTGTCAGCCACGTAGCCAGCGGCGAATGGCGGGCATGATGAGGGCTACCGGCCGGGTCTGTTCGACGATGATCCTTCCGGTGACCAGCGTCCCGCTGCCGAAGCTGAGCGCGGCGCCGGCGCGCGACGTCCACTTGAATCCGCTCACGGTCGTCGTGTCGTACTCCAAGTCGACCTCGACGAGGTACGCGCCGCCCTGGCTCGTGAACTGTTGGACGAGCACCTCGTTCTTCAGATAGCGGTCGAGACCGCTGCCGCTGAGCGGAGTGGCCGAAACGGAGCGCACCTCGCCGAGAAAGTAGCCGGTTTCCTCCGGCCGGACGCCCCCGGGCACCATCTGCGCGCGCATCCCCTCGTGGATGCGCTTGCCCTCCAGCGGAATGAACATCAAGACCTGCGTCCCACCGCTCGGGACGACCGTGATCAGCGGCGTGCGCGCGGTGACCGCCTGACCCACATCGGCCAGGCGCTCGACCACGAGACCATCGTAGGGGCTCGTGACGTTGGAAAACTCCGCGAGGCGGGCGCTGTCGCGCGCCAGCTGATGCTCGGTCTGCAGAATCTGCTGGTCGAGCTCGAAGAGACGCTGCCGCGACGAGACCTGGCCCTGCACCGCGTTCGCACCGAGCTCCTGCTTGCGCGCGATCATGGTGAGCCTCTGGAGCTGCGTCTCGGCGCGCTGCGCCACCGTGCTTTGCAACGCGTCGGGTGTGAGCAGCCCTTTCTCGACGGCCTGGCGCTCATTCGCGATGCGCGCGTCGAGGTAGGCGAGCCGCTGGTCCGCGGCACTGATCGCCTCGTCAGCCTGTTGTTGCTGCTGCCTGATCGAAGACATCTCCATCTGCCGGTTCGCCGCCAGCAACGCCGCGGTGGCGGCGCGATTGGCGCGCAGCTCCTCCAGCGACTCTTCAATTTGCGCGATCGACCTGCGCAGCTCGGGTTGCGCCAGCACGGCGATCGTCTGGCCGCGGTGCACCGTCGAGCCGACGTCGGTCAGCAATGAGTCGATCTGCCCCGCCGCTGGCGATTGCACCCGGAACACGCCGCTAGCGCTCACCATGATCCCCTGCCCTTCGATGACCTCCGGAATCCGGCCCAGCACCCCCCAGACCAGCGCGCCGACGACCACGGCCGCCAGGCCGATCAGGCCGATCCATCCCGGCACCGTCGTGATGTCGAGCAGAGCGTCGAGCCCCTCGGGACTGGCGTGACGGGCGAGCGCGGCGGTCCGGAAGATCTTCTGCTGAATCGATGGCATGGGGCGGCGCCTCCGGAGAAGGCGGGGTTAGGGGTGGCTCTGACCGGCCAGGAGCAGCTCCCGGACGGTCCGTCCCCACGTTGGGTTCAGCCACAGCGTGCGAATGCAATCGGGACCAGGCGCGACTCCGAAGTCGGCAGCGGCGACGCGCTCGAGATAACGGGCGAGGCGGCCCACGAGCGCGTTGACATCCACCGCGGCGTCGGACGACGGCACGACGGCCAGCGTGCGCGCGTCCCATTCGGCCACGAGGTCGGCCATCCGGATTCCCCCGAGCACACAGTCCCCGAGCAACGTGAGCTGCGAGCCGGAGCCGTCGGCAGGGGCGGCACCATCGGGAAGCGCTACCAGCACCACGCCGACGCGCTCGCCGCGCCGCCGCGCGAGACCGAGACGGGTTTGCAGCAGCGCCTCGAGAACCGGCCGCCCCTGGACCCGCGCCGCTCCCGCGGCCGACGCACCGCGCTGCGGGGAGATCCTCGCCGTCACCGGAAGCTGGGCCACCGCCTTGGCCACACTCTCGGCGTGCGCGTGCGGATCACGAACCGCCCTGGCGAGACGCTGCGTGTCGGCCGCGGGGAGGACGCCGTGCTCGGCATCGAGCGACGTCTCGAGCCGCTTGTATTCGTCAAGCGCGCCCGCCCGGTCGCCGGTCAGATACCGCAACGCCATGACCAGCCGGGCGGCATCCTCGTTGAGCGGCGCTAGCTCCCGGGCGCGCCGCGCCCACTCGAGCGCGTCGTCCACCCACCCGGCCGCTGCATGCCGCCGCGCCGCCTGACTGGCGGCTTCCCGCGCCTCGTTGCTGCACCATCGGCGCTGAGTGTCGAGCCACTCCTCGAACGGCTGCGCGTCTGGAACGAACACGCCCTCCAGCAGCGCCCCGCGGTACAATTGGTACGCGGTCGCGTGGTCGCGCAGCCGCACCGCGACGTCGAACGCGTCTACGTCGCACCACACCTCGGCTGGGTCGAGCCCCACGACGTCCCCGCTGCGCGTGACCACCGCCGCCGCACCGAGATGGGTTCGCAGGAAGTACAGCGCGTTGCGCAAGGCGGCCCGGGCGTGCGGCTGGTCGAGCTCGGGCCAAAACATGGCGAGCAGCGTATCCTTTTGGTAGAAACAGCGGCCGCCGTGGGGCGGCGGCGTGGCCAGGTAAGTGGCCAGCGCGAGTCGCTTGGGCTGCGCGAGGAGCGCCTGGACGCTGCTCCCGTCCGAACGCCGCAGCGATGTCGGGCCCAGCACGCGCAATTCGATCATGAGACCTGGCTGTGGACGGTACGAGCCCATCCGGACCGTCACGCCGGGGCGGGTGGGACAGGAGACGGTACTTCATTGGGGGATGGTTGGTAAGACCATGTATGCCATCGGTCCGGTAGACCCGTCGGCGGCGTGTCGCTTCGAGGGACTGGCCCCGTTCGAGGTCCGGCCGGTGCTACACGACCTCGCCGCCCTCGACCGGGTCCACGCCGTCGGGGCCACGCTGATGGGACGGCCCATCGGTCTGGGACTCGCCGTGCACGGCTGGGCAGAGCCGGGAGCGCTCGCCGGAGCCCCGGTCGTTGGAACCGCGCGCCTGCTCACCCTCGCGGTCGCGCGCGGATGGCGGCGAATCGGCGTCGGCCGCGCGCTGCTGGACGCGCTCGAATCGTCGCTTGCCGCCGAGGGCGTGGAATCGGTCTCGTGCCGCTACGCGCTGCCGCCGTCCAGCGCGCTCGTGGCGCTCGAAGCCCTGTTTCGCTCCGCCGGTTGGAGCGCACCCGAAGTCACGATGCTGCAATGCCGCGCCGGACGGTCGATCCTCGACGCGCCGCTGATGCGGAAGCAACTCCAGCTCCCGCCCGAGTACGAGATCGTCGACTGGGTCGATCTCACCGCGGTCGATCGTGCGCGCATCGCCGAGCCACGCCAGGGCCGGGCGTGGTTTGCCGAAACGCTTGATCCGTTCCATTTCGAGCCTGACATGGAGATCCTCAACAGCCTCGCGCTGCGTTACCGCGGCGAGGTGGTCGGATGGCTCATCACGCACCGCACCGCGCCCACGACGATGTACTACCGCTGCCTATTCGTGCGCGAGGACCTGGCCCGCCTCGGGCGCGGCATGGCGCTGATGGGCGAAGCGATCCGGCGTCACGCCGAGGCCATCGGGAACCGCCAGGGACTGGGGGAATGGAGCACGCCTTCGACGCTGCCCGCGATGGTGCGATTCATCAAGCGTCACCTCGTGCCCTTTGGCGCGGAGATCACGGAACAGCGGGAGGTGCGAAAGACGATCCGCGGCCGACCCTCGCGCGCCGGCCGCCGGGCCGCCCGGTCGCCGGTAGCGCGCGCGACGCTGCTGTCACCTTCGGAGTGTGCCGCCGTCCTCACCGAGTTGTACGCCGCGCGCCCACATTGGACGGCGCGGACGATGCCCATCGCGTTCCACACCTTCGGCGCCGTGGCCGCGATCGACGCGTTCGACGATCCCGCGGTATACGAACGATCGGCCGCGTTGGCAAATCCTCAGCTGTCGCAACGCTTCGGCTGGCTCTACGACCGTGTGTGCGCGGCGCTCGCCGAGAGGCTCGGCGCGGCGGTGGTGCCGCGGGAGGGGTGGGCGTTGCCGGCCTTCCACATCCTCTCGCCGACGCGCGGGGCGGACATTCCGCTCGCGGCGATCCATGCCGACGTCGCGCACCGCTATCTCGAGCCCTGTGCCGGCGATGACGCCCGACCGGTCTCCTTCGTGTTGTGTCTTTCGCGTCGCGACGCCCGTGCCGGGCGGACCGTGTGGGATCTCACCTACGACGAGACTGTCGGTCTCGACAGCGAGGAGACATCGCAGCTGCTCAAGGCTGTCCCCCGGACATTCCAGCCGTTCGCGGACGGTGAGCTCCTGAGCCTCTCAGGCGACGTGTACCGCCAGGAGTCCCCATTGGCCGACCGGAACCCGGGAGAAGAACGGGTGACGCTGGAGGGAACGGTCGTGCCGTGGCAGGGGGGCTGGGCGCTGTACGGCTGAAGGCGCGCGAGCACCGTCCCCCAGCCGTCACCTGGCAGGGTGACGTTCAGGAGACGGGTACGCACCAAGATTTGCCCCCCAAGACTCATCCACCCACACGCGCGAGGGACCCATGCACGAATGGACCGAGCAGGCTCAGCAGGAAGCGCAGGAGAAGATCTTCCGCATGGCGGCGAACGACGCCGACTTCCGGGCGTTGGCGCTGCGGGATGGTCGCGCGGCGGTCGAGGAAGCAACCGGGCGGAAGCTGCCCGAGGGCTTCAAGATCCGCTTCGTCGATCCGGCAGGCGCGCACCTGACGGCGGTGTTGCCGCGGGCGGCGTATGAAGAAGAAGAGCTGGCCGAGTTCGAGCTGGCCGCCGTAGCGGGCGGCAAGGGTGGCCATTCGACATCTGGTCGTGGCGGCGGCACCGCAGGCAGCGAGCCGGATGCACCAGCCGGCCTGGGGGGCTGAGCTCGCCACGCTGCGGAGAACATGCGACGCGGGACGGGCCTATTGTGCCGTCCCGCGCTGCTTTTCCGGACAGCGTTCCTACTCCTCCTCCTCGCGCAGCGCCTCGGTCGCTCGATGGCCAACCCGTGCCGCGCCGGGCCCAAGCGCGGGTGGGAAGCACTGCAGCTGGCGACCCATTTGGAGGTTGGAGCCGATAAGCATGCCCACATGAATTAAGAGGCCGTCCCCGGCCCTCCGTGCCCTCCTCGGGATCTATGGGTGGACGCCGTGTGTTCACTTGGTGGTCTCGCTACGTTAGTAAGCTCAGCTCGCGCCCAAACCCTGGCCATCTATCCAACACATCCATGACTCGAGTTCGTCGGAATATTCCCTGGCTTGTCCTCGCACTCGCGACTGTCGCAGCACGTGTGGACGCGCAAACCCCGCTCCCCGACGGCCTCTACGGCAAGATCCACACGCCCAAGGGCACGATCGTGATTCAACTAGAGTTGGAACGGACACCCATGACCGTAGCCAACTTCGTGGGCCTGGCCGAGGGAACCATTCAGAACGATGCGTTTCCGCTCGGCACCCCGTTCTTCGACGGCTCCACCTTTCACCGCGTCGTCGCGGGACACGTCATCCAGGGTGGCGTCCCGGCGCCGGACAGCGCGGATGGATCGGGCACGCAGATTCCCAACGAGATCGACCCGGCGCTGGGACATGGCCGCGCCGGCATGGTGGGCATGGCCAACGCGGGACCGCATACCGCTACCAACCAGTTCTACATCACGCTGGGAGACCGGTCGTACCTGGACGGCGACTACACGGTGTTCGGCGAGGTCGTGCAGGGAATGGACGTCGTGATGACCATCGTGCAAGACGACCAGATCGACAGCGTGCGTATCGTACGCGTGGGCGAACGCGCCGAGGCGTTCCACCCCACCACCGCGTCGTTCCGGCAACTCGTGGCCACGGTCGAGGACCTCGTGCGGGCCAACGAAGCGCGGAAGCACGCTGCAGACATGAAATACGTGCGCCAAAACTGGCCGACCGCCGTCACGACCGACTCGGGATGGTCGTATGTTATCCTGGACGATGGTTCCGGAACGCCCATCGCAGCGGGCGACAGCGTGACCGTGCGGTACGCAGGACACACACCTTCAGGGTTGTCATTCGCGAGCAGCGATGGCGGTACACCAAACTGGCCCGAACCGGGTGCGGAAGGCGGGCATGCCTTCGTCTTCGTTGTCGGGACCAGTGCCGCGACTCCAGCCTTCGACGATGCCCTTGCGCATATGCGACGCGGCGAGCGGCGCCTGGTCATCGTTCCGGTGGCACTGGCGTACGGCACGCGCGGCTACTACGCTCCATCTCAACCAAATGTGCAACGGTTCGTCATCTCGCCCAACACCATGCTCATCTACGTAATCGAAATCCCGTGAGGCCGTCGCGCGACATGGCGGTGCGCATTACCCCACGTGGCGATACGCAGTGCTGATCTACATAGCGCTTGGCGGGACCGTCGGAACCGTTGCTCGCTACCTATTGCAAGGCCTCGTGCAGGATCGCACCGGTACCAGCCTGTTTCCTAGCGGCACACTGACGGTCAACATCGTGGGGTCCCTGCTCCTCGGATTCCTGATCCGCTACGCCACGGGCACGACCCTGCTCTCCCCCGAGCTGCGCGCCGGCGTCACCATCGGATTCTGCGGCGCGTTCACGACCATGAGCACGTTCAGCTACGAGAGCTACACCTTGCTCGCCGACGGGGAGTACTGGCAGGCGGGACTCTACCTCGGCGGGACTATCTTCGGGTGCGTGATCGCGGTGATCGCCGGCACCGCGCTCGCAAGCCGGCTGCTCTAGGAGCCGCCATGACACATCGCTTCAAGGGAGAACGCACGCTGATGCGCATCTTCATCGGCGAGAACGACAAGTACAAGGGCAAACCCCTCTACCAGGCGGTGCTGAACCGGTTCCGCGAGCGCGGCCTCGCCGGCGCAACGGTGCTGCGCGGCGTAGCGGGGTTCGGTGCCAGCAGCACGATGCACACCGAAAAGGTGCTACGGCTCTCGATTGACTTGCCGCTGATCATCGAGGTGGTAGAGACCGAAGAGACGATCGAGTCGATCCTGCCCGACCTCGACGAGATGATCGGCGGCGGGTTGATCACGCTCGAACGGGCACGCGTCATCATGTATCGGCCGGCAGATGTGCGACAGAGCCAGGTGGAACTTCATCGGATCGAGGGACTGGAGGCCGACGACCCGGCCTAGTCGCGGTTGCTTCGTACCGGGTATGGATTCGCTACTGCCCCTCTAGTTCCGGCGCTGAAGCGCCGGCT
>JAZDCY010000044.1:0-7661 GCA_036679645.1 Gemmatimonadota bacterium | reverse complement strand
GGCGAACCACGGGGCCTGGTCCGGATCGAACCGGCGCACCGGATTGTCACGCAACTGCCGGATGTACCAGTCGGTGTTCCCCAAGGAGAGATTGACAACCGACACGTCCTGGCGCACCCCCTCCACTTCCTGCAGATACCACAGCGGGAACGTGTCGTTATCGCCGTTGGTGAAGACGATCCCGTAGGGCTCGACCGACTGCAGCAGGTTGTAGGCGAAGTCGCGCGCGAGCGTGTTCGTCGGGGTGTGCGCGCGACTGGCCGCACGGAAGTTCAAGGCAAAGGGGACAGCCGCCAGCGCCAGCACGCCCGCCATCGCGGCGCGCGCGCCTCCCGTCGTCCGCCGCAAGCTCCGTGATCGTTCCACGTGTTGTGGCAGATGCGAATCCGGCGCCGGCGTAGCCGTCTTGAAGGAGTCTCGTAGCGCGCGACCCAACGTGGCCAGGCCGATACCCGCGAACAATCCCCACATCTGAAACGAGAGCGTAAAGCCGACTGCGGGAAAATGTCCCAGCCGAGGGAGAAACCCGGCTTGAAATTCATGTAACCCATGAGACCGGGACCCGCCGTCAGGAACAGCAACAGGAAGAACCAGAAGAACGAGCGATCACGCCGATGCAGCTCGCGGAGCCCCGCCATGCCAAGCGAGGTAAAGGCGAGCGTGAACGGAAGCCGGACGGGAATGAGCCCGAACAGCTGTGTGTTGCGCGCAAAGACCGGGTCGGTGGGGGCCAGTCCGTTGGCCCATTGCCAATCGAAGTACTGGATGTAATTGAGCGCCTGAAGACCAATGATCGTCAGGCTGCGCCCCGGGTTCCCGGCACCGGAGGGGTAGAGTGGATTGTCGATCCACAAGCGCGGCGGATACTGGTCACGTCGAATCACCGATAGCAGCGCGTCCAAGGTCGACGGATCCGCCTCGTTTATGAACGGATCGAGAGACGCACGGATCGGAAGAAACGCGTAGGTTGAGATTCCAACCACACCGATCAGGAGCACTACTGCCGGAAAAGCGTAAGATCTGGCGTACACCGCGTAGGCCAACGCGCCGAGGAGAGCAATTCTAGCCCCCCAGGCCAGGTACCCGGTCGACGCTGCGCCGAGCCCAACCCAAATGAGCAGGATCCAAGCGCTGGCGAGGATAGCCACTTGCGCCCACTCGGTCCGTCGGTCGGCCGCGTCCGGCAGCGGTTCGGTTCGCAGCACATGCCAGATGTACACCACCAATGCCGGCCCGACGAGCAGCGTGAGCAGGTGGTTACCGATCGACACCGCGCCTATGTAGACCATCAACAGCAGCAGGTGGCTGGCGCGCTGCGTGCCGCGCTGCCGGCGCCACATCCACGCCAGCCAGGCAATGGCGGCGATGCTGAAGGTCGCCACCATGTAGACCTCGGTCTCGTTCGAGTTCTGCCACACGGTGAACACGAATGCCGAGATGAGCGCCGCCGCTACCGCTCCACCGATCGCGAACCACGGATCGCTCTCCCCTGCCACCCGGCGCTCCTTGGCCAACCACCCCTTCAATGCCTGGGCGACCACGAGAAACATGAAGGCCGCCGCGGCTGAACTGAAGATGGCGGTCATCAGGTTCGTGCGATACGCGAACTCCCCAAACGGCAGCAGTCTGCCGAAAAAGTTGCCCAGCAATACGAAGAGCGGCGTCCCCGGGGGGTGCGGAATACCGAGGATCTTCGCAGCAGCGATGAACTCGCCCGCGTCCCAGAACGTGACGGTGGGCGCGAGCGTCCAGACGTATCCGGCAAGGATGACCGCGAAGATCGCGATGGCCGCGCGGTATGGCGGGCGGTCAGGTGCCGCAAAGGCCGTATTCACGGGCGCTACGACAGCGGCTGTGTCGAGTACGGGCATCAGTATGGAGTTGGGGTGACGTTCAGGTCGCTGAAGGCTCGCCGGCCGGCGTGGCAAGCGCAAGCGATGGGCGCCCGCGCGCGGACAGGGCATCCCGCACTTGCTGCGCCGAGAGCCCCTGATGTAGCAATCCACCCACCGCCAGCGAGATACGCGAGGTTTCCTCGGAGACCACCACGACCTGCGCGTCTGACTCCTCAGAGAGTCCAAGCGCCGCACGGTGGCGCGTCCCCAGCGACTTGTCGGTGACGGGGAACTGAGTGAGCGGCAAGACACACCCAGCCCCGACGATCTGGTCGCCCCTTATCACGACGGCACCGTCGTGCAGCGGCGAGTACGGCGTGAAGATCGTGCTCAACAGCTCTCCCGACACAACCGCACGCATCTCGGTACCTGTCTCTAGATAGTCGTCGAGCGAGACCTCTCCCTCGACCGCGATGATCGCCCCCGTTCCCGCCCGAGCCAAACGATCCGCCGCCTCCGCGATCTCGTCCGCCACGACGTTACGACCGCTTCCGACGAGATAGGTGAGGGCTCGTGACCGGCCGAGACGCGCCAATGCGTGTCGCAGCTCCGGCTGGAGCACGACGATTGCCGCGAACGCACCGTAGGTGAAGAGCACGCCGAGCACGGTCACGATCATGTCGAACTTGAGTATCACAGCGGCGAAATAGACGGCCACGATCAGGATCGCACCCACGAGAATCTGCAGCGCCCGCGTTCCCGCGAGGAACAGGAGCCCTCGATAGATGATGTACGCGACGACGAGAATCTCAATCAGGTCGCGCAGTCCCGGGATCAGGAACCGAAATTGCTCGAGCGGCATCAGGCGGATCCGATGGCGTAGCTCACGTCGAGCGCATCCTTGACGGCGGCAACATTGTGCACCCGAAAGAGCCGGGCGCCGTTGGCATATGCCACCGCACAGGCCGCGGCCGTGGCGGCGTCGCGGTCGTGGGGCACCTCTCGACTCGTGATGGCCCCCAGGAACCGTTTGCGTGACGGCCCCACCATGACCGGGCGCCCAAGGGTTCCGAACGCCGCGAGTTGCTGGAGGATCTCGAGGTTCTGTTCGGGTCGTTTGGCAAAACCGAGACCCGGATCGACGACGATGCGCTCGGGCGCCACCCCCCGCTCTTCGGCCGTCGCGACCGCCTCTCGAAGCTCCGCCAGCACCTCCCCCACGAGATTGTCATACGTCGCATGATCGTACGAGGCCATCGAGCGGAACGGCCCGCGCGAGTGCATGAGCACCAGCCCTGCACCCGCCGCAGCGCACACCGTGGCGATCTCAGGATCGAGGCGGAGGCCACTGACGTCGTTGATGACCCACACGCCCGCATCGAGCGCCCGGCGAGCCGTCTCACCTCTCACCGTATCGACGCCCAGCGGCGTGTCGGGGAACCGAAGTACGAGCTGCCGGAGCACCGGCTCGAGGCGGCGCCACTCTTCGTTGGCGCCCACCGGCTCGGGCTGGCCGGGCCGGGTCGACTCCGCGCCGACGTCGAGCATCCCGGCTCCGGCGGCGATGAGCGACTCCGCGTGGCAGACGGCGGCGTCCGGCTCGAGGAACTTTCCGCCGTCAGAAAACGAATCCGGCGTCACATTGATGATGCCGACGAGCACCGGTGCCTCGAGCGCGATCGACCCGCGTGCAGTCTCCAGCACGTCCGGCGACTCGGCGAACCCGCTGAGCGAGCGTCCCAGTGCGTCGGCGAGCGCGTCATCGAGACACATCCGTCCGGGACGCGCCAGCCCGGCGAGTTGGGCGATGTGTCCGGCAAGCAGGACCCATCCGTCGCCGGTGAGACAGGCTATACCCTGTTCGTGCGCCGCGAGCACCACGGCGTCACGCTCGGCGGACGAGAGATCATCTACGGTGATGGCAAGAGGAGTCAGCCCGCATGCGGCCGCGTCGGCGCGCACCGGGTCCATGCCCCGTCGCCGAAGCGCGTGGCGCAGCGCGGCGGGGATCAGGGGAACCGGAGCGAGCGTCACGCCCCGGCGGGTTCGGCAGGCGGCGTGCCGAGCATCGGCCCCGCCTCGGAGACTTTGGGTTTCTCCGGAGGTGCGGCCGCAAGCGGCGCGCTCGGAATGGGCGGCGGCAGCGGCGGCAGCGGTTCTCCCGCGACAAGCAGCCGGATGTCAGCGCGGTCGAGAGTCTCCCGATCCAGCAGCGCCTGCGCCATAGTTTGCAGCAACTCCATCTCCTTTTTCAGGATCCGACGAGCGTTCTGGAGTGCTTCATCGAGAATTCGCTTGATCTCCATATCCACCAGCTCGGCGGTCTTCTCCGACACCTCACGCCGTTGCGAGAACTCTCGACCCAGGAAGATCTGTTGGTCGCGGTCACCCACCGCGATCAGTCCCACCGCTTCGCTCATACCGAACCGCGTCACCATACGGCGTGCAAGATCTGTGGCGTGCTCGATATCCTGTGCGGCACCAGTCGTGATCTTCTCGGCACCAAACACCAGCTCTTCCGCCACACGGCCACCGTAGGCCATGGCCAGTTTGCCGAGAATGTACTCCTTCGTGTGGTTATGACGGTCTTCTTCCGGCAGTGAGAGAGTGAGGCCAAGCGCGCGCCCGCGTGGCACGATGGACACCTTGTGGACCGGGTCCATGTTGGGAAGCCGCACGCTCACAATAGTGTGGCCGGCTTCATGATAGGCGGTGAGCTTCCGTTCCTCATCCGACAAGACGAGGCTCCTGCGCTCGACACCGAGCATCACCTTGTCCTTGGCGTCCTCGAAGTCGACCATCTCGATCTGCCGCTTGCCGCGGCGGGCAGCGAGGAGTGCCGCTTCGTTCACCATGTTCGCGAGGTCGGCGCCAGCCAGCCCCGGGGTCGCTTTCGCGATCACCTCGAGATCGACCGTCTTGTCGAGTGGCTTCTCGCGCGCGTGCACCTTGAGGATCATCTCGCGCCCGCGCACGTCGGGCATGTCTGCCACGACCTGGCGATCGAACCGGCCCGGACGGAGCAACGCCGGATCGAGTACGTCGGGGCGGTTCGTGGCCGCGAGGAGGATAACGCCCTCGTTCGATTCGAAGCCGTCCATCTCGACGAGCAGCTGATTGAGCGTCTGCTCGCGCTCGTCATGCCCACCACCAAGCCCCGCTCCACGGTGGCGCCCCACAGCATCGATCTCGTCGATGAAGATGATGCACGGCGCGTGCGCCTTGCCCTGCTCGAACAGGTCGCGCACGCGTGAGGCCCCTACGCCGACAAACATCTCGACGAAGTCCGACCCAGACATCGAGAAGAACGGCCGTGCCGCCTCGCCCGCCACCGCTCGCGCCAGCAGGGTCTTCCCCGTACCCGGCGGGCCGACGAGGAGCACGCCCTTCGGCAGCCGGCCACCCAGTCGCTGGAATTTCTGCGGGTCCTTGAGGAACTCGATGATCTCCTGCAGCTCGACCTTGGCCTCGTCCGCACCGGCCACGTCCGCGAAGGTGACCTTTGGTGTGTCCCCCGTGAGCATCTTCGCCTTGGACTTGCCGAACGAGAACGCGCGGTTCCCGCCGGCCTGCACCTGCCGGAAGAAAAAGAGCCAGAGCCCGATGAGGATGATCCACGGCAACAGATTGATGAAGACGGTGCCGAACGAGGTGCGCGGCTCCTTGGCCCGGATCGGGATGCCCTCATCCTCGATGCGCTGGATGAGGGCCTCGGAATTCTGGATCGGCAACAGAACCGTGAACCCGGTCACCCGCTGTCCTTCCAGATTCACCGCCTGCCGGAACTCGCCGCGCACGAATTGGCCGTTCTCGATCTCGATCTCGACAATATTCCCCTGCGCCAACTCGCGGCTGAACGTCGAGTACGGCACCTCGGCCCGGTCGTCGCGACCGGGATCGAGTACCCGGAAGAACGCAAACGGCAAGAGTACCACCAGCAGCCAGAAGACGATCTTCTTGCTGGTATCCCCCAACGAGGTCTTCTTCGGCTGCTGCTGACGATCCGACATCTACATCTATTCCTTTAAACTCGCGATGAACGGCAGGTGTCTAAAATCTTCGGCATGATCGAGCCCATACCCAACCAGGAACTCCCTGGGGGCATCGAATCCCACGAAACGCGGCTCCAGCGCCAGCTCCACCGCAATGCGCTTGTGGAGCAGCGCACAGATATCGAGACTCCGCAGCTCCCGTTCCCTTAGGAGGCCCACGAGCCGGTTGATCGTGTTTCCCGAGTCGACGATATCCTCAACGAGAAGGATGTGTCGTCCCGCGAGTTCCGTCGCCGGGTCATAGAGGAGCCGCACGTTGCCGCTCGACGTCGTGCCGGCCCCGTACGATGCCGCTACCAGGAAATCTACCTGGTGGGGCACCAGGATGGAGCGCACCAAATCGCCGAGAAAGATGAAGCTGCCCTTCAGCAACCCCAGGACGAGCAGCTGGCCGTCCCCGTAATAGTCCGTGATCTCTCGGCCCAGCTCGACGACGCGCGCCGCGATCGTCTCCGGATCGTAGGTCACGTGCGCGATCTCGCGACCGCCCATGAGCTGCAGGATGTCAGTGTCGGTGTGCATCGAGCCTCACGGCCGGTTCGCCCGGGCGGGGAAGCGACGCCTCGCTTCGGCAGACACCGGGAATCCAGAGAATGTCGTCTCCCCGCGTGACGAGCGGGTAGGCATCGCGCTCCCCACGCGGGACGCGTGCTTCCATCATGAGCCGTCGCACCTTCCGGCGCCCTACTCCCCCGTGCGGCGCCATCGTGTCGCCGGGACGCCGACCGCGAACGACCCCGCCGCCGGGCAGCGTCCACGTTGTGAGCGCATCGCGCCGCGCGGGGCCCGCGGGCTCCCGTCGCCACCGGATATGCCATGTACCCCACGTGACATCGCCCGTTTCCCCGGTCCCCCACTCCACCCCGTCGTGGGGGTGGGAGTGGGCCGGCAGCGATCCCCCCGTCGGGCGGTGAATACGCAACCGCTCGAACACGGTCTCGCCCACCCATCCACCACCCAACTGCATCGCCCGCCCGCTCTTTGCCTCACGAACAAATCGGACCAACCGGTGCGCCCTGGTCAGTCCGATCACACAGCCGGCTTCGCGTGCCGCAGCGCGCAATAGCACTGCGCACAGGCTCTCATCATACGCCCGCAATCCGACCCGAGCAACCTCGATGGCGCCCGTTTCCGCGCGGTACTCGAGGCCCGTCAGCTCGGTGAGCAACGCGGCCCACGCGTCCCGCTCAGTGCGCGCGTGCGTCGTGGCAATGAGCAGTCTGTGCTCGAGGTCCTCACCGAAACGGTCACGCAGCGGGGGGAGGAGGCGTGACCTGATCCAGGCACGGTCGTGCCGCTCGTCACGGTTCGCCGGGTCGTCGATTGGCACGAGGTCCGGAACGCGCTCTGCGAGCCACTGCGTCAGCTCGTCACGGCGAAACGGCAAGAGTGGCCGCACGAGACCTGCCGATGTACGTGCGGCAATCCCGGCCAGCCCGGCGGGCCCCGACCCCCGGATGAACCGTTGCAACACGGTCTCGATCTGGTCGTCGGCGTGATGCGCCGTCACGAGGTAGCACGCGTCGCGCGCTCGCTGCATCCGCCGCAACACATCGTACCGGGCGCGACGCGCCACCGTTTCCGATGCCTCGGGACCGAGCTCCAACCGAACCGTGACGACGGGAAGCGCCAGCTGCTCCCCCACCTCTTCGACACAACGCGCCCAGGTCGCGCTCGCGCTCGCGATCCCGTGATCGACATGCCCCACGACCAGCTCGACGCCCAGCGACACATGCGTGTCCACCAAGAGGTAGAGCAGCGCGAGCGAGTCGGC
>JAZDCY010000043.1:0-16837 GCA_036679645.1 Gemmatimonadota bacterium | reverse complement strand
CAGCTCTTTCCCGGTGCCCGATTCGCCTATGACCGTCACCGGCACGTCGCTGCGCGCAGCGGCCCGGACGCGACGGGCGACCTCGAGCATGGAAGGGTGCCAGCCGATCATCCCTGGGAGGGGCTCGACGCGGCGGCTCACGGCTGATGGTCTTCCCGCCGCAGGCCGGCGCGCTTCGCGTGCTCGAGGGCGGCGGACGTCGCCGTGTCGGCCGCGGCGTCGTCGGCCAGGATCATCGGCGTGATGAACAGGAACAGTTCCGTCTCCGTGGTGCGTCGCTCCTGCGAGCCGAACAGTCCGCCGATCAGCGGCAAGCTGGACAAGAACGGAATGCCGGTGTGCGTCACCTCGTGCTGCCGCTCGCGTAACCCGCCGAGCACGATCGTCTGCCCGTCGCGCACCAATACCTCGGTCTCGACTTCACGCGTCGAGATGATCGGTGCATCGAACTGTGTCTCGTTGGTTGCGCTGTTGACCTCCTGCCGGATCAGGAGCGAGACGTACCCGTCGGCGTTGATCGTGGGCAGCACTGTCAGCTTGGTCCCCACGTCCTTGTATTGCACCACCTGGTCGCGCGTCGGCGTGTCCGTGGGCAAGCTGCGGCTCACCTGCACGAAAGGCCGCTGGCTCCCGACGAGGATCCGCGCGATCAGGAGCGGCCGGGCCACGATCCGCGCATCCCCGCGCGACACGGCCAGACGGAGCAACGCGTCGAGGTCGAAGGATCCGAGCCGCATGACGCGGATCACGAGGTTGCCCAAGCCGGCGGCCAGCAGCGACGCGTCTGCCGTACCGTCCCCCTCGTCGAGCGACACATCGGTCACCTCGGCGTCCACGCCCAGCGCGAACAACCGATCGCGCCGTGCCTCCACGATCAACACCTGGATCAGCACCTGCAGCGGGCGCAAATCGAGCTGCTCCACCGCGGCGGCGATCACCTGGTAGTCCTCCCGGCTCGAGCGCACGAGCAACGCGTTGGTCAGTTCGTCCGGCACGATCGTGACGGCGCCCTCGAGCGCCGATCCGCCCGACGGGCGGGCCGCGTCCGGGCGACCGGTCTCCGGAGTGCGGACGGTGGCCGCCACGTTGCGCCGCAGCTCGTCGGAGAGCGTCCCCGTGGAGAGACACCGCGAGCCGCCGAGCCCGAGCCGCCCACGTCAAAGAGGGCGCTGATGGTGCCCGCGATGTCCGTGACCCGCGCGTGACGCAGTCTGATGACGAACAACTCCCGCGCCGCCTCGGAACCCGCAGGTCGGGACGGTGCTCGCGCGTAACGGTAGCGAGTCGGCAAGCCCATAATGGTGTTTGGACGCCACTGCTGGTGGTGCTCCACGCGATACTACCGGCAGACGCCACGTCGCGCTCAGGAAGGTCGAACGGCTGCGAAAGCAAGAAAGCGGCGAGCAGGCTCGCCGCCAGGGAATACTGCGTCCACTTGACAGGGCACTTCTTAATGGTGTTAGGCGGGCGTGTTCCTTTATAGACATGAGCAAGATGTCACACTTTCCGCGGCTGAACGCACGATTTGTCGCACTTTCTGACACGCAAGAGCGCAGCTTATCACACTCTATCCACTCACTAATCCACTCACCCGCGAGATCAGCAACGGAGGACCTAATGTATTGTGACGAGATGGACACGCCTATGGCGCCGCTTCCAATCAGTTCCGGCCGGGTCGTGGCTCTTCTCGCGACTCGTGGGCCGCATCGCACGGTGATGCCCAGCCTTACGGGGCGATGCAGGTTCACTTGGCGAAACCGCTGAAGGTCTCCGCCGATGAATTGCCGAGCGTGAAGCCCGTCAAGAAAGGAGCCTCACCGAAGACGGCGAGGCTCCTCAAACGCTTGCCGAGGATCCGAGGAGCTAGCCCAGGCCGATCAGCGGGCCGTGCTCAAGTTCGTCGAAGCGCCGGTCGCGGCTCAGAAGAAACGTGCGTAGCGGAGTTCACGACCCAAGCTCCCGTCGCTGGGAACCATAGCGCGCGTTGGCGGGCGCTCATTCACGTATTGACACGCGGTACTCCTCCAGAAGTCGTGATCTCTCTCCGCCGGCGTGATGTAGCAAGCCGTCAGTCCGGTAATACATGACGCTTTGCCAGAGCGCCGCGCCGGTGGCAAGCGCAACGGCAACAAGCGCACTGACGGGTGAGCGATTCCAAAGCCCGAACGCAGCACTCCCAGCGACAACGCCAAGCACGAAAAGACCTCCGAATAGGTACATAGCGCTTAGGATGGCGAGTCGCAGGTGCGTTACCAGTATGGGCACGTTACTGTCTCGCGTCATCATCCACACCCTCCTGGACTATAGTACTCCTGCTAGGCAGCCAGCGAACGTCCCGCCAACCGCCTCAGCGCAGGAAGGGGGCGGGGGCCGGCCCCCTGGATGCGTGCGGGTCACCTCTCCCGTTCTGCGCAGAAGTGGCCGCTCTCAATTGGTAGCCTCAATCCCCCATCACGCCACTGCCCGGAAAAGCCCGAGCTGTCGGCATATCCAACGAATAGAACGACCCCAGCGTCCTGCGACTGGCTTCCGCCAAGCAGAAGGACGATACTCCGGTTCACCGTGTTGTACACTAGGAGGACGCCAGGCCTGGTGGGATCTCGTGATGCAAGCGGATCCGCGATCGTTAGCGTAGCCAGCCGGGACAGGTCAACATCAGTCCAACCATAGATCGGAGTGATTGGACTACCCTCCACTTGCTGGGCATGCGGCATCGGCCGGAGGGCAAGATGACCACTCGCAACTGAATCCTGGTTAGCCCCCGACGTGGCAACCAACGTAAGCAGGAACTCGCCAGTCCATTCCGCGTCGCCTAACGGATCGCCCGGCCTCCAAACCGAGTCCACCTCGCGTACTCGGCATGTTCGTTGGGCGATCGGGTTCTGCGACCCCTGTTCTTCGCTCGGGGGCTCGTCGTGTCGCGCACAGGCATAGATGGGTGAAAGGACTGTCACAAGGAGCACCGCGCTGCTCCATGTTCGAATCGCACCAGCCGCGGCGTAGAGGGATCGGACAAGGGCTGTCTGGACCGCTATCATCGCGCGCACCCCACAATGGACCCGTTGGGATAGATGATGAACAGGGAGTCCTGGCTCGGAATGACGTCGGGCGAGCGGAGAACGTTCACCGCGTAGATGCTGTCGGCAGTGCTAGGTCCCTGGTAGTGGGTGGTCGGTGGGTTCTGGTGAGTGTGGTAGTGACCTGCGGCACCGGGATGTCGCGGGACTCTGATGAAGTCTGTCCCGCCCACAGTGGTGTGGCGCAGAGGGTTGGTCCATGGCGCACCATACCAGCCACCTCGCTCACGCCCCTGTGCCTGCGCGGCCCTAAACTCCTGGTCAAGCTGTCTAAGGAAGGTGTTGTTCAGCGCGGGGCATTGCGGAACCGCGGTGTAACTCGCAGTACCTGGCGCTTGTTGACCACCGCGCCCCTGGTGACTCGAGTTTCCGCCGCCATGGTTCCCCTCATCCTGCTCCTCGTAACACACCCTCCCCCGGTACTCCCACCACGTATCCACGAGCTTGCCGTCCACCCACTTCGTCATCCGCTGCCAGAGATCCCAGCAGGGTTCCAGGCCGGTCGGATCACGGCCGTTGATCGGATCGTTGCCCGCAAAGGTGTACGGATTGATCCCGCCTTGGAGCCCGATCGGGTCTTCGCTCAAGAACCGCCCCGTCTTCGGCTCGTACCACCGGTTCCGCATGTAGTAGACCTCGACGCCATCCGGCCCAAGCATCAGCGCACCCTTGAACCGGGACCGATTCTTTCCAGAAATCCCGAAGTCTGCCCCGGCAACGAGGCTTCCCCACTCATCGTACACGTACGTCCTCTTTATCGCCCCGCTGGGATCGGTCAGCGCTACGACGTTACCGAGGGCGTCTGTATGGGCGTAGTGCGTCGTGTTATTGGACGATGCCCAAACGGCGTGGAGGTTGTCCAGCCCCGGGTACCATGAATATTCCTCCTCCTTGGTTGTCAGCTTCCAGTTCAGGCCGGCGAAGAGCTGAGATCCGTTCCAGATGAAGTTCCTGTCCAAGATCTGCCCGCCCCACTGGCGAATTAGTCTCCCCGCGGGATCATAGCGGAAGTTACTCGTGGTTCCATTGATGACAATGGTTTCCAATCGGTTATCGGCAGTCCACGTGAAGTCGACCACCTGACCGCCGCACGTCCGGCGCGTGACGTTGCCGTCGTAGTCTGTGAGGTAGCTACATCCGTCGAAAGCAGAGATACGGTTGTTGGTATACGAACCGCCCATATCAAGACGGTTCCCCGCGTCATCGTAGCTGAACGCATGCGTCGAGTCCACCGTTCCGTTGTAACAGAAGTACCCATTGTCGGCTTGCCAACCCATACAGAAATCCGCCCCGCTTTCGAAATCAGTGTCTGCGACCCGCCCCAGGCTGTCGTAGGAGAAGATGCGCTGCTTGTTCGCGGTGGACCAATAACGAGTCGTGCGCACCAGGTCATCGTAGTAGTACTTGTTGTCCATCCCAGCCGACGTCAATCGACTTGGGCGGTGTATGGTTGCGATGTCGTCCAGGTTGATCGTGTCACCGGGTAGGCGGAGGGCCCCCACTTGAAAATCATCGTTGCGGTTGAGTGTCGTCCACGCAGTACCGAACCGAATTCCGGCCAGCAAACTGCTCGGCGTGTAGCTGTACTGCCGGCGAGTGAGATTCCCGGGCCCGCCGGTCGCCCAGACGCTGTCAAGCAGGCCATTGTCGGCGTACGCATGGCGAAGAACGACGCGGTTGCTGCCGTAGGCGGCGTAGTACACGCGATTCGTGACCACCGAGTCCGGCTGGAAGCGATCGTTCAGGAACGTTGTGTCGACCGACAAGAGGGTGCTGGAATAGATGCGGCTATACATCACCACGGTGCGGCCGTCGTTCGAATAGGCAATCGAGTCACGCAGCACGTTCGTGCCGCTCTTCCCGCGCCGTCTGTGAAGGGCATCGTAGGTGTAGTTTATCGCCTGGTCACGGCGATTGGTCCACTCTCGCAGGTCTCCATCGATGCTGTACTCGGACGTAGTAGACCGCCCCGCTGGGTCCGTATACTGTGTCTGCCAGCCGAGTGCGTTGTGGGTATACTGGTACACCTGGTTCTTTGGATCCGTGACACTCGTCAGAAACAGGTTGTCGTACCCGAACCGCGTCGTAAGCGGGTTGACCCCATCGTCGACCCAGTCGGGCCGGTTGAGGACGTCATAATGCGTTGTGCGCGTAGGCTGATCGGGTGCCACTACCGTGGTCTCGCGGCCATACGTGTCGTAGCCGTAGGTGGTCACGCGGCCTCCGGGGAGCGAGTCTTTACTCGTGTTACCGTTGGTGCCGCTGTACCACGACCGCCTCACGAGGTGCCCTTCTGGGTCAGTCGCCGTGAGCACGCGCCCTTGGCCGTCGTACGTAACGCGCGTCATGTGGGATATGTCGCCACTGAACGCCGAGTCCACGCGGCCGTTGGACGAGTTCAGAAACAGCCGCTGCACGCCCTGATCGCCCCAGACCGAGTCCGCCTGGCCCCATCCGCCGTTGCGGCGCCAAATGTCAATGTCGTTGCTGCCGTTGTCGATCCAGAAATGGGTTAGCAACCCCGTACCGTCGTAGGAGCGGGAGGTCCGCGCGTGGGTCGGTCCGATGTGAGAGGTCAGGAGCCCTTGTTCGTTGAAGTACGTTGTATCCACCAGCCCCAAGGGGAGGTGGGTGAAGAAGGGCTGGCCGTGCCGCTCGAACCGGCGGAAGCGAATCTGCTGCCCTCCCGGTTCCGTAACGACTTCATCGACGCTGTCGGGTAGCACCGGGGCGAATGGCGTGCTAGTGGAGCCGTACGGAACGCCGTCCTTCTGCCATCGGTCAAAGGTCGTTGTCGGACTCTGAGTGCCCTGGCCGTGGATCGCCACCGCCGGTGCGACGACGGACGCGAGCTTTCCCGACTGGCTGTCGTACGTAAGCGTGGTTGTTGCCCCGTTGCGGCTTGTTATGGTCGAGAGCCGCTTGCTCCCGTCATAACCGAACGCCGTGCTGACGTTGTCGGGGTCCGTGATCGTGGTCAGCCTTCCGTCAGACTGTACCGTGACGTAGGTGTATCGATTGTAGTGGTCCTTGACTGAGGAGAGGCCGTACGCTCCGTAGCTGAGCGTTATCGTCTTCTGAGCCGGGTCGTCGATGTACTGCAAGCGGTTGGAGCCATCGTATTGGAACTGGGTACCGTTCCCAAACCGGTCTGCGATCTGCGTCATCAAACCCGCTGAGTTGTAGTCCACTCGTGTGGAATCAGGATACGTGCGCCAATAGGCGGGTCCCGATTGATACAGGCGGCTGAAGTCGCCGGTTGGACTTGTGAACGTGCTGCCGTTCTTGAGGAAGTGACTGTAGCCACCATCGCCTTCCGCGATCAACATGGAGCCGTCCGCCTGAACGTACAGCCGCTGGACCCCTGCGACGGACCACCCCCGCGCAATCGGCGAGTTCCGTTCATCCAACACAACGAGGTGGCTGTTCGCCGTGCTCGAGACCGAGCCGGTCGGGAAGACGCTCGTGACGATGATGTCCATAGAGTACACGCCCGTGGCGTAGGAACTCGCCTCGAACTGCCCGGCGATGCGGTGCGCGGCAAGTCCTGGATAGGAGAAGTTGAGCGTGGTCTCTCCATTCAGGAACGTCACGAAGGCCCCATTAACCTTGACCTGAAGCTGGTACTTGGTCGGCGGGTAGTTGGGGTTGGAATGGGAGACGTCCGCGAAGACGAACGGCTTGAGCGACGTGCGATCCTCGTTATAGACCAGCGTGACGCTCCTTGGTGTATCAAGGGAGAAATACGGCACCGTGCTCTGCGCATAGGTCGCGGCACCACACGCGTTGAGGCACATCCCGTAATCCACCCGCCGGGGGTGGAATTGCGTCACGTCCAACGCGGGGGGCGGCCCGACGGCGATGGACACGTTGTAATACCCGTCATCCCCTTCGCCCGGCCCCTCAGGCGCGGCGTGCAGCCAGACCTTGCTGCCGGAACCCGGTGCCCCTGTCTCGAACGTCACGGTGATCTGTGTCGACTGCCCCGATCCGAGCGTAACGAATGTCTGCGAGGGAGAACAGTTCGTGATATTCCCAGTTTGCGAACAGCTCAGGGAGTAGCCGTTCGTCGCGGACCAGATGTTCTGCACCGTAAACACGACCTGGTTGCCCTGCGTGTACTGGTACGCGCCGAACGCGTTTCCGTCTGGGGTCACGGCGACCGTTGGCTCGCCACAAAAGAGTTCCTCTTTGGGATTGCAGAGCTGCGCTACCGCGGTTGACGTGACGAACGCGGAAGTCACAAGCGCGAAGAACACGCTCGCTCGGGCGATGGACATCGACAGCCTCCCGAATCAGGGGTCAGTATTCGATGCCCCACCATGAAGGCACCGTCCGTGCCCGCTGCCGTGTTGTCGTCAAGGTGTTGTACAGCAAGGAATTAGCGACGCTGTGCCCCGTGCTCAAAGCGCGCCAGGCGCACCCGAGCCCGCGCCGCGGCGCACACTCGGAAGGAGATCCAATGCCTTGAGACGGCGGCGCAACGTCGTCTGGGGAATCTCGAGGGCGCGGGCGGCGGCGCGGATCGATCCCGTCCTTGCCAGCACCTGTCGGAGGCTCTCCCTATCGAGGAGATCCAGCTGATCGTGCCCGATCTCGCCGAGGACGTGTTCGTACCGGACAAGCGGCTCGTCCACGAGAATCGCTAACCGCTCGACGACCGTCTTGAGTTGGCGGACGTTGCCCGGCCACGCATACCCGCACAACAAGGCCTGTGCTTCGCCATCAAGACGATGCCCGGTCCCCGCGCATGTGAGGAACTGCTCGGCGAGCGGGCCGATATCCGAGCGCCTGCAGCGCAGTGGCGGTATGACAACTTCGAGCCCAGCCAGCCGGTAGGCGAGATCCTCACGCAGCTGCCCGGCAGTGACGAGCGATGACACCGGCTCTGAGACGGCGGCGACCGTTCGAAAGGCCGAGCGAACGCGGTCACAGCCTCCGACCCGCCGGAAGGTCCCATGCTCGATGGCGCGCAGCAGCTTCGCCTGGACACCCAACGGCATCGAGCAGACCTCGTCCAGGAATAACGTGCCGTGATGGGCCTGCTCGAGTAGTCCGGCTCGACGCCGATCGGCGCCGGTGTACGCACCGCGCTCCGCTCCGAACAACTCGGCGTCCGCGATGCTCTCGGGGACCGCAGCGCAGTTCACATCCACAAACGGTGCGCCGTTCGCGAACCGCAGGGAGTGGAGTGCTCGCGCCACGAGCTCCTTGCCGGTCCCCGTCTCTCCGACGATCAACACCGGGATGTCCCGCGGGGCGACCTTCCGCACCAGGCGGTACATCGCACGCATTGCATCATGACGACCGATCATCCCGGGAAGGTTCTCGTCCGGCGCCGTCAACGTCTGTCCTCACGAAGAGGGCCACGCGCACGCCTAGACTGCTCTAGCACGTCGTCCGTCGCCGCGTCCACGGCCTGATCGTCCGCCAGAATCATCGGCGTGATGAAGAAAAACAGCTCGGTTTCGATCGTCCGCCACTCTTCGAATCCGAACAGGCCGCCGAGGATCGGGATCTCGGAGAGCACCGGAATGCCGCCCTTCGAGACCTCCCGCTGCCGCTCGCGCAATCCACCCAACACGATCGTCTGTCCATCGCGCACCAGCACCTCGGTCTCGGCCTCGCGAGTGGAGATGATCGGCGCATCGAACTGCGTTTCGGTCGTCGCGCTGTTCACTTCCTGACGGATCAGGAGCGACACGTAGCCGTCGGGGTTGATCGTCGGGAGGACAGTGAGCTTGGTACCCACATCCTTGTACTGCACCACCTGGTCGCGCGTCGGCGTGTCGGTAGGCAGGCTGCGGCTAACCTGGACGAACGGGCGCTGGCTCCCGACCAGGATCCGCGCCTCGCGGTTGTTGGATGCGAGCAGGACGGGCCGTGAGACGATGCGGGCGTCGCCCCGCGTGACAGCTGTCCGGATGACCGCGTTCAGATCGAAGGACCCGAGTTTCATGATCTGGATCACGAGATTCCCAAGGCCGGCGCCGAGCAGCGAACCACCGATGGTCCCATCACCGCCGTCGATCGAGATGTCGCTCAACGTGGCATCGGCACCAAGCGAGAAAAAGCGGTCCGTGCGTGCCTCGACGATGAGCACCTGGATCAACACCTGAAGGGGTCGCAGATCGAGATGCTGCACCGCCGCCTCGATGACCGCGAAGTCGGTGGAGTCCGCCCGCACGAGCAGCGAGTTGGTCAACTCATCTGGGACAATAATCACCGCACTGGAAAGCACCGCTGCCCGCTCCCCACTCTCCGCCTCCACCGGCATCTCGCCTTCAGTCGTCGCGGCCGCGTTGCGCCGCAGCTCGTCGCTCAGGGTGCCGTTCGACAATCCACGGCTTCCGCCACCGCCTATGGCAATCCCGAACAAGGCGGCAACCGTACCCGCGACGTCCGTGGCCCGCGCGTGACGCAGTCTGATGACGAACAACTCCCGCGCCGTCTCGGAACCCGCCGGTCGGGACGGCGTGCGGGCCCCCGGCGCCTGCTGTGGTTTCTGTGACACCCGGTAGAACGTCGAGTCGACCGTGAACTCCAGGTCGTAGGCTTCAACCAGACCGCGCAGCAGCGACACGACGCCGCTTCGTGGAACCGGATTGGGGGACTCGAAGGTCACGCGCACCGGCTGGAGCGGCCCCACCAGGACCGGACGATCCAGGTACCGGCCGAGGGCCTGAATGACGATCCGCAGGTCCACGTCCGAGAACCGCACCAGGACCGAATCCTGCACCGCCACGACGCCGCTCGGATCCTGTGCGGGCACGGCCGAGACGCGCAGCGCCAACGAGAGAGCGGCGAGCACCAGCGCGCGCCCGTTCCGTCGCGTCCTCCCTCTACGAGCCACGCACACCTCCTTGGGCGGCCAGATACAGGGTGTCCGGTCCCACGCGCACCGTGACGGTGTCCTCGAGCACCTCGAGCAGCGTGATGTCGCCGACGGTTTCGCCCTCTTCGAGCAGTCGCGATCCGGTCACCCCGGGGAGCCCACCCAGCACCGCCGCGCGCGGCGATCCCAGCAGCACGCCGAGCACGACCAACTGCACGGTTGGGCGCCTTCTGTTGGGACCGGTCGCATTCGTGAGCGGATCGTACGCGATCGCCGGCGGCGACCGATCGAGTCGCAAGACGTTGCGTCGCGCGATCGCCGCCACCGTACCGCGCTCGGGGGCCGAGCGCCGGAACGAGAGCGAGGCGTGCGTATCCGGGTCGATGCGATTGGTTTGCGGGGCGTCGACGTCCACCTGTACCGCCCACACCACTGCTCCGGCGCCGAGCAACGCGGCGAGTGCCATGGCGACCTGGAGTGCAGCAGACTTTCGCGTCATCCCCCCATCCTCAGCAAAGCCCATCCGCGCGCCGACAGATCGAGCCGGAGGCGCTGCGGATCGGACGCGCCGTGCTCGTTCGTGATGGCGAACTGCGTCACCGTGACGAGCTGGGGACCTCGCTCGAGTGCGGCGAGGAACCCGATGATACCGGCGAGATCCCCTTCAGCCCGAACGCGCAACTCGACGGAGGTGAAGTCCGCGACGGTCGAGTCCGGCAACGGTTCGATGCGGTCAATGCGAACTCTGTTCGTCGCCGCCGCCGCGGTGATGCGGCCCGCGAGGCCGGCGGCGACCCCGGAGGCGGCGGAGCCGGAGAACAGGAGCGGTGCGGTCCCCAGCAACTCGTCGGCGCGCGCCGCGAGCGCCGCCTGGAGGGTCGGCGTGGATTGCACGAGCGCGCGCGCGCGGGCGACCAATGCCCGGCGCTCCCGCGAGGTCTCGATGCGCTGCCGCACGAACGCGACCGTTGGCGCACCGAACCGCAACACAACGCCCATCACGAGGATCACAGTGCCCATCGCGAGGACCCGCCGCTCGCGTCGTGTCATGGCGCGGGCCGGCTAGCACGCCACTCGAACGCCATGGCAAAGCGTTCGCGGATGGCGGCGCCGGATGCTTCCCGGGTCACGGGACCCCGGAGCGCAGCGTTGTGGACGCCGGGGAGGGTGTCGAGTTGTGCGACGACGCGCGACGCGGACGGCGCCACACCGGCCAGGGTCACGATACCCGCGGCGGAGCGCCGCACCGACACGAGATAGGCCGAGTCGGGAAACGCGGCGGTGAGCAGCGCCAGGAGATCTGTGTCGACCGACGCGTGCGCGACGGCATCGGCAAGCGTCGCCAGCGCCTGCTCGGCCCGGTGCAGATCGCGTTGCACGGCCAGGGCGCGATCGAGCCCGGGCTCGAGGATGGACATTTCCGCCGCCGCGCTACGCACCGCACTGCCCGTGCGCCACAGGAAGACCACGCCGGCCGCAATCCAGAACAACAGCGCCAGCACTGCTAGAGGCGTCGCGGTATGGGAAACCCGGGTACGCCACGCACCGTCGCGGCGAGCATGGGGGCTCGGTCTGCGTCATCGCCAGCCGAGGCGTCACGCATCCGCGCGACCGATCGGCGGAGCGCGGTCACCTTCCGCTTGCTAACGTGAATGGTTTCGCGCCGGTCCCCCACGATGCGTTCGTGTGCACCGTCGGGAAGCGTCGCCGCAAAAGCCACGGCGGCGGGCGTGACACCGATGAGACGGAGACCCGCGTCACGACACCCATCGGCCACGGCGCGGAGTAGCGCAGGGTCAGTGGCCGCCGCCACCGCACCCTGCCCACGCCCGAGCGGGGCGACCATCGTCGCGGGGTCCGTGCCGTTGGCGAGAAACCAGCGCGACGCCTGGAGGGCGACGATCTCCCGGAGCTTGGCCAGTGAGACGGGCGGGAGGTTCCGCAAAACCTTCACCTCACAGAGGTCGTGCTCGATCACCACGCGCACGCGCCGCGCCGCACGCGGGCGCTCACCCGCTAACTCCGCCAGCGCGGTGCGCAAGTGTGCCACGTCATCCAGCATCCGCTCCGCCACCCACACCTTCCGCCCGCGGCACACCGCCACCGCGCGCACACCGGATCGCGAGATCGCGAGGCCCATACGCATCAGAAGATCTCCCGCCGCACGACCGCGACTCGCGCGCCCGCGCGCACCCAGTACTCACGCATCACTTCGAGATCGCGCCCATCGACCGTGACACGACCGCGCACGATCCAGCCAACGGGATCGAACACGATGCGACCGGCCAGCTCCGGATACACGCTCCTGACCTGGTCGGCGAGCGGTGGCGGCAGTAGTGCCAGGAGCCGATCGATGCCATCGATGCGCTCCCCCCACGCCCGACGCTCCAACACCGCGTCCACGACGCCGGGGGTGAACGCGGGGAGTGTGGCCAGCAACTCGGCGGGCGCCGTATTCACGTCGACCGGCCCGGAGTCGGGCGCCGTTACGACTAGCCGGCACGCACTTTCCCGCAATCGGCCGGGCCGGTATCGCCACTCGTCGTCGCGACCGTCGCGCAGCGCGCGATCCAACTGTGCCCGGCGTGCCGCGAAGCAGCCCTGCACCAGCCAGCGGCCGCGCATCGAGGCCACGCGAAACGCACCCGCGCGGGCTCCCTGTGTGAGTGCCCTCAACTGCAACGAGGAAACGGCTGCTACCGCCATCAGCACCCAGAGCACCGCGAGCAACGCCACACCGCGTCGCCGATCGCGTACCGCAGCGGTCTTGCGCACCACGAGAGACCGTGTCCGCACGCCGTGCGTGCCACGCACCGGCATCAGCCCCGCGCTCCGATGTGGAGCACCAGAGTATCCACTCGGCCGTCGGCCTGCGTGAGGCGGAGGCGTGCGGCAACGGGCGCGCTAGCGGGCGACACCCAGTTCATCACCCATGCCGTGTTCGCCCCATAATTTGGGAGATACTCGGCGCCGAATCCGCGGAGATCGGTAGCGAGGATGAGGGTGTCGGGCACATCTTCGGACGCAGCACGCGGCGCACGCAGCTCGGCGATGAGTGAACCCGACGCAGTGGCGCCAATCGTTACACGACGCTCGGCGGTCCCTGTAGCGACGCGTACGATCGACGTGAACGTCATGCGGTCCCGTTCCACACCAGCGTCGGTGCCGTTCGTCCCGTCGAATCCCCAGCCGAACCGCGAATCGACGACGGCACCGGCGAAGGTGCGGACCAACCAGCGCCGTTGGTTGGCCGCCCGATCCGTCGCCGCGGCGTACGCGAGACCGCGAGCGGCTGCATCCGTGACCGACGTGAGCAGACCGTGCGCGAGGACAATCACCAGCGCGCCGATCACGAGGGCGACGGTGACCTCGATGAGCGTGAACCCGCGACTCCCCTCGAGTCTCCTAATCACGGGTCGCGTCCCGGCGATACAGCATCGTGCTCAACTCGGCGCCGCGCTGCGGCGCGCCGATCCGGACGCGAAACAGATCGAACTCGACCCGCTCCACGCGGACCTGGTACGACCCGACGCGGTGCACCCCGACCCGCTGGCCGAGGTCGCGCCGGTCGAGCAGCGTGTAGGCAGTCATCAGCCTATCCATGTCGGCCACACGGGTTTCCGCGACGCGCGTGTGTTTCAGCAACCGCAGCGCCTGCGCGGTCGTCTCGGCGAGCGCGAGACCGGCGATCCCGAGGATCGCGAGGGCCACGACCGACTCGATGAGGGCGAAGCCGGATTTGGCGGAGCGCCGTAAGTGCGGAAGGGCGGAAGGGTCAAGGAACACGGCTGACCTCCGCGGTCCAGGGATCGATTTCCCACCGTTGCCCGGCGATTGCGAAGCGTGTGGGTGTCGCCGACCCGTCGGGATAGACGATGACCCGCGTATCGGCACCCAACTCAACGGTAACCGGCAAGCCGTCGCGGATCGCCGCCTCGCGTGCGTCGGCGATGGTGCGCAACAGCTCCGCCCCTTCGGGCGGTTGCAGCGTCGTGATCGTGACCGTCACCAATCCCGCCGCGAGTGCCATGATGGCGAGCGCCACGAGCAGTTCCACGAGCGTAAAGCCTGCGACAGCGCGGCTCATGCAATCCTCACACTGTAGATCGCCTGGAGGAGGGCCAGAGCGACGAACCCGATCGCGCCACCAAGGGCCACGATCAGCGTCGGCTCCAGCACGTTCACCGCTGCGCCGAGCGTGCGGGTGGCATCTGTCTCGGCGAGGTCGGCGGCGTGGGCCAGCACCATTCCGACGCGGCCCGATTCCTCGCCCACCGCCAGCAGTTCCAGCGCTGGAGCGTCGAGGGCGGCCTCCGCCGCAAGGGCCGCTGCCAGGCTCTCGCCCCGGCGGACCCGTTCGGTCGCCACCTCGAGCCTCCGGGCAATCGCCTTGTCGCCCGCCGCCGAGATGGCACCGTGCAGGGCGGTGAGCACGGGTGCGCCCGATTGGAGCATGGCGCCCAACGTGCGCGCCGCGCGCGCCGTCGCCATCCCCCGCCGTATACCGCCGATGATGGGAACATCGAGCAGCAGCTCGTGCCCGCTTGTTGTGCGGAGACCCCGGTACGCGAGCAGGAACGCCCCGATTGCGGTGACCGTCAGGAGCGGCCACTGCGCCCCGAGGAACCCGGACAGACCAAGCAGGAGCCTGGTCGATGTGGGCAACGCGTCGCCGACATCGCCCAGCAGGGCCACGTACCGCGGCAACACCGCCATCACGAGCACGCCGATCGTGCCCGCGCCCGTTGCGAGCAGCACCAACGGATACGTGAGGGCCGCGCGGAGCTTACCGCGCAGCTCGGCTTCCCGTTCCAGGTGTTTGGCGGCCTCGTCGAGCGCGAAGTCGAGTCCCGCCGCTTCCCCGGCCCGGACGAGGCCGACGACCACTCCAGGGACCCTTGCGCACGCGATCGCGAACGGCGGCAACAAGCTCGGGGAGACGCGTCGTCTTCGCCGAGAGGGAGAGCGCGCGGTCGAGCGGGACGCCGGCGCGCGACACCGTTGCCAGCCCGCGAAAGACGGTCGCGAGATGGCGCGGCGGTATCCGCCGCCTGTGCGCGACCGCGTGCTTTCGAATCCGCATCGTGAACAACCGGCGGCGGGTCAGCTCGTCCAGCGCCGCGCGCTCGTTACTCGCGTCGAGCAGCCCACGGAGGCGCCCGGCCCCACGACGTGACGTCGGCGTTCTCCCCCTCGCCTCCGGGCGTCCCGTCGCGCCCGGACGTGAAGAGATCGTACGCGGAGGGCACGCTGTCGCCTGGTGCCCGATAGACGTACGCCCGGCCCCACGGGTCGAGCGGGATCTGTTTCCTCGTATACGGCCCCCGCCAGCGGCGCGGCATCGGCGGAACGGTCGGCTCCGACCACAGAGCCGCGAGGCCGTGTTCGGTGGTCGGGTACTCCCCGTTGTCCATCCGGTAGGCATCGAGCGCCATGCCCAGCAGCTCGATCTGAGCGCGGGCCGCACTCTGGTTGGCATCTCCGACGTGGCGGAAGATCATCGGTCCCACGAGTCCCGCCAGCACCGAGATGATGACGATAACGACGAGGATCTCGATGAGTGTGAAGCCCCGCTCACGCTGCGGTAACACGGAGCACCTCCTCGACCGTCGTGAGGCCCGCCCGCACCTTCGCCCACCCATCCTCCTGCAGCGTGCGCACGCCTCGCTCCGCCGTCGCCCCGCGGAACTCGGCCCGGGACGCATGCCGCGTGACCAGCTCCTTCATCTGCTCGTCAAAGCGGAGTAGCTCGAAGAGGCCGGTCCGGCCGCGAAACCCGCTTTGCCGGCAGCCATCGCATCCGGTTCCGCGCGTGAGTGTCACGACCCCGACGGGCGTGCTCGCGAGCAGCGCCACCGACTGCGGATCGGGGCGGTACCGCGTCTGGCATTCCGAACACGTGCGCCGCACGAGTCGCTGCGCGAGTACCGCCTCCACCGTCGAGGCGACCAGGTACTCCTCGACCCCAAGATCGACTAGCCGCGCGACCGCGCCAATGGCATCGTTGGTGTGCAACGTGGAGAACACGAGATGACCCGTGAGTGCCGCTCGCACCGCCGTCGTCGCGGTTTCCTCGTCTCGCATCTCCCCCACCATGACGACGTCGGGATCCTGCCGCAGGACGCTGCGCAACGCGCTCGCGAACGTCACACCGGCTTTTTCGTGTACGGGGACCTGGGTAACTCCGGCGAGTTGATACTCCACCGGATCTTCCACGGTCACGATCTTTTCGATCGTCGCATCCCGCAGCCCGAGCGCCGCGTGCAGTGTGGTCGTCTTCCCGCTTCCGGTGGGACCGGTGACGAGGATGATGCCGTTGGGACGCATCGCCAGCGCGCGAAAGGCGCCGAACGTCTCCGGGTCCATCGTGGAGACGCGCAGGTCGAGTTCGCGATCCTCCAACCGAATACGGATACGTCCGTCCTGCGGCCGCCGCCGTTCGGAAATATCGAGATCGGCCAGCAGCTTGATGCGGGAGATCACTGCGTCCGGCATGTCACCCGGCGGGGGAGGTGCGTCACTGAGCACGCCGTCGATGCGAAACCGTGTCCGCAACCCGAGCGCCGTCGACTCGACGTGGATATCGCTGGCTTCCGCGCGGTACGCATCGCGCACGAGCAGACTCACGTAGCGCACGACCGGCGGCTGGTTGGCGAGATCCCGCGTGTCCGCCAGCAATTCGCGCTCCTCGTCCCCTCCGGGGTTCGCGGCCGAGTCGACGAGTTGCACGACCGAGGTGCTGTCGTCTTTCGCGCGGCGGATTGCTTCACGCAGCTCGTCTGCCGGAACCTGAACCACCTCCGGCTCGGCGTCGAACAGCAACGCCAGGTCGTCCAGCGCCTGCGGATCCGGCTCGCCGCAGGTCGCGACCCGCAACGTCCCGTCGGATACCGACAGCGGCAACACGAGGAACTCTTCCAGGTAT